>JAUYSH010000063.1 GCA_030696455.1 Elusimicrobiota bacterium
TTTTCCCATTACTCGAGTATGGGTATATTGGGTGGCGTGGCACCAAGATATAGGAGGACTCATATGGCTCGAACGAAAGTGACGGTGATCGGGGCTGGAAACGTCGGAGCGACGCTCGTGCAGCGCCTCGCCGAGATGGAAGTATGTAACGAGGTCGTGGTCGTTGATATCCCCGCGACCGAGGGGATGCCCGCCGGCAAGGCGCTCGACCTCCTGGAGAGCGGCCCCGTCGTGGGCTACGACACCAAGGTGACCGGCACGACCTCCTATGAGCCGACCGCGAACTCCGACATCGTGGTCATCACCGCCGGCATCCCGCGCAAGCCGGGCATGAGCCGCGACGACCTTCTCAACACCAACGCCAAGATCGTCGCGTCGGTGACCGAGAGCGTGGTGAAGTCCTCCCCGAACTGCATCCTCATCATCGTCTCCAACCCCCTCGACGCGATGTGCCAGGTCGCGCTGAAGGTCTCCAAGTTCCCGAAGCACCGCGTCATCGGCATGGCGGGCGTGCTCGACAGCGCGCGCATGCGCTGGTTCATCGCCGAGGCGCTCGACGTCTCGATGGAGAGCGTGCACGCGATGGTGCTCGGCGGCCACGGCGACACGATGGTCCCCATGCCGAGGTTCTCGACGGTGAGCGGCATTTCCATCGTGGAATTGCTTTCCAAAGAAAAGATCGAGGCGATCAACCAGCGCACCCGCGACGGGGGCGCTGAGATCGTCAAGCTGCTCAAGACCGGCTCGGCGTATTACGCCCCGTCGGCCGCGGCCGCCGAGATGGTCGAGTCGATCCTCAAGGACAAGAAGAAGATACTGCCCTGCGCGGCCCTGCTCGAAGGCGAGTACGGCGTGGACGGCGTCTTCGTGGGCGTGCCCTGCAAGCTCGGCGCCCGCGGCATCGAGTCCATCATCCAGCTGAACCTGACCGTCGACGAGCGCGCCGCGCTGCTCAAGTCGGCCGGCGCGGTGAAGGAATTGGTCGGAGCATTAAAATAAATTGTTGTTAGCGGTCGATGTCGGGAACACCAACCTGACCGTCGGAGTCTTCGCCGGAGATCGGATTATTCGCCAGTGGCGTATACAAACCGATCTCCGGCGAACTTCTGAGTGGTACGCACGCGCTCTCAAATGCCCCTTCCGTAAGCTGAAGGGGCTGCCCACCAGCGTCGTGGTCGGGTCCGTCGTACCTGATATGGACGCCGTGCTTGCCGAGGCGATCACCAATTCGTTTGCCGTTAAAGCGTCGTTCATCACGCCCCGGTCTCCGCTGGGGCTTAAACTCAGTGTTAAAACGCCGACGCAAGTCGGCGCAGACCGGATCCTCAACGCTCTGGCACTGCGGGACTTGTTTCGAGGCCCCAGCATCGCCATCGACTTCGGCACCGCGACGACGTTCGACTGCGTGGATGCAGGCGGGGCTTACATCGGAGGCGCCATCCTGCTCGGCCCCAACTCCGCGGCCCGTGCCCTTCACGAATTCACGGCAAAATTGCCGTTGATCAGGGTCCGCAAGCCGCGCAGCGTGGTCGGTAAAGACACCGTCGCCTGTCTCGAGGCGGGTCTTTACTATGGGTATCTCGGCATGATCCGCGAAGTCCTCGCGCGCACGAAGCAGGAGATGGGGGGCAAGGCGAAGGTCGCGGCCACCGGCGGCCTGGCCCCGCTGTTCCTCAAGGACCTGCCGGGCGTCCGCCACGAGCCGGACCTGACGCTCAACGGCCTGCGCCTCGCGAGCGGGCTTATTTCAGCGGCGCGTTAGGCATCAGCGCGGCGACGCCGCCGATCATGCCCAGCGCCACGCCCGCCATCCCGAGCAGCGAAGCCCGGCGGTCCTGCGGATTGGCGCGCAGGTGGCGCACGTGCTGCTCGATGATGAGGAAGAGGGGAAGGATCATCATCGCCATGCGCACGTTCTCCCCGGTTTTCTGCGTGACGAAGACCAAGGCGGCCACGCCGAGGAAGTTGAGGACGGCGGCGAGCAGGAAAACCCCCGCGGAGGCGCCCGCCTCGCCCTTGGCCAGGCGGTCCTTGAGGCCGAGGGCGGCCTTGGTCTGGACGGCGTGGGCGGCGAAGAAGATCGCGACGGACACGACGTAGAGGATCAAGAGCTGGACGCTGATGGTCCAGAGGGCCGGCTGTTTCAGCTTCCCGATTAAATCATTCATGCGCGCTCCTGGAGGCTCAGAGCCGGTCTAGGTCCTTAAGCCCCCGGCGAGGGGGGGCCCTATGCCGCTTGTGTTAAAGTCAGCTTTGAGATATCATATTCGCAAGTTGTCGTCCATCCCCCGGATGGGAAAGACGAGGCTTGTGAGACTTCGGAGGAACTGATGTCGAAAGCCCGGAACGCCGTCATCATCATCATTCTTTGCATCATCGGCGCCTTCTCGTTCAAGAACGGCCCGAAGCTCGGCCTGAACATGCCCGCCCCCGACGACATCAAGGACGCGGTCGCCGGCGGTCCCGCGCGACGCCGCGGTCCCCAACTGACCTTGGCCAGCGGCAAGAGCGAGGACCTGCGCGACGCCGTGGCCGGCTTCGCGGTCGGCACGCCCAACAACGGCAACACCTTGGGCGAGATCGGCGACCCGCCCCGCGGAAGCGGCGACGGCGGCTTCGGCCCGGGCGCGAACAACAACAACAACAACCCGCCCTACAACCCGCCCCCGAGCCTTTCGCCCTCCGGCCCGCAGGACGAGCCCAACAACTCCTGCGAGGGCTACGGCCCGAGCGTCTCTCAGAACGAGTGCTACGACCGTTGATGTAGTCAGCGCTCGACGCGAGCCCAGCCCTCGCATAGGGCTGGGCTCGCTGTTTGAGCGCCGCCTCACGATAATCCGATAAGGAATAAATCAATGCGCCCGATGATTCGCGTGATCGCCGTGCTTCCCGTCCTCCTCGCTTCCTCCGCCCAGGCCGTCAGCCTCGACTGGCTCACCCAATACAAGAAGCCGAACATCCACTGGGGCCAGCTCGCGCTGCATCCCCACTACCGCCTGACCGAGGTCTACGACAGCAACATCTACCTCGTGCCCCGCGACCAGCCCAACAACGTCATCGTCGGCGGCGGCGTGCGCGGCTCCTGGATCACGAAGAACGAGCTCGGTCTGGAGCTCGAGCTTCCTTGGCGCAAGCTCCACAACCTGACCGCCGGCTACGTCGCCGAGTCCCATAACTACACGACCGACGCCTCGGCCAACGACACCGTCAACCAGGCCGCCCACGTGGACTACGCCTACGCCGGCGCCTACGGCTTGACCTTCCGCGCCGGGGACCGCTACCTGAACACCCGCGACCAAGCCTTCTCCCAGCTCGTCAGTCGCGACCGCCGCTGGTCGAACACGGCCTACGCCGGCCTCGACTACGATCAGAAGAACGGCAACATGGCCGGCGGCGTCGACGCCAGCCATACGGTCAACAAGTACCTCGGCGACGCGATCGGCCGCCAGCTCAACCGCTACTCCCAGCGTTTCGGCTTCAACGTCGGCTACAAGGTCCAGCCCCAGACCAAGGTGTACGCCTCCTACCACCGCGGGATCACGCATTACTCCGTCGGCCGGGCGGTCGGCGAGCAGGACAAGAACAGCAAGTCCCACGACTTTGGCCTCGGCGTCGCCGGCGTCGTCGCCCCCAAGGTCACCGGGCGGGCGGAGGCCGGCCTGAGCTACCGCGAGTACGACGAGGCGCCCCTCGGCGGCGTCACCCGCGTGACGCGCAACATGACGGTCACGACGGACCTGACCTGGAAGCCGCAGGACCGCACCGACGTCATCCTGACGCTCTCGCGCGGCCTGCAGGAGTCGATCTCGGCCTCCAACCGCTTCTACATCAGCAACAGCGCGATCCTCGACGTCAAGCACCGGCTCCCGCGCAAGTTCTCCGTCGGCCTCAACGCCGCCTTCGGCCTCGACAAGTACCCCGACACCCAGTTCATCGGCACCACGGGCGCCCGCGGCGACCGCCGCGACGACATCTACCAGGGCGGCGCCTGGATCGAGTACGACATCCAGGCCTGGCTCTCGACGGGCCTGTCCCACGTGTACCGGGAGCGCAACTCGACGTTCACGAGCCAGTTCAACTACGAGGACCACCAGACCGCCTGGAACCTGGCGCTTAAGTTCTAGAGCCTGTATAATAAGCGCGGATGAACCGAACCTCGTTCTTGGCCGCCGCGCTATGCCTGGCCGCCTCGGCGTGCGGCGGCTTCCGCGTCAGCGAAGGCGCGGCTGACTTCAACCCGCCCGTCTACGCCCCTCCCGCCGCCGCCGCGCCCGCCGAGCCTCTGGACTCCGCCGCCCAGAACGCCGTCGCCGCGAAGGAAGCCGAAGCCATCGCCGCGGCGATGCGCCAGGTGGTCCGCGCGAAAACGGACTACCGCATCTCCGCGGCCGACTTGATCGGCATCACGGTTTACCAGGACCTGGAGATGAACCGCAAGGTCCGCGTCAACTCCAACGGGTCGGTCTCGATGCCGCTGATCGGCGAGGTGAAGATCGGCGGGATGACCCTCATCGAGGCGCAGGCCGCGCTCGAGAGCAAGCTTGCCAAGTTCCTGGTCAGCCCCCAGGTCTCTTTGTTCATCGAGGAGTACGGCAACAAGACCATCTTCGTCATGGGCGAGGTCCAGCGCCCCGGCTCGCTGCCGATCCCGACCGAGTCGCGCCTGACCGTCCTGGAGGCGATCAGCACGGCCGGCGGCTTCACCCCGATCGCCGCCCAGGACCGCACCCGCGTGCTGCGCAACGTCAACGGCGTCAGCGTCAGCTACACCATCGAGGTCAAGGCCATCACCCAGCAGGGTCAGAAGGAGAAGGACATGGTCCTCGAGCCCAACGACGTGATCTACGTCCCTCAGAGCTTCTTCTAGCCCATGGCCGACACCGAGCAGGAAGTCGACTTCGACCTGTCGCACTACCTCGCCGTCCTCTCCCGGCGCCGCTGGATCGTCCTTTCGATCGCGGCGGCGGTGTTCGTCGGCTCGCTGTGCTACGCGATGTTCTCTCCCCCGATCTTCCGCGCGACCACCGTGCTCAACATCGAGCGCGAGGGCGGCACCGCGGCCCCCGGGCAAGGCGTCGTCGAGGTGCAGGACGACGACTATTTCGGGACCCAGTTCAAGCTGATCACCAGCCAGACCGCGCTGCGCCGAGTCTTCATCGACCTCAACCTGGCTGCGGCCAAAGACCTGAACACTCAGGGCGCGCTCGCGAAGGCGATTACCGTCGTCCAGGTGCCGCGTACCCGACTGTGCCGCGTTAATGTCGACAGCACCGATCCCCAGCTCGCGATGAACGTTTCGAGCGCGCTGTCTCATCACTTCGTCGAGCAGAACCTCAACAGCAAGCTGTTCATGTCGAAGGACGTTCTCGACGCGCTGCAACAGCGCACGCGCGGCATGGACGCCGACAAGCTCAACCAGTCGCTGCCCTCCGTCGTTAACAACAAGCTGATCCAGGACATCAAGGCGCATATCTTCGAGGGCGAGGCTCAACTCGCCGACCTGCGCATGAAGTACACCGACAGCCACCCCGCGACCGTCTCCCTGAGGTCGCGCCTGGCGTCGATGCACAAGGTCCTGAACAACGAGGTCGACAACATCGTCGCGAGCCTCAAAACCGAGCTGTCCGGCCAGCTGCGTGCCAACAACGTCCGCATCATCGACCTGCCCCAACTGCCCGACAACCCGATCCGCCCGCGCAAGGCCCTGGCGCTCGTCTTCGGCCTGTTCGGCGGTTTCGCCCTCGGCGCGCTCGCCGCCCTGCTCGTCGAGATGCTCGACCAGACGGTACGGACGCACGACGACATCGAGCGGCGCCTCGGCCTGCCGTTTCTCGGCCTCATCCCGTTCTCGCGGCACAAGAAGGGGGCGGCGATCTACGCGCCGCTGCTGTCCACCGACGTGTCCCTGCTCAGCGAGTCTTTCCGCAACCTCCGTACGATGACCGGCTTCGCCGAGGAGCCCGTCCTGCTGGTGACGAGCACGGTTCAGGAGGAGGGCAAGAGCTTTGTCGCGTGCAACCTCGCCGTCGCGATGGCGCAACTCGGCCAGAAAGTCCTCATCGTCGACGGCGACCTCCGCCGGCCCCGTCAGCACGGCAACCTGCGCGTCTCGAGCGAGACCGGGCTCACCGACTTCCTTTCCGGCGCGACGACCGATCCGGAGTCGTTCGTGCAGAAGACGGAGATCCGAAACCTCGAGATCATCGCCTGCGGCGCGCGGCCGCCGAACCCGGCGGAGTTGCTCAACACCGACCAACTCGCGCAGTTCGTTGCCTGGGCACGCGGCCGCTACACGCGCGTCATTGTGGACTGCCCGCCCGTTTTCCCGATCAGCGACATCCTCCTGTGGGGCCGGCACGTCAAGCCGGCGATCTTCGTGTCGCGCTTCGGCCGCACGCGGGTGCCGCTGATCCTGACCGCGTGCGCGCGCCTGCGTGGAAGCGGCATCAAAATCCTCGGAGGCGTGATCAACGGCGCGCGCCTCGGGACGATGTCGTACGCCGACGGCCGGTACTACGAGCAATACTACCGGGACTACGTCGACACGGGGAAAGGAAAAGAGCGTCGTTCATGACAGCGCGCATTCCCTCCGCGGTACCGGAGGGTTTGCTGTTCGCGCTGACCGCCTTCGGGCCCCTGGCATTCGGCTGCGTGGAGCCGTGGTCGCGAGCCGCGCTCCAGATCATGGCCTTCGCGCTCGCGTTGGCCTGCTTTCTGCGGGGGCCGCGCCCGGTCCCGCCGGCCGCGTCGTGGTTCTGGCTGCTTCCCGCCGGCTTCGCCGCGTTTGGACTCTTGCAGGGCCTCAACCCGGCGGCCGCCGATCTTCCCAGGCCCGCGGGCCCGTTCACGGCCGCCGAGAGCGCGACCAACTCCGCGGCGCTTCTCTGGGGCGCCTATGCGGCGCTGCTGTGGAGCGTCCCGCAGGTGATCACGACGCATCGCGCGGCGCGCCGTTACGCGCGCCTGCTCCTCGGGCTGGGCGCGGCGCTCGCCGCGCAGGGGGTGCTGCAGGCCGCCACCGGCGGCGGGCGCCTGTATTGGGTGCGCGCGACCGAGCTCACCGGCACCTTCGCCTCCTACTACAACCGCGACCACGCCGCGAACTTCTTTCTCATGGCGCTGGCGATGGGGCTCGGCGTGGTGTGGTCGAAGCGCAGTTGGCCCCAGGTCGACGGCCCGTCGCCCGAGCGCGTCCGTGAGCTCGCCGGGCTCGGCGCGCTCGCCGCGCTCATCCTCGCGGGGGTGCTCGCGACCGGCTCGCGCGGCGCCCTGCTCGTGATGCCGCTCACGGCCATGCTTGTGGGCTTCGCCGGCGCCGGCTTCGTCTTGGACGCGCGCGTGCGCCGCCTCCGCGCGGCCGCGTTCCTGGCCGCCGCGTCTTTCGTCGTGTTCTTTTGCTTCCAGGTCGTCGGCGCCTCCGCCGAGGCGGGGGCGCAGACGGACCGCGCGGTCACGATGCGTTTCTTCATGTACCGCGACGCCCTGCCCTGGCTCGCCGACTCGCCGCTGTTCGGCACCGGACTCGGCAGCTTCGAGACCGTCTATCCGTCCTACCAGGACGCGAGCCTCGGCGGCCTCGCCAAGCACGCGCATAGCGACTGGCTCGAGCTCGCCCTCGAGACGGGACTGCCCGGGCTGCTCGCCGGGCTCGCGGGCGCCCTGCTGCTCGCCGTTGTCTCCGTGCGCGCTTGGCTGGCCGCCGGGTCGAGCGAGATGCGCGCGCTCATCGGCGGGGCGCTCGGCGCGGCCGCGGCCTTCGCGCTCCACGCGCTGATCGATTTTCCCTTTCAAATCCCCGGCAACGCCGCGGTGTTCCTCGGGATCGTCGGATTCCTCTTGTCCTCGCCCCAGTGGGCCGACAAGACGGCGCCGAGCGTCCGGGCGGAGCCGACGCCCGCCTGGTCCGCGGCCGCGGCGGCCGCGTGCGCGATACTGCTCTCGGTCGCGGCCGCTCGCTCGGGCGAGGAGACGGAGCCGCAGCGCCTGCGGCGCCTCGGCGCGAGGGCCCTCGCGGCGGCGAGCGCCGGCGACGCTCCTTCTCCCGGGATTCTGCGTGCGGCGCTGGCGGTCTCGCTCGAGGCGGCCGCGCAGCGCCCGTTCGACTACCGGGCTCTTGAGCTCGCGGGCCGCGTGCTCACCCGCCTCGGCCGCCCGGCCGACGCGTACGACTACTTCGAGCGCTCGCGGCTCGTCCGCTTCACGCCTCTGGTCGTCGGCGAGGGCCGCGACCGCGCCGAGGCGGAGAGGCGCCGGACGGAGACGCTGAAATCCATGGGCCTCCTGCCCCGGGGGTTCCGGGAACGATGAAGGTGAAGCTGCCCAATCCGCTGGTCGCGATCGTCTGGTGCGCCTTCCTCCTGCCCGACCGTCTGGCCGGAGGGAGGCTCGACCTGCCGCTCGCGGCGCTCGCCGCGATCGCGGGCGGCGCGAGCTTATGGACCATGCCCTCGGCCTGGGAGACGCGCGAGCCGGCCTACCGGGCCGCGCTCCTCGCCGTGGCGCTGCAGCTGCTGTGGGTGATTTCCTTCCTATTCGCGCTCGCCTTCAAGGGCGCGCAGTCCGGCCCCCTTGACTGGCTCGACCTTCCCCGGTGGACGATCTTAGGCGTCTTTCTCGTTCATCTCATCCGCCAGCATGGCCCCGCGGTACGCGAGGCCGCGGAGTCGGCGATGGCGGTCGCGGCGTACGGCTCGTGGCTGATCTTCGACTCGCCACGCGAACGGTTCGCCGCCGCGGCGCTGACCTTGTGCTACATGATCCTCTTTTCGCGCTCGCGCCTGCGCCTCGCGCACGCCGCGGCGGCCCTCGCCGCTTTGGCGACGGCCGGATTCAAGCCGCTGGTCGCGATCGCGCCCGACGTCGAGCGACTCGTCCGCCTCTCGCCCGTCATAGGCTGGGGCCCGGCGCGCTATGAGCTCGCTTCTGCGACGAGCCCGCAGTACCTTCATTGGCTCGCGCGAGGCGGCGCGCTCGGCGCCTGCCTGATCGCCGCGGGACTGGCCCTGGTGGTCCGACGCCTGCTGCGCGGCGAGGACGACATCCGGCGCCGCACCGCGGTCGCGGCCTTTCTGTCCCTGGCCGCGCTCCTCCTGCTGACGGGGCCGCTCCTCGACGGCTACCGCTTCTTCTTCGTGCTCGCCTTCATGGCCGCGGCCGTCCACGAGCCGCGCGGGGACAGGGCATGAGAGCGGGACTCCTGTTGGCGGCGGCCGTGCTCTCCGCCTGCCGCGCGGAGCCGTCCCGGCCGTTCCCGGTCGGCCTGCTTCGGCCCGTCCCGCCGCGCGTCGCGGCGGAGGCGGCGCGGCTGGGATTCGACGTCGCGGCCGCCGTCCCGGACGGAGCCGTCTCGGCCTATGCGGGGGCGCCCTCGCACCGCGTCGGCACGGAGGTCGCGGCGGATTGGACCGCCCTGCGCCTGCTCTCGGCGCGCGCCGTCGCGGACGGAGCGCGCGGCTTCTATTTTCGGCTGCCGCCCGCTCCCGCGGGCCGCGACCATCTCGACTATCCCGAGGAGCTGCAGGCGCCGGCGCGCGTCCTGCGCGAGCTCCAGGCACTGCGGCCGGTCCTCGAGTTCGGCGCGGACGCCTCCGCGCCCTTCGCGGCGCCGCCCGGGGTCAGGGCGCGCGCGTGGCACTTTCGCGGCCGGGGCTACCTGCTCCTCGTCAACGATTCCGGCGACGACGCCGCTTTCGAAGGGGAGGTCTTCGAGGGCCTTCGGGCGCTCTTCGAGGCCCGCTCCGACGCGCGCCGCGTCCTGACGACGTGCGGCGGCCGCTTCTGCCTTCCGGCGGGACGGGCGCTCTGGCTCGAGGGGCGCCTGCGATGAGCACCGCGGGCCGGGTCATCAAGAGTTCGATCATCCGCAACGTCGAAATGTTCGTCCTTCTGGCCGTCTCGTTCTGGATCACCCCGATCATCGTCCACTCCCTCGGCGCCCGAATGTACGGCCTCTGGACCTTGGTCGGCGCGTTCATGGGCTACTACCACCTGATGAACTACGGCGTCTACGCCGCGGCCTCGCGCTATATCGCGAAGTCTCTCGGCGCGAGTGATCGCGAAGAGGTCAACCGCGTCGCGAATACCGGCTTCTTTCTTCTCTCCGCCATCGGCGCGGCGACTTTGGCGGCGACCGCGCTGTCGGCGGCGGTCTGCCCGCTGTTCATGAGCGACCCGGCCGAGATCGCGCTGTTCCGCAAAATCCTGCTGATCCTCGGCTTCGCGACGGGTGTCGGCTTCCCGCTGAACATCTTCGGCGGGATACTCACTGCCGAGGTGCGGCACGATCTTATCGCGCTGATCTCGATCGCCAAGGCCCTCGTCTCGAGCGCAGTGATCTGGTTTCTCCTTCACGAGGGGCACGGGCTCCTGGCGATCGCCGCCGTCACCGCGGCCGCGAACCTCGCGCAGAACGCGGCCTACTACGCGCTGTGCCGCGCGCGTTTCCCCTATATCCGAATCGTCCCGTTCCACTACGAGAGAGAGCAGGTTCGCGCAATGTTCGACTACGGCTGGAAGGTTCTCGCCGGCCAGGTCGGCGACGTCCTCCGCTTCCAACTCGACTCGGTGCTCATCGCGGGCTTTCTCAACGCGGCACTGCTCACGCCGTTCTCCATCGGCATCCGCCTCGTCGACGGGTTCCAGAGCCTCGTCGGGGCTAGCGTGGGCATGATGGCGCCGGTGTTCAGTCAGTATGAGGGGCGGGGCGACCGTGAGGGCATGCGGGAGGCCTTGCTCAAGGTCACCCGCTTCACCGCTTTGCTCGCCGCGTTCGTCGGCCTGAGCCTCATATTCTACGGCAAGGCCTTCATCCTCCGCTGGATGGGGCCCGGCTTCGAGGAAAGCTACGTCGTGACCGTGATTCTCGCCGCGGCGTTCACCGTTTATCTGCCGATGTCGCCGGGGATCCAACTCCTGTACGGGCTCTCGAAGCACGGCTCCTACGCGGCCCTCAACTTTTCCGGCGGGGTCCTGAACCTGCTTCTGAGCATGGCGTTCATGAAGCCCTTCGGCATGTACGGCGTCGTGTTCGGCACGGCCGCCGAGATCCTGCTCCTTCGGCTGACGCTCCAGCCGCTCTACATCTGCCGCGCAGTCGGGCTGCCGGTGCGCGACTACCTGTTCGGGGCGATATTCGGCACGGTGCTCAAGGCCGCCGTTGTGTTGGGGATATACTTCTGGCTGATCCGGGGCTTCGTCCTTCCCGACTACGGACGGCTGACCGCCTGCGTCGCGCTGCAGACAACCGTGTTCGTCCCGGCGGCTTATTTCTTCATCCTCAGTGCCGAGGAGCGTCGCTATGTCGCCGGACTACTCCGCGGGCAGGGGCGTTCATGAAGGTCGTCGTTCTCATCCAGGCGCACAAGGAACTTGCGCTGCTCAATCGGCTCATCCGTGCGTTCGACGACCCCTCATTCGCCGTTTACGTGAGCCTCGATCTGAAGTCGGGCATCGACGCCGCAAAGCTCGATCCGCGCGCCCGCCTTGTTGAGCCGAGACGCGAAATCTACTGGGGCGAGTTCAGCTGGGTCCAGTCGGCTCTCGACTCCTTCACCCAGATCGAGCGCGAGCAGGACTACGGCTATGTGATCAACATCAGCGGCCAGGACTACCCCGTGTGGAGCAGCAAGCGCATCCTGCGCTTCCTTGAAGCAGCGAAGGGCAAGATATTCGCGCATCACGCGACCCTGGGTCCGGGCGGCTGGCCGGAGGCAGCCGACCGGGTTGAACACCATCACTACAGCGGCAGATCGCTCGTCCGAAAACTGCTCGACAAGGCGGTGCGCGGCGCGCGGCGCCTGCTCGGCCTCAAGCGGGCCATGCCGGACGGCATGACCGCTTACGGCGGCTCCAATTGGTTTACGCTCCCGCGCGAAGCCGTCGCTGCGATTCTCGTCTTTGTCGCGGCCAACCCGCGCTACATGGAGTTCATGAGGACGGTTTCCATCGCCGATGAGGTCGTCTTCCACACGATTCTACTCAACTCGCCGCTGCGCGGATCCGTGGTCAACGACAACCACCGCTACGTCGATTGGTCCGAGCGCCTTCCGAACCCGAAGCTGCTGACGCACGCTGACCACGCTAAGATCGTCGCGTCGGGAATGATGCTCTGCCGTAAAATTGATTTGAAGAGCGGGAGCGAGCTTCTTGACCTGCTAGACGCCGGCCGGAGAGATGCCTAAAGTTTCCGTCGTCATCCCGATGTTTAACGCGGCCGCCACAATACGGCGGGCGCTCGACTCCGTGCTCGCTCAGACCGAGCGCGATTTCGAAGTCCTGGTCGTCGACGATGCCTCTTCCGATGGCTGCGGCGCCCTCGTCGAGGCCTGCCCCGACCCGCGCGTGCGCCTGATCCGCCAGCCGCACGGCTTCGTCTCCGCCGCGCGCAACCGCGGCGTGCGCGAAGCGAGCGCCGGGTTGGTGAGCTTTCTTGACGCCGACGACGAGTACAGGCCGGAATTTCTGGAGGCGATCCTGCGCTTGCTCGCGCGCTGGCCCGAGGCAGGCGCCTACGCGTGCTCGTTCAGCGTCGTCGACCGCCGGGGAGTCGCGCGAGCCATGCGCTTCCGCGCGCTGCCGCCCTTTCCCTGGGAGGGGCTTATCCCGGACTACTTCGAGTCGGCGATCGGCCTCCAGCCGGTTTGCTCCTCGGCCGTCGCCGTGCCCAAGAGGGTGCTTGAGAAGCTTGGGGGCTTCCGGGAGGAGCGCCTGCCCGGCGAGGACATCGAGCTCTGGTTTCGCATCGCGCTGGAGAGCCCGATCGCGTTCTCGAGCGTCCATGGAGCCGTCTACCACCGCGACGTCGCGAACTCCCTGGCCGACACCTTGCCCGCGCTCGACGGCTACATCCTGGTCGATACGGCGCACAAGGCGCTCGCTGAAGGCCGCGTCCCCGCGGGCTCCGAGCGGTTCGTCGAGGGCCTCATCGACAAGCAACTTGTCGCCACGGCCGCCCAGCTCGTCGTCGCCGGCCGCGGCGCGGAGGCGCGCGCCAAGCTGCGCGAGATCCGGACCACGTTCTTCGCGCGCGACGTCCTCTACTGGAGGCTGTTGGCGCTGCTACCCGCCGCGGTTACGCGCCGGGCCGCCGGGCTCAAGCGCGCGGTCATGGGGAGGCTGGCATGACGGGCCGGACTCAGTGGCACCGTTCCGTGCCGGTCCACGCGCTCCTCTTCCTGACCATGTTCTTCTCGACGTGGGGCTCGGGCATGCAGAAGCTCAGCCCCGTCGACCTCTCTAAGATATTCCCTCTGCTCTCGGCCCTCGTGATCCTCTACGCCGTGCTGTTCGCGAAGCGCAAAATGGTCTTCCCGCGGGCGTTCAACTGGTTCGCGGCGTTCTACGTCCTTCACATGATCGCCGCATACGGCCTGATTTTCCCCGGGGAACTACAATTCGGCTTCACGGGGTCCGCCACGCGCGGCGCGGACTTCTTGGTCCGCTCGGAGGGCGCGGGCATCGCCTGCTCCCGCATCCTGCTCTTCATGGCCTTCGGCTACGCGCTCGCGGCTCTGCTCTGGGACCGCCGGAGGCTGCGCTGGGCCGCGATCGGCTACGGCGCGGGACTGCTCGCGGTGCTCGCGCTCGGCGGCTACGTCTCGACCGAGGTCTCGCGCACGTCCGCCGAGGTACGCAACGCGGGCGGCTTCCTCGATCCCAATTCGTTCGGTTTCGCCGGACTGACCGCGGTGTCGCTCGCTCTGCTCGCCTGGGCCGACGCCGGGAAGGAACCGCGTCTCAAGGCCGTGCTCGGCGCCGTCGCGATCACGGGTGGGCTCGCCGTCCTGCAGAGCGGCTCGCGTGCCGCGATGATGGGCTGCCTCTTCTTGTTCATCGTGATCATGCTTTGTACCGACAGGATGTCGCGCAAGATGAACATGCTCGTGGCCGGCGGCCTCGTCGCGCTCGTCGCGTTCACGTTCATGCCCGGGACCATGCTCGAGTCGCTCAAGGAGAGGACCAGCATCGGGCGCATGCGCGCCGACCGGGGCGCCAACCGCCTCGACATCTGGTCGAACTACCTCGCCGAGTTGCCGAGCTACGCCGTTACGGGCGTCGGCATACTGCGTTCGAAGGAGGTCATCCGCGGCACCTACACCGCCGAGTTCGCGATCACGCACAACCAGTACCTCGAGATCCTCGTCGAGACGGGGTTCGCCGGCATGGCGCTGTTCCTGGCGGCGCTCGCCGGGCTGTGGCGCGCGGCGTCGTCGCTCCGGGACCCGGGGCGCCCGCTGATGCGCCCGATGCTGCTCGCCGCGCTCGTCGGGCTGTTCACGGAGTTCATGTTCATCAACACCTTCTACTCTCGCGACACCTGGATCATGCTCGGCGCGGTGGCCGGGCTCGCGCATCACCGGCGGTCCGATGGTTGAGCGCCGAAAGCTCCTGTTCGTGCGGGAGACCTCCGGCAATTTCGGGGGCATAGAGAGCCAGATCGACCGGCTCGCCGACGCCGCCTCGGCCAAGGGCGCCCTCGAGCCGGCGCTGCTGACGACAAGCCGGTCGAGCCCGCTGTCGCGGCGGTTCATCGCGAAGGGCAGGGGGGTGTTCGTTCTGCCGATGGGCCGCCTGGACGCCTTGCGCGCCCCCGAGCGTCTCGCGCGCGAGCTCGATCCCTCCTCGGTCGCGGTCCTGGAAAGCCACATGCTGCGCGAGAGCTTCGTCGGCCGCGCACTTAAGCGACGCTGGCCGGGGATCACTCATGTGTTCCGCGCGCACACCTACATCGATTGCTCGTGGATCGCGCAATGGCGCAAGCGCGCCTACCACCTGGCCGACCGGTTGACCTCCGGCGGCGTCGACCTTTATCTCGCCAACGGCCGCGCGGTCAAGGACGAGATCGTCGGCCGCTCGGGCGTCGACGCCGCGAAGGTCGAGGTCGTGCTCAACGGCTGCGACGCGCCGGAGGGAGCCGCGGCCTCGAACTGGGAGTCGGTCGAGCCGCCGCCGCCCTTGCTCGCCATGGTGGCCAACCTCATCGAGCACAAGGGCCACGACACCTTGATCCGCGCCCTCGCCTTGCTCGGCGCGCGGGGGGTGAACGCGCGCGCGCGCCTCGTCGGCTCCGAGACGGCCGATCCGCGGCAGACCGAGCGCGTGCGGCGCCTCGCAGCGGAGTTGGGGGTGCTGGACCGGCTCGAGTTCGTCGGCTTCGCGGAGAGCGTCGCGCCCGCGCTCGCCGGCGTCCCGGTCCTCGCGCTGCCCTCGGACGCCGAAGGCCTGCCGCTGTCGATCCTGGAGGGCATGAGCCTCGGCAAGCTCGTCGTCGCCTCGCGCGTCGGCGCCGTGCCGGAATGCATCACCGACGGCCGCGACGGCTTTCTGCACGCGCCCGGCGACGCCCCGGCGCTGGCCGCCGTCTTGGAAAGAATATTCACGACTCCCGCGTCGTCGCTCAAGACGGTCGCCGAGGCGGCGCGCGAGACCTGGCGGGCGCGCTTTCGGGTCGAGACGATGATCTCGGAGCTGGGCCGCCGCTACGGCGAGCGGCTGGGAATCGAGGTCTATTGAGCGCCATGACGGCCGCCTCGCTCGACGTCGTGATCGTCGCCCGCAACGAGGGCAAGATTTTCGAGAAGTGCTGCGCCTCGGTCGAGAAGGCCGTCGCCGTCCTCGCGGAGCGCGCCGGGATTCGCGCCTCGGTCGTCTATGTCGACAGCTACTCGACCGACGGCTCCGTCGCCGTCGCCTCGCGCCGCGGCTTCCGGATCGCGCGGCCGCCGGACTGGTACTACAACTGCGCCAACGGGCGGACCGCGGGCTACCTGCTCACCTCCGGCGAGTTCGTGATGATGCTCGACGGAGACATGGAGCTCGCGAAGGGCTGGCTCGCCGACGGCCTCGCGTTCCTGGAGTCGCGGCCCGACGCCGGCGGCGTCGCCGGGGTCCGGGACGACATGCGCCTCGCGGGCGACGCCTTCATCCGCATACCGGACTACCACCGGATCAGCGCCCCGGTGCAGGGGGTCGGCGACGACGTCGGCGGCGCGTTCCTGTTCCGTCGCGCGGCGCTCGACGCGGCGGGCGGCTTCGAGCCGGCTGTCGTCCCCGAGGAGGACTTCGTCCTCTATGCTCAGATCAAGCGTAAGGGCTGGGAGCTGTACCGGATCGACAAGCCGATGATCGTCCATTGGGACACCAAGGTCTCGACGCCTGCGGCCGTCATCAAGCACCTGATGTTCAGCCGCAAGGCCCTCGTTCCCGGCGTGATCTTCCGTCACGCGCTCCTGTACACGGACTGGTGGCCGCAGTTGCTCCGCTTCAAGCGCGACCTGCTCGTGCACGCGCTCTGGCTCCTGGCCGTCGCCTTCGCGCGGCCTGCGGTGCTGCCGCTGACGGCGACGGCGGTCTACCTCGTTTTGATTTGGACGCAGAAGCGGGATCCGCTCCGGACGGCCGGCGCCCTCGTGCTTCGGACCGCGTACCTGGCGAACTTCCTCGTCGGGTTCCTGCTCGGCCGCCCGGCGCTGGAGTTCGGCGTGCAGCACCACGACAAATATAAGGAGACGGTGCGGAGGCTCAACCCGTCGTGAAGGCCCTCCCGAAGGTCACCTTCGTCCTGGTCGCCCGCGACGCCGCGGAGCACCTGCCGGCCGCCCTCGCGTGCCTGCTCGCGCAGGATTACCCCAAGGAGTCCCTGCAGTGCCTGTTCGTGGACGGGTTGAGCGTCGACGGCTCGCGCGGCCTCGCTTCGGAGTTCAAGGCGGCCCATCCCGAGCTCGATTTCTCTATCCTCGACAATCCCGGCCGCCTCCTCGCGAGCGGGTGGAACGCGGCGCTGGCGAAGGCCGTCGGCGACGTGATCGTCCGCGTCGACGCCCACGCGGAGTTCCCGCCCGACTTCGTGCGCAGGAATGTCGAGGCCCGCGCGTCCGGTCACGCGATCACGGGCGGGCCGACGACCACGACCTACGAAGACGGCGCGGCGCGCGGGCTCATCGCGCTCGCGGAGAACTCCGCCTTCGGCGGCGGCGCGGCGGCGTTCCGGCGTCGGACGACCTCCGGCTTCGTCGACACCCTGGCGCACGCGGCCTACGACCGCGCCGTGTTCGCGGCGGTGGGCGGCTACCACGAGCTCCTCGCGCGCACCGAGGACAACGAGATCCATCACCGCATGAAGCGCGCGGGCTACCGCTTCTGGTTCGACCCGTCGATCCGCTCCTCGCGCCGCGCGCGCGCGACGCTCGCGGGCCTCCTCAAGCAAAAGTACGGCAACGGGCTGTGGATCGGGCTGACGCTCGCGGTCGCGCCGGGCGCGTTCGGCCTGCGCCACTTCGTGCCGGGAGCGTTCGTCCTGGCGCTGCTCGGCGGCTTGGCGCTCGGCCCGCTCGTCTCGTGGCTCCCGCTCGCCGCGCTGCTCGCCGCGTACGGGGTGGCGGCGGCGGGCTTCGCGCTGGCGGCGGGGGGCCTCGCGGCGGCGCCCGCGCTCGTGGGGCTGTTCTTCCTCATGCATTGCGCTTACGGATTTGGCACTCTAGTGGGGTTGGCGGCGTTGCCGACGTTCAAATGGAAGAGCAGACATTACGCCGTGCCGCGTCCGGTGGCTCGATGAGAGGCGCCGCCCTTGCCCTGTCGCTGCTCGCTTCCGCGGCGAGCGCGCGCACCTTCGAGGTCACGGCCTACGGCGCCAAGGGAGACGGCCGCGCCGACGACTCGGCCGCCATCGAGAAGGCAATCGACGCGGCGGCCGCGGCCGGCGGTGGCGTGGTCCTCTTCCCGGCCGGACGCTACAAGGCGCGCGTCGTCGCGCGCACGGGCGTGGCGCTCGCGGGCGAGGGGACGGAGGCGACCTTCGTCGTCGCGCCTCCCTCGGACGGCAAGACCGCCTCGTACGCGATCTTCGGCAAGGAGGTCTCGGGCGTGACCGTCCGCGATCTGACCGTGATCGCCGACGACGCGAAGGTGTTCTGGCCCGCAGGCATCCGCTTCGCCGCGTCCTCGGGGGTCAGGGTGACGAGGGTGACCGTGGTCCGCTCGACCAACGGGCAGGGCATCGTCTTCGACGAGGCTCCCGGCTTCGGCTCCGACAACTCGGTCACGGACAGCACCGTGCGCGACTCCGAGCAGGGCATCGTGATCGACAACGAGAACGTGCGCGTGTCCGGCAACTACGTCGAGAACTGCAAGTACGGCATCTCGCTCGAGTACGCGACCCCGCACGCGGCCGTCGTCACGGGCAACATCGTCGACGCCAAGGGCCGCAAAGGGAGCTTCGGCATCGTCGGCTCCGCCGCCGATCACGCCGTGATCTCCGCCAACAACGTCCGCGGCGCCTGGATCGGGATTTACCTCAAGGAGAAATCAAACCGCGTCTCCGTGACGGGCAACCTCGTCTCCGGGACCTCCGGAGACGGGATCAAGCTCGAGGACGGGACGGGCTTCTCGATCAAGGACAACCTCATCGTGGGCACGAAGGGCGCCGGCATCCATGCCGAGCGCGTGACCGGATCGCACATATCCGGCAACCATGCGACCGGGACCGGACGGTGCGGCATCCAGGTCTCCGGCACGGGCGTCGTCGTCGAGGGCAACGTCGTCTCGGGCTACGCGAAGGACAGCTGCCAATGAAAAATATGCCCGTCCTGACCCCGATCCCGTTCCACAAGGCCAGCCTCGGTCGCGAGGAGCTCGCGGAGGCCGCCGCCGCCATCAAGTCGGGCTGGATCACGATGGGCCCGAAGACCGTCGAGTTCGAGGGCCGCTTGCGCGACTACCTCGCCGCCCGCGCCGGAACGGACCCCAAGCGCCTGCACGCGGTGTCCGTGAACTCGGCGACGGCGGCGCTCCACCTGGCCCTCAAAGCGATCGGGCTCAAGCGCGGGGACGAGGTCATCATCCCGACGACGACCTTCATCGCCACGGCCGAGGTCGTCACCTATTTCGGCGCGATCCCGGTCCTCTGCGACGTGGAGGAGGACACGCACAACATCGACGCGTCCCTGATCGAGCGCCGGGTCACGCGCCGCACCAAGGCGATCATTCCGGTGCACTTCGCCGGCCAGCCGTGCGACATGGACGAGATCATGGCGCTCGCCCGCCGCCGGCGCCTGAAGGTGATCGAGGACGCGGCCCATTCCCTGCCGAGCTTCTACAAGGGCCGTCCCGTCGGCGTGATCGGCGACATCACCTGCTTCAGCTTCTACGCGACGAAGACCTTGGCCACGGGCGAGGGCGGCATGCTGGTGACCGCGAGCGAGGCGTACGCCAGGCACGCGAGGATCAACCGCCTGCACGGCATCAGCCGCGACGCGTGGGATCGCTACACCCTCAAGGGCTCCTGGTTCTACGAGGTCGTCGACAACGGCTACAAGTACAACACCACCGACATCAACGCGGGCCTCGGGCTCGCCCAGCTCCGCCGGCTCGACGCGATGAACGAGGCCCGGCTGCGGATCGCCGCGCGCTACGACCGGGCCTTCGCGGGAAGCGCCGTCGTCGGGCCGGTCGTGCGCGGCGGCCGCGAGACCTGCGCGCATCTCTATGTCATCAAGGTCGGCAACCGCGACGCGCTGTACGACAAGCTCAAGGCCGACGGGATCGGGACCTCGGTCCACTTCATCCCGGTCCACAAGCATCCCTACTACCGCAAGGCCTTCGGCTACCGCAACGCCGACTACCCGGTCGCCAACCGCGTCTTCGAGCGCTCTCTGTCTTTGCCGATCTATCCCGATATGACGAACGCGCAGGCGGACTTCGTCGCCGCCCGCGTCCTGGCGCATGCCCGCTAGCGCCTACGCGCGCGGCGGCAAGCGAGCCTTCGACTTCGTCGCGGCGCTCGCCGGGCTTCTGATTCTGGCGCCGGTCCTGGCCGGCGTCGCGCTGGCGATCGCGGTCCTGGATCCGGGACCGGTCTTCTTCCGGCAGACGCGCGTCGGCCTCGGCTTCAAGCCGTTTCGCCTCTTCAAGTTCCGCACGATGCGCGCGGCGGGCGGCGGTCCGGAGATCACCGCCGGCGGCGACCCGCGCGTGACTCCGCTCGGCCGGCTGCTGCGCAAGACCAAGCTCGACGAGCTGCCTCAGCTCCTCAACGTCCTGGCGGGGGACATGAGCCTCGTCGGCCCGCGCCCCGAGGTGCCCAAATACGTGGAGCTGTTCCGCGAGGACTACGCGCTCGTTCTGTCGGTCCGGCCCGGCATCACGGATTACGCGGCGATCGAGTATCGCGATGAGGAGGCCATCCTCAAGACGTTCGCCGATCCGGAGAAGGGCTACATCGATAAAGTATTGCCTGAAAAAATAAAGATTTATAGGCGCTATCTCGCGGGCATGAGCTTCGCTACGGATGTGAAAATCATCGCGGCGACCCTTTGGAGGATTGGGGGGTCCTAGGCGCGACTAGGCCTTTTGGTCCAGACCGCGTAGCCTAACGGCCCTTTAGCTCCGCCCGCGTGCCCCCTACACTAAGGGCATGACCCATCAATCCTTCTTGAAAGGCTATGATTTCCCCGTCATGAACGACTCCAGCGCCGTCGCCGCGCGTCGCATGTTGGTGATGGCTCTGGATCTCTGCTGCATTCTGGCCGCCTACGGGCTCGCCTTCCTCCTGCGCTTCGATTTCGACCTCGATGCCTATCATTCCGGCATCCTCCTCACGACCTCGCCCTACGGGGTCCTGACCTACGCGCTGGCGTCCTACTACTTCGGCGTCCACCGCGGCCTGCGCCACTTCTCGAGCTTCGGCGACGTCGTCAATATCGCCAAGGCCATCGGCCTGACCGCGCTCATTCAGGGCGTGCTCGTCCTGTTCGTCACCCAGGGGATGTTCCCGCGCTCGGTCCTGATCCTGTCTCCGATCCTCTCCTTCCTGATGATCGGCGCGCTCCACGCCTTCGGGCGCTACTTCAAGGCGTACTGGCGCGAACGCTCGGTCGACCTGAGCACGCTGCGCACGGCGGTCATCGTCGGGGCGGGCGACGTCGGCGAGCTCGTCTATCGGCAGCTGCGCACGGACGACCACGTCAACTACCGCATCGTGGCGTTCTTCGACGAGGACTCCGCCAAATGGGGCATGCGCCTGCACGGCGTGCCCGTGACCGGCCCGATCTCGAACCTGGCCGAGTTTCTGCGCAAGCACCCGGTCGATGAGGTCGTCGTCGCCGTTTCCAGCGCCCGAGGCCAGGCCGTCTCGGCCGTCGCCGAGGTCCTGCGCAAGCTCGAGAAGCGGCCGCTCATCAAGGTCGCGCCCAGCCTCGACGAGATGCTCCGCTCGTCTTCCGCCGGCGCCAACCCGAGGAAGGTCCAGCCCTCCGACCTGCTCAATCGCAAGGAGGTGCGCCTCGACGCCATGCGCATCATGCGCTCGCTCGAGGGCAAGACCGTCCTCGTCACCGGCGCGGGCGGCACCATCGGCGGCGAGCTGAGCCGCCAGGTCGTCGCCTACCGGCCCAAGACGGTCCTGCTGCTCGAGCAGCACGCGACCGCGCTCTTCTACCGCGAGGCCGAGCTGCGCGAGAAGATGCCCGGCGTCAAGGTCGTGTCCGTGCTCGGCGACATCCGCGATCAGAGCCTGCTCGACCGCATCTTCCGGGAGCACCGGATCCAGGCGGTCTTTCACGCCGCGGCGCATAAGCACGTCGTTCAGCTCGAGTCCAACATCCAGGAAGGCGTCAGCAACAACGTGCTCGGCACCTACCATCTCGCCTCTCAAGCCGATAAATACGGCGTGGAAACCTTCCTGTTCGTCTCCACCGACAAGGCCGTCCGCCCCAGCTGCGTCATGGGGGCCACGAAGCGCGCCGCCGAGATGGTGATCTGCGATTTCGCCCGCCGCTCCAAGACCCGCTTCATGTCGGTGCGCTTCGGCAATGTGCTCGGCAGCTCGGGCTCCGTGCTCAAGATCTTCCAGGAGCAGATCGAGCAGGGTCGCCCGGTCACCATCACGCATCCGGACGCCACGCGCTACTTCATGACCGTCGAGGAGGCCGTCGGCCTCATGCTGCAGGCCTCCGTGCTGGCCAAGGGCGGCGAGGTCTTCGTTCTGAGGATGGGCGAGCCGGTCCGCATCATGGACATGGCGCGCAACCTGATCCTGCTCTCCGGGCTCGAGCCCGGGCGCGACATCCAGATCCATATCACGGGGCTCAAGCCCGGCGAGAAGATCTCCGAGGAGCTCGTGGAGGACCCCGCCGGCCAGGAGGGTTCCGAGCACGACGACATCATGGTCCTGCGCTCCGAGAACAAGCCCGTCGACGGGCTGCCGGAGAAAATATTCGGCGTCGAGGTCATGAGCCGCAGCGCGAACAACGCCGCGATGGTCCGGGAGCTCATGCACCTGGTGCCGACCTACACGGCCGATCCGGTGCACGACGAGATGCCGATCCCGGTCGACCTGACGATCCCCGAGCTCTCCTAGGCTCCGTCAGCCGGGGTCGCGAAAGCCGGTCTTCAGGAGCGCCTCGAGCGAATCCTTGAGCGTCGCGAGGCAGCGCGCGAAGACCTCGTCGGATCGGCCCATCGGGTCCTCGACGTCCTGCTCCCCGAAGCCCGCCTGCTCGCGGAACAGCCGCGTGCGGCCGGTAAACTCCGGGAAACTTCCGACGATGCTGTCGTAGTGCTCCTGGGTCATCGCGAGGATCAGGTCGGCGTTCCTGAGCGTCTCGCGCGTCGCCAGGCGCGCCTTGTGCTCGAAGGGGGGGACGCCCTCGTCCTCCAGCAGGCGGCGCGCCGCGGCGGGCACCTCGTACCACGACTCCGCCGCGATCCCGCAGGACGAGGTCTCGAGGTCCAGGCCGCGCGTCTTCGCCCAGTGGCGCAGGAGGTGCTCGGCCATCGCGCTGCGGCAGATGTTGCCCGTGCAGACGAACACGATGCGGCGCGGCGCGCTCACGCGGTGAACCTCAGCCGGGCGTCGTCGGCGCCGAGCGTCTCGGCGAGATGTTCGATCAGCGCGGAGTTGAAGAGGACGATGCCCAGCATCTCCAGGAACTCCTCGCCGTGGCCGCAGAGGAAGTACGCGAGCGTCCTTTGGTCCCCGGCCTCGGAGAAGAGCTTGGCTCCGATCATTTCCCTCCCGACGGCCCCGCCGACGTAGATCAGTCCCGCGACGACGAACTGCCGGCGACGCCGCGGCGCCAGGCGGGCGAGGAAGGGGAGCAGGGTCGCTCCGAGGACGAGCAGGAAGACGCCCGCGGGCAGCACCCAGGCGAAACGGAGAAAGCCGCTCGTGCCCAAGGCGGCGTGCAGGTGCTCGCTGACGACCTCGTGCAGGCCCGCGACCTCGTCGCAGGAGAGAAGCGCGAAGATGACGGCGAGCGCGACCCACGCCGCGAGGTCGCGGGTTTCGCGCTTGGCCCGGTGCGCCGCCGCGACGAGCCCGAGGAGCGCCGCCGCCAGGGCGAGCCCGGCCGCCGAATACCAGGTGGAGACGCTCTGTTCGGCGCTCACGTCGAACGCCCGGAGCAGTAAGTCGGCGGCGCGCCAGGGCAGGAGGCCTTGTCCGAGACGGCCGGCCAGGCTGAGCCCCGTGAGGCAGACGATGACGACGAGGAAAGAGCGTCGGAAGGTCGCGGCGCTTAGCGTGATACCCATGGTCCTCTCAGGAGACGAAGCGCAGGGACGCCCGCCAGAGATAGGCGAACCAGCCCCCGGCTCCGAGCATTTTGAATCCGTCCTCGATCAGAATGCGCCACGGCCCCATGCCGCGGGCGGCGGCGTCCTGAAGGGTGTCGACGACGATCGAGAGCCCCAGAAAGACGATCGCGCTGGCCAGCAGGGACAGGTCGGTCGCGCGGAGAACGGCGCGGTACGCGTACAGGCCGTAGACGCTCGCCGCGCCGTAGGCGGCGTAGACGGCCGTCTCCGGCAGGCCCAGGTAGTATTTGTAGGCGTACTCGTGGAGCTGGAACATGTCGTCGAACATGAGAGCGAGCGTGAGCAGTCCGAAGTGCAGCAGGAAGCCGCCGCGCCCGGATTGGCCGCCGCGGGCGCGGAGGACGCCCCAGCCCAACAGAGCCGCGGAGGCGGCCGCGCACCAAAGGAGGCCGGTGAGCGTCGCGCAAAGCCCGGCGTGCCAGTCGAGTCCGCCGAGGGTCTGCGGCTCGCTCATGAAGTAGGACGGGGAAATGCCGTCGCGCGCGCATTTCGCGGCGACGGCCGCGAGCAGCAGCGCGGGAGGAGCGTACACGGAGAGTAGAAGGCGCATCGTGTGATTATACTATCATCTCGATTGTGCTTAATCCGCCTCCGACCGGACGATGAAAACCGCGGTCGTCTTCATCACTCACCATTTCGATGCCGAGCTCGCTCGCCGCTACACGAAGCTCAAGAGCGAGTCCCCGGAGGGAGCCTCCGTGTTCCTGATGGCGGAGAAGGGGACGGCGATCCCGGACTCGTTGTCCTCCGAGACGCACGGGTTCGAGTTCTCGCGCCTGCGCAAGCGCCCGGCGAAGGTCATCGGCGACCGTCTCGTGCCGGGCAATGTCCATCTCGCCTTCCTCGACTTCTATGAGGCCCATCGCGGCTTCGACCACTACTGGTTCATCGAGTACGACGTCGTCTTCAACGGGAGTTGGCGGACGCTGTTCGACGCGGTCGGCCGCGACCGCTCCGATCTGGTAGCCGGCAACGTGCGCGCGCTCGCCGACCAGCCCGGCTGGTTCTGGTGGCCGTTCATGGACTTCCCGGACGGGCCGGACAAGTCGGCCTGGCTGGGGGCCTTCTTCCCGCTGTGCCGGATTTCGCGCGCGGCTCTCGAAGCGGTCGCCGCGCGCGTGGGGCAGCGCTGGACGGGGCATCACGAAGGCCTGATCCCGACCGCCGTATGCGCGGCCGGGCTGAGCGTCTCGGACGTGGGGGGAGACGGGCCGTGGACGCCCGATGACCGCCGCCGCCGCTTCTACACGAGCGTGTCGACGAGCGAGGGGGAGATGCTGCTCGGAACCTTGCGCGCCGCGCCGCCGCACTTCCTGCCGTACCTCCTTCGCGACGTCATCTACCACCCGGTCAAGGGGCGCCGGCTGCCCAACCTCGGCGACCTGCGCAAGATGAGGCAGCGCTATCGTCTCCTGCTGAGGCGCGGCGTCGCCTCCGCCTGGGCGGGGACCTACTGGCGGTTGATCGCGCGCCCACGGGTCTGAGCGGACGTGTTCCCATTCGGCCATGTCGGCCCGTCGATGACGCTTGCGCGGCGCTGGGGCGCCGACGCACGCTGGGCCGCCGTCCTCGCGCTCGGCCCCGACCTCGTCGACAAGCCGCTGTCCATGCTCGTTCCGGTCTTCGTCAACGGTAACACGCGCAGCATCGGCCACACCGCGCTGGCCGCCGCGATCGTGCTCGCGGCGCTCGTCGCGGCGCGGCGCCGGCTGTGCCGGCCCTGGTTCCTGTGGGGGTGCTGGCTGAGCCACCTGGCGCTCGACCGCATGTGGCTCGACCGCAGCCCCGAGATTTTCCTGTGGCCTCTGCGCGGCGGCTTCCCGCCGCCTGACCAGGGCTACCTCGAAACCTACTTCAACCCCTGGTATGTCTTCGGAGAGGCGGCCGGAGTGCTACTGCTCGCGGCCTTCGTGCTCCGCCACGGTCTGACGATCCGCTCGCGACTCGCGGACTTCCTGCGCTCCGGGCGGCTGTCCTAGGTCCATTGTCCGGAAGGCCCATGTCCTCCGGCCCAGGCAGCCGGCCGGGGTTTCCGTTATCCTCAAGGCATGAACCGGCGACATCATAAGGGCGGGCTGGCTCTGGGCGCGCGCAAGCACGACGAGCACCTGTGGCGGGAGCGGACCCTGCCCCCGGAGACCCGCATCCTCCTCGTCGAGGACGAGCCCGAGCTGAGGGCCGCGCTCAAGCGCGTGTTCGCGCGCTACGACTGCCAGGTGTTCGAAGCCGGCGACGGCGAAACGGCCATGGCGCTCGCGCTCGAGCGCCGCCCGCACCTCGTGGTCAGCGATTTCGAGATGCCCGGCATGAACGGCTTCGAGCTCGTCCGGCGCATGCGCCACCACGACGCCCTGCGCCGCGTGCCCATCGTGATGCTCTCGGGCAGCCCGCGCGCCTTCAACCTCGCCGAAAGCCTCGAGTGCGAGATCGCCATCCTGCTGCGCAAGCCCTTCGGCGGCGAAGCCCTCGTGGACGTGATCTCCAAGACGCTCGGAGCCCGCCTGCCCGTCCGCGCGCAGGCCGAGCCCGGCGCCCGGCCCTCCCTGCCGGAGCCGTATCAGGCCCCGGCGGAGTCGGAATACCAGGTCCTGCTCGGCAAGACCGCCCGCGACGCCTACAGCTTCGAGGCGGACCGGCCCGCCGTCACGGACATGCACGAGACCGCGGCCGCCGACGCCGCCCCGATCATCAAGATGGTCAACGCGATCCTCGGCCTGGCCGTGGACAAGAAGGCCAGCGACGTCCACCTCGAGCCCCAGGAGAAGTCCGTCCGCGTCCGCTTCCGCGTCGACGGCGGCATGATCCCCCAGCTCGAGGTCCCCATCTCGATGTGCGCCGCGATGACGACGCGCCTGAAGGTCATGGCGAGCCTGAACATCTCAGAGCGCCGCGTGCCCCAGGACGGGCGCTTCCGCATGCGCCTGCCCGACGGGCGCAAGCTCGAGATCCGCTTGAGCACCTTGCCCAGCCGCTACGGCGAGAAGGTCGTCATGCGCCTCCTCGGCCAGGCCCAGATCAGCGGGGACCTGGGCTCGCTGGGCATGCATCAGCGCGACCTCGAGTGCGTGCAGGCGGCGCTCGCCAACCCCAACGGCCTCGTCCTCGTGACCGGCCCCACCGGGTCCGGCAAGACCAGCACGCTGTACACGATGATCTCCGCCCTGAACAGCCCCGACCGCAACATCGTCACGGCCGAGGACCCCGTCGAGTACGAGATGCCCGGGATCACCCAGGTCAACGTGCGCCCCGAGGTCGGCTTCACCTTCGACCGGGCCCTGCGCGCCTTCCTGCGCCAGGACCCCGACGTCATCCTCGTCGGCGAGGTCCGCGACGTCGAGACGGCGACCACGGCCCTGAAGGCGGCCGTGACCGGCCATCTCGTCTTGTCCACCTTGCACACCAACGACGCGGTCACGACCGTGACCCGCCTCGTCGACATGGGAGTGCCGCCGTACATGGTCGCCGCGGCCGTGCGCCTCGTCGTCGCCCAGCGTCTCGTGCGCGTGCTGTGCCCGCACTGCAAGCAGCTCTGGCAGCCCACCGATTCCCAGACGCGCCTTCTGACCAAGGAGGAGATCAACCGCCTCGGCAGCGTGCGCTCCGCCAAGGGCTGCGAGCGCTGCGACGGGATCGGCTACAAGGGCCGCACGGCGGTCATGGAGGTCCTCCACATCCGCTCCGGCCCGATGCGCGAGGCCATCACCCGCTGCGTCTCGCCGGACGCCCTCCAGGCGCTCGCCGTCGCCGAGGGCATGCGCCCCCTGCGCCGCGGCGTCCTCGACCTCGTCGAGCGCGGCGAGACCTCCCTGCCCGAGGCGCTGAAAATCCTCGTCGACGAATAGCGGGGTTGAGCTTCGTCGCTCGATATCGCATAATCGGGGCATGAAGCGACTCGCACTCGCCGCCGCCGCCCTGCTGGCCCTCGCCCCGTCCGCGTTCGCGGGCGCGGATCAATTCGGCGGCTTCGCGCGCTTCGCCGACGAGGGTTCTCTCAAGCCCTTCGCCCGCGACCTCGGCGGCGTGCTGGGCGCGGCCACCTTCCAGAGCGGCCGCTCCCTGGGCCTCACCGGGTTCGACGTCGGTGTGCGCTTCGGCGGGCAGGCCTACCCCTCCAAGGGCAACAACATCCTGCGCCACAACGGCGTGCGCGTGTTCGGCCTGCCCTGGGTGCAGGCCGAGGTGGGCATGCCCTTCAAGATCTCCGGCTTCATCCGCGGCGTCTCCTTCCAAGGCCTGACCATCGCCGGCGGCGGCCTGCGCTACGGCCTCTACGCCACCTCCGACAAGCCCTGGGCCCCGCAGGTCCTCGTCTCCGGCGTCGCGCACTCCGTCGTGCACTCGGACTTCTCCGCCTCGCACGCCGGCGCCAGCCTCGTGGCCTCCGCGGGCACGCCGAAGTGGGCCCCCTACGCGGGCGTGGGCTTCGACCGCGCGCGCCTCGTCGTGCGCCAGTCCAGCCTCGATCCGCTGCTCAACGGGCGCGTCGTCAACACCTTCGAGAGCCGCTTCACCTTGGGCGTGCGCCTGACGCCCTACCAGTTCACCTACCTCAGTCTCGCCGGCACCATGGCCCACGGCCAGCCCGGCGCGGAAGCCGGCCTCGGCGTCCGCTTCTAAGCTCGGTCGCTAGAGCTCGGGAATGCCGTCGCAGACGTGCGCGGCGAAGGGAATCGCGCAGGAAAAACCGGGGGAGACCGCGTTGAGGACGTGGCGGGATCTCGCGTCGCCTTCGATGAGGAAGTCCATGACGAGGGATTTCGATTCCAGGTCCACGAGCTGGGCGCGCAGGCCGGGCTTGCCCCAGCGGGTGTAGAGCGCGGGGTCGAGGCGGTCGACGAGGGCGGCGCCCTGTCCGACCATGACGGAGCGGAAGTTCTTGCGGATCTCCTCGAGGGCCAATCGGCGGAAGTCGAAGCCGGCGCCGAGGAAGAGGCGGGCTTGGAGCCAGGCGATCTCGCTGAGCTCGCCCAGGTCGAAGCGGGACAGGCCGTCGTAGTGCTCTCGCCACAGGGCGGGGATGGCGGTGGGGCCGATCTTGACGCCGCCGGCGGCGGTGACGGTGAAGTGGACGCCGAGGAAGGGGTTGCGGATGTCGGGGACGGGGTACACGTGCGTCTTGAAGGAGCCCTGGGGCTCGTCGCCGTACAGGTAGAGGCCCTTGAAGGGAAGCACCGCGTAGCGTGTCGAGAAGCCGAAGTCGCGGGCGACGCGGTCGGCCTGGAGGCCGGCGCAGTTGACGACGAACCCCGCCGAGATCGGGCCTGAAGGTGTTCTGACGGCGTCGCCGTCGCGGCCGAGGTAGGGGGAGGCGGC
>JAUYSH010000112.1 GCA_030696455.1 Elusimicrobiota bacterium
CACGCTCGTCTTCGAGAAGGGCGACGAAGTGAAGTTCACGGGCATGGCCCTGTCGCTCGACGGCGCGGCGGGCCTCAAGGGGAAGGTCGAGACCCACAAGGACGCGGCGGTCGCCAACACCGTGCTGCGCTCTTTCGTCAACGGGACCCAGTCCGCCCTAGAGATGAGCGGAGTCAACCCCATCGCCTCCTCGGCGACCCAGGGACTCACTCAGGAAGCGGTCAAGGAGCTGGACACCCAGCGCCAGGAAGTGACGCAGAGCATCACGATCGAGGCGGAGACGGGTCTGCGGGTTTACATTCCCCAACGCCTGGAGTATTGAAGAATGAGATACGCCCTGGATTCCAGAGTTTCTGAGACTGCCATCGCGGTGCCGGCGCTGCAAGCGAGTCTGGTGGTGATGACTATCAAGGACGGCTGCGCCGCCTTCATTTCGCGCTGCCAAGCGCTTAACCTATCGCCGGGAACGGTCGATTGGTACGGGTTTATTCTCCGTGACCTCACTGCATTCCAGTACTCACGGGGAATCCGTGAGCTTCAGGCTGTTAAGACGGCGCACCTTCGCGATTTCCTGGTGCACCTTCGCCAGCGCGGACAAGCTTCGGAGACGGTGTTCCGGACCTTTGGAGGGCTGCGATGCGCATTCGCCTTCTGGAGCCGAGAAGGATATCTCGCCATGAATCCTATGGCCTTGGTGGAGAAGCCGCGAAGGGAACGGGTTCTAATCAGGCCGCTGACGCCTGAGCAGGCGATGACGCTTCTCGAGCAACCGGACACCGATACCGTCGAAGGCCTTCGCGACCGGGCTATGATGATGCTTATGCTCGATTCCGGCATGAGAGTTTCGGAGGTGATCGCGGTCGAGGCGGATAGGATCGACTGGCTCCACTGCACCCTAACCGTGATGGGCAAGGGACGCAAGGAACGGTTGGTTCCGTTCTCCGCGCGAACCGGCCAGGCGCTTCTGGAATACGCCAGGGCGCGCACCAAGGCTTTGATTCGCGCGCCGCATTTTTTCCTAGGCCGAACCGGCAAGGCACTGGAAAGGAATAAGATACGTAAGCTGGTCCACCGATACGGAGTGAAGGCGGATATCCATGGTGTCAGGCTCTCTCCACACACACTGCGCCATACCTTTGCGGTGCTTTATGTGCGCGGCGGGGGGGATTCTTTTAGCCTGCAGGAGATCCTCGGCCATTCGACTTTGGAAATGACGAGACAGTACGTTCACCTGGCTCGGCATGATATCGCCGATCAGCATAAGAAGTTTTCTCCGATGCAGACGATGTTGCGTCGACCGGTGGATTTGGCCCGTCTGAAGGTCATGGGAGCCGTCGCCGCGTGAGTGTATCCTATTATTGGGATAATCCCTTGACAGGGGATTACTTTGGGTATATCATGCACTCATGCGAAGGGGCCTGGGGCAGCTCGAAACGATGCTGTTTGCGTATGTGCAGATGCGCGGACTGAGCACGGTGCGGATGGGCGAATTGGCCCGGCCGCTGAAGATCAAACAGGTGCAGGAGCGCAAACTCCTGAGCCGGCTGTCGAAAGCGGGGATGATCGCGCGCGTCTGGCGCGGCGTCTACCTGGTGCCGCCGCGGCTTCCGTTGGGCGGCAAGTGGAGTCCGGATGAAGCGACGGCCCTGAACGCATTGATGGCGGCGCAAGGCGGGCGGTATCAGATCTGCGGGCCGAATGCCTTCAACCGCTACGGATTCGACGGGCAGATTCCGAACAGGGTCTACGCCTACAACAACCGCCTGTTCGGTGATCGCACAATCGGCGCGGTGGCGCTCACGCTCATCAAGGTCGCGGATGAGCGCCTCGGCGGCACGGAGGAGTTCAAGACGCCTGACGGTCAGACCGCCGTGTATTCTTCGCGCGCGCGCGCGCTCGTCGATGCGGTCTACGACTGGTCGCGGTTCAACAGCCTTCCGCAGGGCTTCGATTGGATTCGAAGTGAACTGGCGGCTCGGCGGGTCGGCGCGGCCGACCTGGTCGAAGCCGCCTTGAAGTACGGCGACACGGGAACGATTCGGCGCATGGGCGCGCTCCTTGAGCGCGAAGGCGTGGCCTCGCCACTGCTCCGCAAGCTGGAACGGGCGCTGAAGCCGACGACGGGTCTGATCCCATGGATTCCCAACAAGCCGAAGCGGGGGAAGCTTGACCGTCGTTGGGGGGTGGTGCTCAATGAGTCGGCCTGAGCCGGTGCCGATCCGTCTGCATGAGGACGTCGGTCTATTCCGGGAGGCCGTGGGCTTCACGGCGGCGGAGACGACTTTCGTCCCGCGCCTCATCGAGAAGGACTATTTCTGCACCGTCCTGCTGGCGTACCTAGCGGCCGCGGACCCCGCGCTGGTCTTCAAAGGCGGCACGTCTCTGGCCAAGATTCACGCGGACTTCTATCGGCTGAGTGAAGACTTGGATTTCGTCATCCCTATGCCCACCGATGCCTCCCGCGCCAAGCGCAGCGCGCAGGCGGCGGGGCTGAAGAAAGCGATCCAGTCGCTGGAAAAGGCGCTTCCGGTCTTCCGCGTCGTCGAGCCGGTGACCGGCGCGAACGGCTCCGCACAGTACCTCGCTTCCGCGGGATATACCTCGCTGCTCAGCGGGCAGGCGGAAACCATCAAGATCGAAGTAGGCCTGCGGGAACCGCTGCTCACGCCGATTATCGACGGGCCCGCACGGACTATGCTTCTTGATCCGATCTCAGGTCAGACGATGCTGAAGCCGACCGCGGTTCGCTGCATTTCCCGCATAGAGGCCTTCTCCGAGAAATTCCGCGCCGCCTTGTCGCGCCGGGAGGCCGCCATACGAGACTTCTACGACATCGACTACGGGGTCCGAACGCTGGGCGTAAAGCCGCAAGACGCGGAACTCGTCGGTTTCGTCAAGCAGAAGCTCGCCGTGCCCGGAAATAGCCCGGTGGACGTTTCCGAGGCGCGGCTGAAAGCGCTTCGACAGCAGTTGGAGCCTCAGCTGAGACCAGTGCTGCGGGCCGCGGATTTCGCGGGCTTCGATCTCCCGCGCGCGTTCAAAACAGTGGCGGAAATGGCGACGACAGTGGCGAATTGAAGGGGAACAATGAAAACAGAACTCGGCGAGTACATCGTTGGAGCGTATCTCAGCCAACGCCACAATTGCGACTTCGTCGGATATAACGTCCGGCCTCCAGTGGGCGGCTTGGAAGGCCTCGCGGAACTAGATGTAGTTGGCCTGCGGCATAAGGATCGGGTGGCGTTTCTCTGCGAAGTGACTACACACCTGGACGGGCTTCAGTACGGAACATACGCAACGACCATTTCCAAGGTTGCCGAGAAGCATCAGCGGCAGCGGATATACGCAAAGCAGCATCTCAAAGACTTTAGGAAGATTCGATTCATGCTTTGGTCTCCAGTGGTCCGTGAGGGTGCCATCACGAATGCACTAGCGAAACTTGATGGCCTGGAATTGGTCATTAACGCCGACTACACGCGCTGCATCCGCGAACTCCAGGATATCGCGAAAAACACTACTCGGGATCTGGGAAACCCGGCGATGCGGTTTCTTCAAATTCTTTCGCACCTGCGGAGCGAAGAGCCGAAAGCAACCTCTCGTGTGAAAATGTGATTCGGTCGAAGGAGGTGCTCATTTCCCGTCCTGATAAATGACCTTGGAGCTGCCCGCGGTGAGAGGCGCGTCGCTTTCCGTATGCAGACTGATGCTCCGGGACTTGGCTTTGAGGAACTTTAAGACCTCCGTCTCCGGCCAGGTGAGGCGGTCGATGAAGGACTTAAAGACCTTGCCGCGGCGGAGAGTCTCCTCGACGCGCTGCTCCCGCAGCCGGTCTTGCTTGTCCTTGTCCTTCTCCTTGACCGTCAGGCTCACGCACAGGTCGATGTCGTTGATCCGGTCCTTTGAAGTCAGGTAGCTCCCGAAGAGAATGACGCGGTGGACCCTGTACAAGTAGTACGGATCGCGTCGGACCTCTTCAACTCGGTCGAGAAACTCCTTCAAGCGCTTGTCGGCCGACACTCTCAACAGAGGTTTCGCCGCCGTGGCCCCCGCGAAGGCGTTGCCGCGGATCGTGTTTTCCCAGTACTCGCCTTCGGCGGAGAACGCTGACCGTTCGATATACCCGCGTGCGGCAAGCTCGACGATGATCTCTCGCGCCGCGGCCTCATCCGAGCGGAGGCGCTTGGCCACGTAGGACAAATTCCAGGCGTCCCCGTGACTGCGCCTCAGGAAGGTCCGGATGGCCGCGGCAGTTTGTCCTGCTATGCGCTCGCGAAGATCAATTCGCATAGGTAGAGAATATCATTCTCGTGATTTTGGCGCGGCGGTTCATCGCACCAGCACTCGCCGCCTTGCTCCCGGCACCTCGCCGAGCCGGTCCATGGGGCTGAACTTGCGGTACATCGTCGCCACGTCCTGATCGGCGAGGCTAACGTAGATCTTCACCATGTCGAGGCTTGAATGCCCCAGGATTCTCTGTAGGCTGAACGCGTCGCCGCCGTTCTTGATGTAGTTGATCGCGAAGGTGTGGCGCAACGTGTGCGGTGAGACGCGCACCCCCTTGATGCCCAGCCGCCGGCTGAGCAGCCGCATGTTCTTCTGAATCCAAAGGCGGCAGAGCTTGCCGCCGAAGCGGTTGACGAACATGAGGCCTTGGTCCGGGACTTCTCCGCGCCGGGCCATGTAGTTCCACAGCGCCTGTTTGGAAGTCGCGCCAAAGGGCACTTGGCGTTCCTTGTTGCCCTTGCCCATGACTCGGAGTACGCCGCCCTGGAAGTCGATCTCATCGGTGCGCAGGCCGGAGACCTCGGAGATGCGCAGGCCGGTGTCGAGAATCAAGACCATGACAGTCCAGGCGGTGTGGGAGGGGAAGAGCTTCTGGTTGTAGGCTCCCAAGAGCTGCCGAATCTGGTCCATGGAGAGAGGCCGAATGAGCTTCTTCTCCATGCGGGGCTTCTCGACCAGCAGGAACGGATTGGAGGGGATGAGCCCCTCGCGCGCGAGGAAGCCGAAGAAGCAGCTGAGGGCGCCGTAGGTGCGGTTGCGGTAGCCTGAGGCCAGGTCCCGCTTGCGCATGTCCTCCAGGTAGGCGCGGATCAGGTTCGGCGTCACGTCTTTGGCCTTGGTGATGCCCTGGGCTTCGAGGAAGCGGTGCCAGAGCGCGATGGTGAGCTCGTACCAACCGCAGGTTCCGGAGGAAAGATTCTGCGCTTGGCAGCGCAGCCGGAACGCCTCATAGGCATGGCCTAGTGAGCATTCGCCGTATTTTGGAGCGGTGTAAGTCGCGGTTTTCGCCATTTTGACCTCCACGAACCTAGTAGTCTTGTGGGGTCTAAAACAGAAGAACCCCAGTCAGTTTTGACTGGGGTTCGATCCTGTTTCTCGTCGAGGAAACTGCGAAATGGTTGCGGGGGCTGGATTTGAACCAGCGACCTCAAGGTTATGAGCCTTGCGAGCTACCGGGCTGCTCTACCCCGCACTGCAGGATAGCATGTGCGGGCCAGGAAAGCAAGGTCTCGAGGGAGAATTGATTTAACGGGTGTCTGCGAGTTCGCAAGGTTAGCCGAAAATCGGAGGTTAACATGCGCAGACTCTGGAGCGATCAAACCGCTGTTGGCGTGCAGGATTGGACCTCGGCGCGGGAGCTGTTCTTCCTGCGTTGCCGGTCCAAGAATCTCTCGGACCATAGCCTCTCCTGGTATAAGTACACGCTCGGGGGCTTCCTGCGCTTCCTGGAGGGCAAGGGGGCGCCTTCGCCGCGCGAGACGACTCCCAATCTAGTGCGCTCCTATTTCGATCACCTGCGCGAACGTGGCCTCTCGTCCGTAACGATCAACCGGAACTACGGCGCGCTGAGGTGCTTCTTTCGCTACCTCTCGCAAGAGCGCGTCATCCCATCAAGTCCGTTCAGCTTGATCGAGAAGCCCAAGATGGAGAGGAAGCTCCTTCGGCCGCTCAACATGGACCAAGTGCGCCTCCTGCTCGTGCAGCCCAAGACAAAAACCTATGCTGGCTTTCGCAACTGGGTCATGATGCTGACAATGCTAGACACGGGCCTGCGCCTGAGCGAGATGCTCGGCTTGCGACGCAACAAGATCGACTGGGAGGGGAACCGGCTCTTCGTTCTAGGCAAGGGCGACAAGGAGCGCACCGTGCCCTTCGGCGTGGCCGTCAAGAAGGCTCTTTGGGACTACGCTCAATGGCGGGGAGACGTGGCGGGGCAGGACATCTTCTTCCTGGACCAGTTCGGCGGCCAGATCTGCTCGCGGCACTTTCAGATCACGATGAAGCGCTACGGCAAGTCGGCGAGCATCGAGGGGGTGCGGGTGTCGCCTCATACGCTGCGCCATACTTTCGCGACTCAGTATATTCTGAATGGTGGGGACGCCTTCAGTCTCCAGGCGATGCTGGGCCATTCCACGCTCGAAATGGTGAAGATCTACGTGCGATTGGCCAACCGCGATGTGGCGCTGCAACACCAGCGCTATTCGCCGATCGACAAGCTCGGACCCTTGGCCGGAGGCAAGCGAGCCGTGAGGTTTCGATGAGACGGGCACTGGGAAATGGGGGCATTGGGAGCGGCGCCGCAGCAGCGCGGGGGGATCATATGCGACTCACACGTCATTTATGTATCGATAGCTCATTATAGTCATTATCCTTCGATTGCTTTCTTTGCTTCGAATGTGGGGTTGACAGGACCCCCGGGGATGCCTAAACTCAAGACGTGCCGCCCCCTGCGCGACTGAAGGTCCTCGTGGTCGATGACGACCCTCCCAATAACGACCTGATCCGCCTCTGGATCTCCGGCATCCTCGAGCCCGCCTTCGACTCCGTCCCGGCCCTCTCTTTGTCCGCCGCGCGCCGGGAACTCGCGCGCGCGCGCTTCGACGCCGTGATCCTCGACCGCACTCTCGGCGACGGCGACGGGGTGGAGCTCCTGCGGTCCATACGCTCTAATAAGGATACGCGCGAGCTCGCGGTGCTCATCCTCAGCGGACGCAAGGCCGATCATGAGGTCATCTCCGGTCTGCGCAACGGAGCCGACGACTACCTGGCCAAGCCCTGCACGGTGGAGATGTTCCGCGCGCGCCTGTTCGCCGTCATGCGTCTCAACCGGACGGACGGCAAGCCCGGACTGCTCGGCCGCCCCGGCCTGCAGCTCGATCCAGCCGACGGGCGCCTCTTTGTGGACGGGCGCGTCGAGCACCTCGAGCCGAAGGAGGCCGATATCCTCGCGATCTTCCTGCGCCGCCCCGACGTCATCCATTCCGCGGCGTTCATCTACGAGACGGTGTGGGGGGAGGACGAGGGCCCGCGCAACACGCTCGAGAGCCGCCTCTGCACCTTGCGCCGCAAGCTCGGCAGCCGCGCCTCCCGCCTCGAGACCATCCGCGGCTGCGGATATCGCCTCCTTCCGTAATAATACTGTCAAGGCCCAAGCGGCCGCGGCGCCGGCTATTTCTCCGTCGTAAAACCGTCACATCCCCGTCACTCCGTTAGTTTCCCGTTAGATTCATCGGGTAGGCTATACCTGCCGGGTTTCTAATCGCCGAGAAACAGTATCACGCCGAGAACGCCGTTCGCCGTACGTCCCGTGCCCGCCGAGCCTTCCCGCCGAGGGAGGACCCTGGCTTTTTTCGCGTCCCTGCTTTTGCTCCTCGCCGCAGGCGCGCGCGCGGACGACAACGCGCAAGCCTTTCACCGCGACCTGTCCGGCCGGCAGTGGGTCGTCGTCTCCGACCCGGCCGGTTCCTACCGGCTGCGCCGCTTCGACTCAGGCGGCGCCTTGCTCGGCGAGGTCTCCTTGTCGAGCGCCGCCTCCGACAGCGGCTTCAAGATCGCCTCCGGCCCGGGCGGCGACGCCTGGGTGGCTGGCGGGACGAGCGATGGCGGCCCCGTCGGCCTCGGCGTCTGGCGCGTCTCCGCCGACGGCCAGACCTTGATTAGCTCCGCGGCGGTGTACGGGAGCTTCGACATCTATCCGGGCGGCGTCGCGGTAGACGCGTCGAGCCGAGCCTGGATCGCGGCCGTCGAGACGCTGGACGCGGGGCTCAGCGGCGCGCGCTTCGCCCTGTGGCGCTTCGAGGCCGACGGGGCCTTGTCGTCCGGTTTTCCCGTCTTCCACCAGCGCGAGTCCGGCGTCTTCGACGGCGGGCTCTCGATCGCGCTCGACGGCGACGGCGACGTCTGGTCGGCGGGCGTCAGTTCGAGGCCCGCGGCCGCGGCCTTCGACCTCGCGCTGTGGCGGTTCAGCCCCTCGGGAGTCCTGCGCGAGGGCTTCCCGGTCTATCGCGGCGACACGTTCAAAACCCTCGACGACCTAGACGCCTCCCTCGTGATCGCCCCCGGTGGTAAGGCCTGGGTCGCGTCTTCCCAGCTATTTCCCGGATGCACGGACCAACAGCAGGCCTTGTTCCGATTCGGCGCGAGCGGCGTCGTCGAGCTCCAACGCTACTGGCACAACACGGCGGAGACCGCTTCGAACTCCCGGAGCATCGCGCTCGCCTCCGACGGCGGTCCCTGGGTGCTCGGCCAGTCCGCCGGCTCGGCGGCGGTCTGGTCCTACGACTCCTTCGGCGACCTGCTGCCGGGGTATCCGCGCACCGACTCGAATCTCTTCTCCGAGAGCCTGGCGCTCGACGCCGGCGACGCGCCGTGGGTCGTGTACGGCTCCACGCCCGGCGCCTTCGTCGGCGCGCAGTCCGTGGCCGGCGCCCCGGGCCTGCCCGCCTGCGCTCAGCCTCCCTCGGGAACGCTCTCCGGCTCGGTGATCGTCGACGGCGGCGCGCCCGCCGGCTCGACCGTGGCGATCATCGCCTCGTCCGACGGCTTCGACCAAAACACCTTCCTCGAGATATTCGTCTCCACCGGCGGCGCGTCGGTGCCCTTCTCCATCAGCGTCCCCACGCCCGGCGATTACGCGCTCGGCGCCTTCCTCGGCGACGACCCGGAGCTCATCGACCCCTCCACCCCGATCGCCTTCTACCAGGGCTTCGCGCCCGTCTCCTTGGCCCCCGGCGGCTCGGCCTCGGGCATCGACTTCACGATCGCGCCTGACCTCGAGGATCCCCTCGTCGCCGTCTCCTTCCCCGTCTCGGGGTCCACGATCGCCGCCTTGTCGGTCATCGAAGGGACAGCGTCGGACGCGAACGGAATCGACGGGATCGATCTTGCCGTCCAGGATTTGGAGACCGGCCTGTGGTGGGATCCAAACTTGCCGGGGTGGACCGCGTCCGGCGAGGCTATTTATGAATACGCCTCCGCGGAGTCGGAGGGAACGCCCGCCGCGATCGCCTGGTCGGTGACGATCGCGGGCGCCGACTTCGGAAGCTTCGCCCATCTCGACGAGCAACTGACCCGGGGCCGCCGCTACCGCGTCCTCGCACTCACCGGCGATTTCGTCGGCCGGGAGTCCATCCCCGCCGAGATCACGTTCACCTGGAACGGCGGCCAACCGCCGCCCGCCGACCTGAGCGGAGAGGCCTTAGGCGTTTCCTCGATCGCGTGGTCCTGGAGCGCGGTCCCGGGCGCCACTTCCTACTTCTTGGCGACCTCTTCTTTCACCGCCCCGTTCGCCTCCGTCTCCACGACTTCCTATATAGATGAAGGGCTCGCCCCGTCCCAGAACCGGCGCCTGTGCGTTGCCGCGGCCGGCGACGAGGCCGTAGAGCCCTACGCCTGCGCCTTCGCCGACGCCGATCCCGCCGCGCCCGGCGCGCCCTCTGCGTCCGGAGTGGGGACCGACCGCGTGACTTGGTCCTGGCCGAGCGGCGGCAACACCGGCGACGCGGGCTACGAGCTGACGATCTCGGCCGACGGCTTCGTCTCCGACGTGAGCACGCCGGTGGCCGTCGGCGCGGCCTTCAAGGGCACGAGTTTTGAAGTCACCGGCCTGAACTCCGACGTCGAGTACACCGCGCGGGTACGCGCCTACAACGCGGGCCTCAAGCTCTCCGATTATTCCCTCGCGGGCTCGACGCGGACCGAGCCGGCGGGGCCTCCCGCCGAATTCTTCTCGCACGGCTTCCACCGCGACCTGACGGGACGTCAGTGGGTCGTGGTTTCCGGCGAGACCGGCGCGTTCTCGCTGCGCCGCTT
>JAUYSH010000014.1 GCA_030696455.1 Elusimicrobiota bacterium
GCGGTGATCCTCACGTGCCTCGACTGGGGCTTCGCCCTGATCTCCCTGTGGCTGTGCTTCAAGGCCGTCGGTGACCCGCTGCCGCTGGGCCCCTTGAGCGCCGTGTTCGCGGTCGGTCAAGGGGCGACCTTGATCCCCGCCCTGCCGGGCGGCCTCGGGGCGGCCGAGGGCTCGACGGCGGCCGTGCTCGTGGCGCTCGGCTACGACGGGGGGCGGGCGCTCGTCGCCGCCTTGGTCTACCGCGCGGCTTATTACCTCGCGCCCTCGCTGCTGAGCGTGTTCGTGCTGTGGGGGCTCAAGCTGTCGGAGCCCGCGGTCCTCCGGGAGGCCGCCGCCCTCGCCAAGGAGCTTCCCCGGAGGAAGAAAAGTCCGTAAGCTGTGCTAGAATGAGGCGGTGAGAACGGCAGTCCTGCTGTCGGCCGTGCTGGCCTCGTCCGCGTCCGCCGCCCCCGATCCCGCGGCTTTGGTCCGCTCCGCTTTGCCTCCGGGCTTCGCGCCCTTCGCCTTCGACGCGCCCGTCTCCGTTCGCATCCCCGTCCCGGTCCTGATGCTCCAGAATCTCCCGGCCGACGCGCAGACCGTCGCGCTGGCACCCCTGCTCGACCGCCACCTTCCTATGACGGACGCCTTCGCCGGCGCCGGCGGCCGGACGGCGATCGCCGGGACCTTGGATCTCGCCGGAGAAGGCTACCTCGCGGTCACGCCCCCCGGCGGCGCGCCGCGCTTCATCAAGCTCGAGCGGGGGATGTCGGGAAGCTGGAGCGACGGCGTCCACCAATACCGCGTGAGCCTGTCGGTGAACATCTTCCGCCCGCGCCTCGCCAATTACATCGTCATCAAGAACGTCTCGACCGGCCAGACCGTCTGGGAGAAGCGGATCAGCGAGCTGTTCCGCCTGACCTACCGCGCGGGGGAGCCGGTGAACCTCGCCGGCCGGCCGTACCGGCTGTTCTACTCCGCTCAGCCGGACCTCGGGCTCTGCTTCATCTACGACGACACGAGCGGGGGCGGGCACGACTACAAGTTCTACATGGTGCCCGTGGACCAGGTTCGGGGCTCGACGCCGGTTTCCTATAAGATGCACGGGGGGGACCCCATCCGCCTGCGCGTCTCCCCGGATTCAGCCACCCTCCACATCTCCCGCTGAAGCCGGCTCTTGACCGGCCGTATGGACCCGCGAGCCAAAAAAAACTAAGATAGCCGCGCAATGGCCGTGTGGGCCGCGCTGGTCGCGGGAATCGTCGCTGTTTTTTTCGCCGGAGTGATGCTTCTGCATCGCTCCCTCTATGTGAGCGCGGTCAGCCTGCTCGTCGTCCTGCTGCAGACCGCCGTCCTCTTCATCCTATGCGGCTCGCCGCTGCTCGGCCTGCTCCAGGTCATGATCTACGCCGGCGCCGTCATGGTCCTCGTCGTCGTGACCATCATGGCGGCCGGGCAGGAGGGGGAGCGCTTCGCCGACTTCTCCTTCCCGCGGCCGCTGGCCTGGGCGGGCTTGATCGCCGCGGTCCTGGAGATCGGACTGCTGCTCTCCCGCGGCGACGCCCCGGCGGCCGTCGCCGTCGACCCCGCGCTGCAGGCGCAGCTCGGCGCGGTGCTCTTCCGCCCCTACGCGCTGGCCACCGAGGCGGTGACCATGCTCATGTTCCTCGCGGCGCTGGCGATAGCCCCGGAGCGGGAGGCCGCGTCATGAGCCTGACCGCGGTGGTCTGGGCGACGACGGGCGGGCTGTTCTCCTTCGGGCTCGCCATCGTCGTCCTGCGCCGGCAGCTGCTGGCGATGCTGCTCGGCCTTGAGCTGATGCTCGCCGCGGTCAACGTGAGCCTCGTCCATCACGCCGGCATGTTCGACGACGCGGAGGCCCTCGCGGTCGTGGCGCTCGTCATCGCCGTCGCCGCCGCCGAGGCGGTCGTCGGCCTGTCCTTGATCCTGCGCATGCGGCGCGGGGGGCGCGGCGCCGACGCCGCGCTGCTGACCGAGCTCCAAGGATGACGCCCGCGCAAGTGCCGTGGGCCGCCTGGCTCCTGTTCGCGTCGCCGGTGACCGCGATCCTGCTGGGCTTTTTCGTCCTGCGCCGCAAGCCCGAGTGGACGCACCTGCCCATCCTCGCCTCCTGCGCGATCGTCACGGCGTCGGCCTTCGCGCTCGCCGCACGGGTCTACACCGGCCACAGCTTCGATCTCAATCTCTTCCGCTTCGCCGAGGCCGGGACCTGGGCCATCGACTTCGGGCTGCGCGTCGACGGGCCGGGTGTGGCGGTGCTGGCGATGGTGGCCTTCGTCGGCTCCTTGATCCACCTGTACGCCGCGGGCTACATGAAGGGCGATCCGGCCTTCGGCCGCTTCTTCCTGATCTTCCACCTCTTCTTCCTCGCGATGATCGGCCTTCTCACGGCGAACAACTTCGTGCAGCTGTACCTGTTCTGGGAGCTGGTCGGCGTCTGCTCCTATCTGCTCGTCGGCCACTATCATCAGAAGGAGTCCGCGCGCAAGGCGGCGTTGAAGGCCTTCATGACCAACCGCGTCGGCGACTTCGGCCTGCTGCTCGCGTTGCTGCTGATCGTCCTGCAGTTCAAGATCACGCATTTCCACCTGCTGTACCTGAAGGTCGCCAGCGGCGCGGCCTTCGAGCTGCTGCCCCTGATCGGCCTGCTGCTCGTCTGGGCCGCGTGCGCGAAGTCCGCGCAGTTCCCGCTCTACTTCTGGCTGCCGGACGCGATGGAGGGCCCGACGCCGACCTCGGCGCTGATGCACGCGGCGACCATGGTGACCGCGGGCGTGTTCCTGCTCGTGCGCGCGTGGCCGCTGCTCGCCGTCGTGCCCGGCCTGCCCGACCTCATCGCCTGGATCGGCGCGTTCACGGCGTTGAGCGCCGCGATCATCGCCGGCACGAGGAAGGACCTCAAGCGCATCCTCGCCTACTCGACGGTCAGCCACCTCGGCCTCATGATGCTGGCCCTCGGACTGGGCCAGGTGGGCGTGGCACTCTTCCACCTGATCGTGCACGGCTTCTTCAAGGCCGCCTTGTTCCTCTGCGCGGGCAACATCGCCCACGCCCTGCATCAGCCGACGGCCAACGTCGACGACGTCGGCGGCCTGCAGAAGAGCATGCGCCTGACCTATCTCTCCTTCCTGCTCGCCGCCTGCTCGCTCGCGGGCCTTTTCCCTTTCGGCGGCTTCTTCAGCAAGGACGCCGTCCTCGACGCCGCCTGGCACCGGGGCGGCGGGCTCGCGGCGATGGGCATGCTCGTGGCCGCGGGGTCCGCGTTCTACATCTTCCGCATGCTGTTCCTCGCCTTCTACGGGTGCCGCCCCGAGCAGAAGCGGGCGCCGCACGCGCACGAGGCCGAGCCGATCCTGGGCGTGCCGGTGCTGTTCCTCGCGCTCGGAGCCGCGGCGGCGGGCCTGCTCAAGGGCCCGATCGAGCGCTTCGTCACCGCGGGCTTTCGCGGGCTGCCCAGCGGCCTTCCCGGCCTGGAGGTCGTGCTCAACCTCCCCGGCGAGCCCCTGCTTCCGCACCTCAACATGACGGTGGCACTTCTGGGCACCTTGATGGCCGCGCTGGGCGCGTTCGCGGCGTGGCGCCTGACGATGTCCGATCCCGGCTTCGACTGGCGCTGGCGCGGCGGCCCCGTCGAGGCGCTGTTCGACTCCGACTTCGGCTATAAGAAGCTCGTCGACGGGTTCGCCGCCGCCGTCTCCCGGTCCGCCGGGTTCGTGGGCCGCGTGCTCGACAAGGGCGGCGTCGACGGCCTCGTCGAGGGCACGACCGGGTTCGTCCGCGCGGCGGGCGGGGCGATCGCCCGCTCGGCGCAGGGCCGGATCAACGACTACCTGTGGTGGATGCTGGCGGGCACGGCGATATTGGTCGTGAGGGTTTTGAGATGAGCCACCCGCTCACCATCCTCTGGGCCGCCCCGCTCGCCGGCGCCGCCGTCTGCGCCTTCCTGGGCGCCCGCGCCCGCTACGCCGCGCTCGCTTTCTCCGCTCTGTTCGCCGGCCTGGCCGGGGCCCTCGTCCTGACCTTGCTCGCCAACCCGGCGCTCTCGGTCGTCAACGAGCTCGGACCGGTGTGGGCCTACGGCATCTCCTACCGCCTGTCGGCGGACTCCCTGTCGATCGGGCTGATCGCGCTGACGGCGTTCCTCAACCTGATCTGCGTCGCCGCCTCCTGGGAGCTCGACGTGCCGGCCGCCTACTGGGCCTGCTTCCTGGCGCTCGCGTCCGCGCTCACCGGCGTGTTCCTCGCGCGCGACCTGTTCCTCTTCTACGTCTTCTGGGAAGCGACCTTGGTCCCGATGTTCTTCATCATCGGCCTGTGGGGCTCGAGCAACCGCCTGCACGCCGCGGTGAAGTTCTTCCTGTTCACCTTCGCCGGCTCCGTGTTCATGCTGCTGGCCCTGCTGGCGCTCGTCAGCGCGCACCATCGGGCCACCGGCGTCTGGACGTGGGACCTCGCCGCGCTCGACGCGTCGGCGCTGGGGGCCGCGGCGCCGCTCGTGTTCTGGGGCCTGGTCCTGGGCTTCGCCGTCAAGATCCCGATGATCCCGCTGCACACCTGGCTGCCCGACGCCCACACCGAGGCGCCGGCCGCCGGCTCGGTGATGCTCGCCGGCGTGATGCTCAAGATGGGCGTGTACGGGCTGCTGCGCATCGCGCTGCCGCTGTTCCCGGAGCTCTCCTTCTCCGCCCTGCCCATCCTCGGCGGCCTGGCGGCGTTCAGCACGATCTACGGCGCGCTGTGCGCGATGGCGCAAACCGACCTCAAGCGCATGATCGCCTACTCTTCGATCGCCCACCTCGGCTTCTGCCTGCTCGGGGTGCTCTCGCGCACGAGCCAGGGCCTCGTCGGCGGGACGCTCCAGCTCGTCAATCACGGCCTGACGACGGGCGCTTTGTTCCTGATGGTCGGCTTCCTGTATGAGCGCACCCACAAGCGCGGCCTCTCCGACTTCGGCGACCTGGCCTCCCGGGCGCCGTACCTCGCCTTCTTCTTCGGGTTCTCGACCTTGGCGTCCATCGGCCTGCCCGGGCTCAACGGCTTCGTGGGCGAGTTCATGGCGTTGTCCGGGGCGCTGTCGGTCCTGCCCATCCTCGCCTTCGCCGGCGTGCTGGGCGTGACCTTGGCCGCGGCGTACGCGCTGCCCGCCTTCCAGGCCGTGTTCTGGGCGCCCGCCGGCCCCGGCTCGGTCAGCGCGCAGGTCGCGGACCTGAACCTGCGCGAGCGCGCCGTCCTCTGGACCCTGACGGGGCTGATGCTGTGGATAGGCCTGGCGCCCATGCCCTGGCTCGCGTTTTTCGAGCCCGCGCTGAGGGGGCTGGTCCGATGACGATGTTCCCTCTGGCCCCGCAGGCGGCCCTCGCGGCCGGAGTCCTGGGCGCGCTGTCCCTCGGGCTGATGCGCCGCCCGCCCCCGCTCGCTCTGCGCGCGCTGGCCCTGGCTTCGATCGTCGGCGCGATGCTGCTCGCGGTGGGCCTCCCGGCCGACGCCTACTCCTCCCCGATCCTGCTCACCGACGCGAAGAGCATCGGCTGGCAGTATCTGATCTATCTCGGCGCCCTGCCGCTGGCGTACTGGCTCGACGGCGAGGACGACGTGCTCACCGCCCTGTTCCTGGGAGCCGTCCTCGGCATGTCCTTGCTCGCCTCCGCGGCGAACCTGGCGATGATGTTCATCGCGCTCGAGTTCATGTCCTTGCCCGCGTATCTCCTCGTCGCGCGGTCACGGCGCGGCGACCGCGCTTTGGAAGCCGCCATCAAGTATTTCTTCGCGGGCGGCGTCGCCGGGGCGTTGTTCATGCTCGGCCTCGCGCTTTATTACGCCGACACGCACGGCCTCGCGGCCTCGGCGGCGCTCTCGCCGCTGGGCCAGGCGGGTGCTACGCTGATGGCGGCGGCGGCGCTGTTCAAGCTCGGCGCCTTCCCGCTGAACTGGTGGCTGCCCGACGTCTACGAGGCCTCCGCTCCCGAGGTGTCGGGCTTCCTGTCCACCGCGATGAAGTCCGCGGCGGTCCTGTTCCTGATGCGCCTGTGCGAGCTGGCGCCCGAGGCGGCCTTCATCGCCTGGCTGCCCGCGATCGGCGCGCTCACCGCGCTCACCGGCGCGGTCATGGCCCTGCGCCAGGAGCGCCTGCAGAGGCTGTTCGCCTACTCCTCGATCTCCAACGCCGGGCTGTTGATCATCGGCGTCGGCGCGTGGGCCGTCTCCGGCCGCTCCACCGAGGGCGTCTCGGCGCTGCTGTTCTTCCTCGGCGCGTACGCGTTCATGAGCAACGGGACATTCGCGTTCATCAAGTATTCGGGCTGCGAGACGCGCGCGCAGCTGAAAGGCCGGGGGGCGGCGATGCCCGCCGCCGCCGCCGCTTTCACGATACTGCTCTTCGCGCTCGGCGGCATTCCTCCGACGGGCGGCTTCATGGCCAAGCTGCTGCTGCTGTGGCGCGCCGTGGACGCGTCCTTGCTCTGGCCCGCCGCGGCCGGGGCGCTTTCCGCGTTGATCTCGCTGGCCTACTACCTGGGCATGATCCGCGACCTCTGGTTTGAAAAGGCCGATCAATCGGTCTCCTTTAAACCCGGGGCGGGCGCGGTGCTCGTCATCGCCTGCGCCGCCGGCATCGTCTTGCTGGGTGCGGCGCCCTGGCTGATGTCGTCGCTCGCGGGAGGCCTGGTGCGATGACGAAGATCGCCCTTTTCGCGCTCCTCGTGAACCTGCTCGTCGTGCTCGGCGTGACCGGCCTGTTCGCCAACGCCGGACGCCTGCTCGGGCCGCGGCCCAAGCATCAGGGCGACGCGGATCTCCCCTACGAGACCGGCCTGCCGCCCCTGGCTCCCGCCTACGAGCGCATGACCGTCTCCTACTGGCGCTACGCGGTGCTGTTCGTCGTCTTCGACGTGGACCTCGCCTTCCTGCTGCCCTGGGCCCTGTCCCGGCCGGTCCTGGCCCTCGAGTCGATGCTCGCGATCACCTTCTTCGTCGCGCTGATGCTGCTGATGCTGGCGTACTTCTGGCGCAAGGGGGTCTTGGAATGCCGTTAGAGGGCGAGACGGTTCCCGCGGGCCTCATGACGACCCAGCTCGACGCGGCCTTGGGGTGGGCGCGCAAGTACTCGATCTTCCAGTACCCGTTCGTGACGGCGTGCTGCGGGATGGAGTTCATGTCGGTGGCCGCCTCGCACTACGACCTGGACCGCTTCGGCGCGGGTTTTCCGCGCTTCTCGCCGCGCCAGGCCGACGTGCTCCTCGTCGTCGGCACGGTCAGCCACAAGATCGCGCCCGTCCTGCGGCGCATCTACGACCAGATGGCCGAGCCCAAATGGGTCGTGGCCTTCGGCGTGTGCACCTGCACCGGCGGCTTCTACAACAATTATTCGACGGTCCAGGGGATCGACACCATCATCCCCGTCGACCTCTACATCCCGGGCTGCCCGCCGCGGCCCGAGACCGTCATCCAGGGCCTGACCTTGCTCCAGGAAAAGATCCAGAAGACGGGAGGCCGCCCCCGATGAGAGGCGACCGTCGCGACGTCCCCGCGGCCTCCAACCACGAGGCGCTCTCGCAGCTCCGGGCCGAGGGCTGCAACATGCTCGTCGACCTGACCTGCGTGGATTATCTGCCTCAGGGCAAGTCGCCCCGCTTCGACGTGATCTACCGGCTGATGCGGCTCGATGCGGAGACCGGCAAGGACCTGGGCCGCGTGGAGATCCACTGCGCCGTCGACGAGGCTCCCGTCCTGCGCTCCGTCAAGGACATCTGGCCGGCGGCCGACTGGCTCGAGCGCGAGGTCTGGGACATGTTCGGCGTGAAGTTCTCCGACCGGCCCGGCATCAAGCGCCTCCTGCTGTACGAGGAGTTCGTCGGCCACCCGCTGCGCAAGGACTACCCGATCGCCAAGCGCCAGCCGCTGATCGGCCCGAAGTCGGGCGACAAGGCTGACAGCCCCAGCTTCAACATCTTAAAGCCGACGGTGACGGGCGAGTGATGACCAATACGACCCAAAAGACGTACATGCTGAACATGGGCCCGCAGCACCCGTCCATGCACGGCGTCGTGCGCCTCGTCCTCGAGCTCGAGGGCGAGCGGATCGTCGACGTCGACGCCGAGATCGGCTACCTGCACCGCGCCTTCGAGAAGCACTCCGAGAACGAGACCTGGAACAACGTCGTGCCCTGGACCGACCGCCTGAACTACGTCTCCCCGCTGATCAACAACGTCGGCTACGCGATGGCCGTGGAGAAGCTGGCCGGGATCGAGGTGCCCGAACGCGGCCAGTATATCCGCGTCATCGCCTCCGAGATCTCGCGCGTGACCGACCACCTGACCTGCATCGGCGCGACCGCGATGGAGCTCGGCTCGCTCACCGTCTTCCTGTACCTGATCAAGGGCCGCGAGTACCTCTACCAGCTCGTCGACCACCTCACCGGCGCGCGCATCACGACCGCGTTCACGCGCGTCGGCGGCGTCAAGGGCGACCTGCCGCCGGACTTCGCGGAGAAGTTCCGCGCGATCGCCAAGGAGGTCCGGCTGTGCGTGGCGGAGAGCGAGAAGCTCCTCTCGCGCAACCGTATTTTTATGGATAGGCTGGAAGGAACGGGCAAGCTCTCCGCCGCCGACGCGATCGCCCACGGCATCACCGGGCCGTTCCTGCGCTCGACCGGCGTCGCTTACGACGTCCGCCGCTCTCACCCGTACGCGGTGTACGACCGCCTCGACTTCGAGATCCCCGTCGGCTCGACCGGCGACAACTACGACAGATACCTTTGCCGTTTGGCCGAGATCGAGCAGTCCCTGCGCCTCATCGAGCAGTGCCTGGAGAAGATCCCCGACGGCAAGCACTCGCTCGAGCCCAAGGAGATCAAGCACGCCTTCGAGATCCAGGACGCGGGCAAGCACGGAGACACCGCCTTGCTGGCCAAGTACGCCGCCAAGGTCGACCAGACGCTGGAAGGAATGAGCATGGCCGAACAGTCCGGCACGCGCGTGAGCGACCGGAAGATCACTCTTCCGGCCAAGGAGACCACCTACACCAACATCGAAGGCCTGATGAATCACTTCGAGCTCGTCATGTGGACCTGGGGCGTGAAGATCCCGCCCTCGGAGACCTATTTCGCCGTCGAGGGCGGCAACGGGGAGCTCGGGTTCCACCTCGTCAGCGACGGCGGCGACGGCCCCTACCGCGTGCGCTGCCGCCCGCCGTGCCTGTTCCCGATGT
>JAUYSH010000033.1 GCA_030696455.1 Elusimicrobiota bacterium
GCCGCGGCGCGCGCGACGGCCTCGCGCAGCAAAGCCTCGCCGGACGGCCGGGGGGCCGGCGCCTCCAGGAGCTCGAGCAAGGCGAAGGCGACGCCGAGCGGCGAGGCCTTGCCGTCGGGCGGGGCGTTCGTCTCGCGGTGCAGACGCGCGGCCGCGGCGAACAGAGGGTCGCCGCGGAAATGGGAGCAGGAAGCGCCCTCGCGCTCCGCGGCGCTGAAGCGCACGAGCGCCGCGAAGAGCCCGGCGACCCTCGCGTCCTTGAAGCGCCAGGCGCGGACCTCGCGGAGCTCGCCCTCGTTCTTGAACAGGCCGTAGTACTGCCCCTTGTCGGGGAACTCGCCGGCCAGGACGCCGTCCTCGCGCGCGAGGAGGAAGAGCGGGGTCTTCTCTTCGATGAGCAGGACCGAATACAGCCAGTAGCCGCACTCGGGGAAGCCGCGCGCGGCGGCCGCCTCGAGGTTGACCCGCAGGTCGGCGAGCGTCGTCCAGGGGGTGAACAGGATGAAGCCCAGCTCGGCGGCGGCGCGGCCGTCCTTGAACGGACGGAACACGCCCGGAAAGCGGCGGCCCCAGTCCTTCGTCATCGCGAGGAACTCGTCGACCTGCGCGAGCGTGATGCGCTTGTTGAAGCGCGTGTTCTCGCGCTCGGAGAAGTTCTCGACGCCCATGCTCAGCAGCCGCACCTCATGGCCGGCCTTCGCCAGCGCCGGGAGGACCTTCTCGATGCGCCCGCGCCCGCGCAGGACGTCGTCGATGCGCGGGTTGAAGAGGAAGATCGACGGCGGCAGCCGCAGGCGCAGGACGAGCGCGATGAGCTCGTCGAACGCCCAGAACGCGCGGATGTCGAAGAACTCGTAGCGGCCCTTGTCCCGCCCGCCCCGGCCCGCGGTCTCGAGGACGCGCCGCAGCTGCGTCTCGACGAGGGGCAGCGGGAGCGCGCGCGGCGACGAGAGGGGGGGCATGGTCGCGCAGGTGCAGAACGAGCAGCCCCGATGACCGGACGCGCCCAGGTCCACGCCGGCGAAGTGTGGGTTGCCCGCGAGAGGGACCCGGTAGGCGCACAACGCGCCGCCGACGACGGTGATCTGGGGCGTGGCGGAGCGCGCGGCCCCGTTGGCGAGCACGGCGGCGTAGTCGGGCACGGCCCGCTCGACGAGGTAGCGCCGCGCGCTCGCGGGCTCCTCCAGGCCCAGCCACTCGAGGAACCAGCCGCAGCGCGCGAGGTCGTCGAGCTCCCCGGCGACCGGCATGACGAGCCGCTGGGCCCGCGGCGCGCGGGCGGCGAGGAGCGCCCGCGCCTCGGGGCCGAGCGGATCGCTGGTCACCACATGGGTGGGTCGGAAGGACTCGAGGCGGCGGGAGAGCGAGCGCAGATCCTCCGGCGGGAGCGACGCGTGGAGCGTGCGGCCCACCTCGGCGCCGTCGCGGTGCGCGACGTCGCCCCCGTAGCACAGCCAGAGCGTCCCGGCTCCGCGCTCCCGGGCCAGGCCCTGGAGGAACGGGAACAGCATGCTCCGCTCGTTGCGGCGCAGCGCTCCCCGGAAGAATTCGACCAGCAGCAGGCGCATGTGGTGTTCTCGTCGGCATACTACTATATCGCGCCCGGATTTGATGGAATGCCCCATGGTCAGGACTCCGGCCGCGAAAGGTCCGCGCCTCCTCCTCCTCGAGTTCCTCTGCCATCGCGACGATCGCAGCGAGACCTCCATGTTCTTCCCGTTCCTGAAGGGGATCGCGCGGGACTGCGGGGCGCCTTCGCTCTGGCTTTTTTTCGTGGGCACGCCCCGCATCCGCTGGGACCTCCCGGCCGGGCGCACGGTGCGCGCCCACATCCCGGAGGAGGGCATCCTCCGCCTGCTCGCCCATCTCGAGCGCTTCCGCCCCACCCACATCGTCTGCAACGAGATCCCCAGCCTCGAACTGCGCGCGGCGATCGACGCGGCCGGCTCCTTCAAGTTCCTCGTTCTGCCCTGCGAGTTCGATCTCGAGGCGCTCCGCTGGGGAGAGCGCATGGAGGAGCTGGACCCTCATCTGGCGCTGGTCAGCGGCCGGAGCGAGGACCGCCGCTGCCTCCATCGGCCGGCTTGGTTCGCCGATTGGCTGGGCGGCGCCAGGCACCCCAAGGAAGGCGAACACATCCTCGACTCCACCGAGCCGGACTACGCGGCGGTCCAGGGCAACGACGGGGAGAATCCCAACCCGGGCTTTCCGCTGATCCTCGTGGGCGGGCAGAGCTGCCGCGGCCGCCCGCGCCTCACGGGGAACCCCCGATTCCGGCATCTCGCGGGCTCCGCGGACTTCCAGCCCGGCTGCAGCTTCTGCGGCGGGGCCGACGAGCACGGGCTCCTGAGCCGGCATCGGCGGGGCTCGCTGGCCTTGGCGGAGGCGCAGCTGCGCGCGCTCGACGCGGCCGGTCCCGAGCGCAGCCGCGGCCGGGGCACCTACATGGTCCACGACCTGGCGCTCTTCATGCGCATCGACACGTTCTTCAAGATGGTCCACAAGAACAAGTTCAAGCCCGCGAAGTTCGTGTTCTGCCCGCGCATCGACGACGTGCTCGCCGCGCGCGAGCGGGTGGAATCCATCCTGCCCCTGGCGCTGGAGGGCGGCCATCGGATCGGCTTCGACATCATGGGCATCGAGAACTTCTCGCCGTCGACGATGGAGCTCTACAACAAGAACATCTCGGTCGCTCAGGCCGACGAGCTGGTCTCCGTGATGAACCGCTGGCATAAGGCTTGGCCCCGGGTCTTCGAGCCGTTCCACGGCGGGAAGAACTGGCTGATGCTCCTGTTCACCCCCTGGACGACCTTGCCTGAGCTGCGCCTGAACTATGACGAGGCGGCGCGGCGCGGCTTCGACAGCGACCAGTTCTGGATCTGCACGAGCCTCATGCTGCGCAAGGGAAGCGCGCTGGAGGCGCTGGCCGAGGACGAGGGGGGCATACTCGTCCCCGAGTTCGAGGACCGCGGCCTGCTGTTCTTCCCGGTGTGCGGGATGCAGGCCATGTGGGGCTCCCGGCCCTGGCGCTTCAAGGACGCGAAGGTCGCCGGCTTCTATCGCATCCTCATCCGGGTCTACGCGGCCCTCGAGCATCCCGGCTCCCGGCCCTTGTTCGGCGACGACCCCGAGTTCGACCTCTTCGCCGGGATCTACTGCGACGGCGCCTCCGGCCCCGGGGGGCCGCTGCGCCGTCCGGCGTGGTCGCTGCTGGCCGTCGCGCGAACTTTGCTCGATCTCGTCGAGGCCGCGCCCCCGTCCTGGTCGCGCGAGGCCCTGCTGCGCGAGGCCGTCGCCCGCGTGAAGAAGCGCGCCCCGTCCCCCGTCGAGAAGAATGGCGGCGAGAAGGACCCTCGCGCGCTTCATCCTCTCGCCTCGATCGAGCGGACCGTGCTCGACGAGGTCGGCCGCCTTCTGCGGGACGGCAAGGCGAAGGCTCTGGGGTCGATCAGGATCGAGTCGGCGGGGGCGCCTTCTCCGGTCGAGCGTTCGATCCGCCTGAACCTGCTCGTCGACGGCCGCGCGCTGTCCCTCGAGCTCTTCGCGGCCGATCACCCCGGGCCGTGTTTCTTCCGCTGCGGCCCGTTCAAGGTGATCTACCTCAAGGAGGGGGCGGGGTGGGGGGAGGAGGATCTGAGCGGGGTCTCCGGCCGTCTGAGGCTGCTGGTCTCCCTGATCGAACGCCGCCTCGCATCCCTGCGCGCCGCGACGAAGCGCCGAATCGACGCGCCGGCGCGGAGCCGAGCGGCATGAGCTCTCGAAAGACGAGCCGCGCCGCCGAACCGCGCCAGCACCCCGGGCGAGACGGCCTCGCCTTCCTCGGGGGCCTGCTCGGCGGCCCGCCCCTCGGCTGGGGCTTGGAGAGCGCCTCGTTCACCGCGCTCGCGCTGCGCTTCTCCCTCGTCAACGGCCCGCGGCGTCTGGAGTTCGAGGTCTCGCCCGAGCTGCGAGGCGCGAGCGTGGGGTCCTTGCTGCGCTGCTCCCGCGCGGAGCTCGCCGAGGACGAGAACGCTCTGGCGCGGACGATGTCCGCCGGCCTGGCCGCGGCGGACTTCCGCGGGCTGATCGCGCGCCTGCGCCGCGACTCCCTGCTGTACGTCGAAGCCGGCGGCGGACGACCGCCGTCGCGGCTCGAGCGCTACTACCGGGTCGTCGATCACCGCCTCGACTTCTGGAAGTTCGTCTATCCCGAGTGGCGCTGCCTCGAGGAGAGGGTGAACCTCGGCGCGCACTGGACCCGCCTCAACTACGCGACGCTCGAGTGCCGCCTGTCCAATCCCCATCCCGGCGCGCCGTCGCTGCGCTTCTTCGCCGACGCGCCCGCCGGCGAGAGCGAGGCCGGCGGACGCAGCGTGGAGGCCGACATCACCGAGGCCGACGTCGTCGGCGGCCGCACCCAGGCGCTGCTGGGCCGGGCGCTCGCGCAGGCCGCCCGCGAGGGGGCGCCGGCCTACGTCCATCTCAACACGACTTGCATGCCCGAGCTGCTCGGCGACACGCCGGTCCCCTTCATGAGCCGCATCGAGAGCGAGCTGGGCGTGCCGGTGTTCTGGACCTCGAAGACGCGCCCGGGCGGGCCGGTGTACACGGCCTGGATCGAGCGCCTGCTCGACGCCCTCGGGCCCGCGTCCGCCCGCGACCCGCGAGCGGTGCTGCTGGCCGGCGTCCCTTCGCCCGCCGCGCGCGCGCAGGCCGAGGAGCTGTGCGCGGCGCTCGGCGTCCGGACGGTCGGGGCGGTGTTCCCGGACCTCGATTTCCGCGGCGCGCCCGGGATGAAGGAGGCGAGCGCCGTCGTGTGGGTGGACCCCGTCGGCTGGGAGAGCATCTCGGACGCGCCGTTCCTGCGCCGGGGCCTCGCCGTCGTGCGCCATCATCCGCCGTACGGCGCGGCGGGCTCCCGGGCCTGGCTCGGGCGCGTCGCCTCCGTGCTCGGCCTCGACGGCGCCCACGAGGCCTTCGCGCGGGTCCTGGCCGCGCGCGCCGGGCCGCTCGAGGCGCTGCGGGCGGAGTGCGGCCGCCGGACCGCGGCCTTGATCGGCGATCCCTCCGACCTCGAGCTGCTCGCCGCCTCGCCGCGGGCGCTCGGCTACTCGGCGGCGGCCTTGCTCGGCGAGCTCGGCTTCCGGGTGCGCTGCCTCGTCTACGCGCCGGGGGGGAAGGCGGACGCCGCCGCCCTGCGCCGCCCCGAGGCCCCGTGCGGCGCGGGCTCCATCGAGTTCGTCCCTTTCTCGACGAAGGCCGCGCTCGACCGCGAGCTCGGACGCGGCGTGGACCTCGTCTTCTCCCACTTCAACCACGATCCGCGGCTCGAGGCGCTCGGCCTGCGCGGCTTCACCGAGGCCGTTTTCGAGCCGGGCCTCGACGGCCTGCTGCGCTCCGGCCGGCGCCTCCTGGCCAAGTGCGCCGCCCGCCCCTTCCCGCGCCACCGCGCGTTCCTCCCGCGCTGACGGCGCATTCCCATCCGGGCCGCAGATTAGAATGGCCCGAGCACGAGCGAGCCGCTATCCTCTGGCAGTAGCGTTGCCACTCTTAGAGGAAGGAACCCCCTGCGCGGCCCGATGCCCGACCCGAAACCAGAGACGAACGCGCCGCGTTGCAACGGCTCTTCCCGCCCTCCCCGCCGCCGTCTCGGGCTGGAGGGCCTCGCCCATGTCGAAAGCCTGCTCGCGGGGCCGGCGCCTGGCTGGTCTTTGGAGGCCGCCGCCTTGCGCGGGGCCGAGCTCGAGCTTTCTTTGGTCAAGGCGTCCCGCCGCGTCGAGCTCCAGCTCGGACGGGGCGCCGCGGGCGGCCTGCGGGCCTCGCCCCGCGGCGGCCGCGCGGGCCGTCCCGAGGAGGAACTCGGCCTGCTGGACGCGGTCGCGTCCGCCCTCGCGGGCGCGGACTACGTCGCGCTGATGGCGCGGCTGAGCCGCGACGCCCTGCTGTACTCCGACGCCGACGGCGGCTCGGCGCCGTCGCGCTTCGAGCGCTACTACCGCGCGGTCGACCACAGCCCCGACTTCTGGAAGTTCGTCTATCCCGAGGCCCGCTTCCTCGAGCAGGAGGTCCGCTTCGGGGCCCGCTACGCCCAGGTCAGCCACGCGACGCTCGAGTGCAACCTCAACAACCCGAGGCTCGAGGTGGCGTCCCTGCGCTTCTTCGCCGGCGACGAGCGGCCCGCCGCGCGGGAGGGCAGCTACTCCTACACGGACACCGACATCGGCGAGGCGGACGTGGTCGGCGGCCGCACGCAGGAGCTGCTCGGGCGCGTCCTCGAGCGCGTGGCCCGGGAGGAGAAGCCCGCCTTCATCCATCTCAAGACGACCTGCCTGCCCGAGCTCGTCGGCGACACGCCCCTGCCGTTCATCGCCCGCCTGGAGCGGGAGCACGGCGTGCCCGTCCTGTGGACGTCGAAGACCCACGACTCCGGGAGGGCGTACGAGGAGATGATCGAGCGCATGCTCGGCGCGGCGCCGCTCTCCGGAGAGCGCGACCCCCGGGCCGTCGTGCTCGCCGGGCTGCCCTCGGAGCGCGCGCGCGCCGAGGCCGAGGCGATGTGCCGAGGCCTGGGCCTGCGCGTGGTCGGCGAGGCGTTCCCGAACCTGGACTTCGCCGCCTTCCCCGAGATCGGCTCGGCCGGCGCGGTCGTCTGGTACGACCCGGTGGGCTGGGCGAAGATCTCCGACGACGTCTTCCTGCGCCGCGGCCTGAAGGTGGTCCGGTGGCATCCGCCGTACGGCGCCGCGGGGACGCGCTCGTGGCTCGCGCGGGTCGCTTCGGTGCTGGGGCTGCAAGCACCCGCCGAGGCGCCCGTCCCCGCCGGCCTCGCGGAGCTGGCCGCCGCGTGCCGGACCCGGACCGTCGCCCTCGCCGGAGACCCCGCCGATATCGAGCTGCTCGCCTCACAGGGGCGCGCCTTCGGCTTCTCCGTCGCCGGCCTGCTGTGCGAGCTCGGCTTCAACGTGCGCTGCCTGGTCTGGAGCCCGGGGGCGGGAGCCCCCGCGCGCGCGCTGCGCCGCGCCCGCGCGCCGCGCGGCGAAGGGACCATCGAGTTCGAGCCGTTCTCGACGCGCGCGGGGCTCGACCGGCTGCTGGGCCGCCGCGCCGACCTGGTCTTCACCCATTTCAACCACGACCCGCGCCTCGAGGCGCGCGGCCTGCGCGGCTTCAACGACAGCGTCTTCGAGCCTGGGCTCGAGGGCCTGGCGCGGACCGGGCGGGCGTTGCTCGCGCGCTGCGCCGCGCGGCCGTTCCCGCGTCACCGCGCCCACCTGGCGCCGAGGAGCTCATGAAAGACGAATCCCCCTGCGCCGCGCGCCTGCCGTTCCTGAACGGCGTCTACATCGCCATCGACGCGCTCGCCGGCTCCTACCTGATCGTCGACGGGCCCTACTGCGTCTTCACCAAGGCCGAGATGCAGTACTGCCACAACCTGCGCTCGCGCCTGCTCCCGCCGCTCGGGCACCGCCGCGTCGTGCACACCGGGCAGGTCGAGGACCGCGAGGAGGTCAAGAGCCTCTCCACGGACCGCACCGCCTTGGTCGACGGCATCTTCGCCTCGGTGTGCGCCCTCCCTGACGCCGGCATCGTGCTCGCGACGACGTTCGACTTCCACGAGCTCGTGGGTTTTCCGCTCAAGGAGCTCACGCGCCGCCACGCGAAGCCCGGCGGCCCGCTCGTCCGCCACATCCCGTCGCGCTCGCTCGGCGGCACCTGGCTCGAGGGCTATGCGCGGACGTGCGCGGCCCTGGCGGAGGGGGTCTCCCTGCGCCCCGGCCGGCGCCGGAAGGACGCGGTGGCCTTGGTCGGCTACCTGCACGACCGCGACGAGCCGGATCACGCGGGCAACCTGCGGGAGCTGCGCCGCCTGCTCAAGAGCCTTGGTCTGAAAGTGGAATCGATCTGGCTGTCCGGCGGCGGCCGCGCCGAGCTCGAGGCCGCGGAGCGCGCGAGCCTCGTGATCTCCTTGCCCTACGCCCGCGAGGCGGCCCGGATCGTGGCGAGGCGGACGGGCGCCAAGCTGTGCGAAGCGGAGCTCCCCCTCGGGCTCTCCGCCACGGAGCGCTTCCTGCTCAAGGTCGCCTCCGCGACGGGCCGCCGCGCGAAGGCCGTCCGGCTCGCCGACGCGGAGAGCCGGGAGGCGGTGCGCGACACTCAGGCCCACGTCCAGCGCATCGTGGCCGGGCGGGGCGCCGTCATCCTCCAGGAGGACCCGGCGCTGGAGTCAGCCCTGCGCGAGCTGTGCGCCGAGCTGGGCCTCCTGACGGACGGGAGCGCTCCCGACGACGCGTCCCGGGTGTGCTTCGCGCCCACGGGCGGCGCCTTCGGCGGGAATTTCACGCACGTGCCGATGGGTTATCCGAACTACGTCGAGCATCCGGTGAGCGAGCGGCCGTTCCTCGGCTACAGCGGCTTCCGCCATCTCGTCGACCGCGTCGCGTCGGCCATCCTGCGCAGCGAGGCGTCGGCGGCGTGAGGCGGCCCCTGACCATCGTCGTCTACGGCAAGGGCGGCGTGGGGAAGTCCACGACGTGCGCCCACCTGGCGATGAGCTTCGCGCGCGACGGGCGCAAGGTCCTCCTGCTCGGCTGCGACCCGAAGGCGGACACGTCCCTGCGGCTGATGGGGGGCAGGCGGCCGCCGACCATCGTCGACATGGTCACCGGGCTCGAGGGCCACGAGTTCCGGTCTTTGGTGACGAACGCCCGGGCCGGGCTCGACGTCCTCGAGACCGGCGGGCCGCCCCCGGGCCAGGGCTGCGGGGGGCGCAGCGTGGCCACCTTGTGCCAGTACCTGGAGGACCACGCTCGCGAGATGAGCGGCTACGACACCTTGATCTTCGACGTGCTCGGCGACCTCGTCTGCGGCGGGTTCGTCGCCCCGCTGCGCTTCGGCCTCGGGCGAGACGTCTACATCGTCTCCTCTGAGGAGACGGCGTCGCTGTTCGCGGCCAACAACATCGTCAAGGTCGCCTCGGCGCCCTATCACGAGGGCGTCTTCGTCGGCGGCATCATCTTCAACCTTCGCCAGAACGACGCGCGCCCCGAGGCCCTCGAGGCCTTCGCCGCGCGCCTGGGCGTTGGCATCACCGCTGTGCTCCCGCGCGACCGCGACATCCTGGAATCCGAGGAGCTCGGCCTCACCGTCTTCGAGCACGCGCCCAGAGGCCCGGCGGCGGCGCGCTTCCGCGCGCTGGCGGCGGCCATCGAGGCGCGCGAGGGCGTCGTCCCCGGAGCGTCGGTCAAGCCTATGCCCGCCCCGGAGTTCGCGGAGTACGTCCGCCATCAGAAGATCTACAGGAGCCGCGGATGAGCATGGACAACAACATCGTCGTCTTCGGGAAGGGCGGGATCGGCAAGTCCACGATCTCCTCCAACCTCAGCTCGGTCTACGCTCTCCAAGGGCTCAAGGTCTTGCACGTGGGCTGCGACCCCAAGCACGACAGCACCTTGGGGCTCGTGGACGGGGAGCTCATCGAGACCTTCATGGACAAGTACACGCGCATCTTCGGCGTGCGCGACCACGCGGAACTCAAGCCCTCGGACCTCATCGTCAAGGGCCGCCTCGGCATCGACTGCGTCGAGGCCGGCGGCCCGGAGCCGGGCGTGGGCTGCGCGGGGCGGGGCATCTCCCTGATGCTCGAGGCGCTGCAGGACCTCGGCGTGCTGAAGGAGGGCGGCTACGACGCGCGCGTCTTCGACGTGCTCGGCGACGTGGTGTGCGGCGGCTTCGCCGCGCCCCTGCGCAAAGGCTTCGCCGAGAAGATCGTCATCGTCGTTTCCGAGGAGCTGATGGCGCTGTACGCGGCCAACAACATCGCCAAGTCGGTGAAGACCTACTCCTCCAACGGCGTCTACCTCGCCGGCCTCGTGGCCAACCTCAAGGACGGCAAGGTGGAGCGCGAGAAGCTCGAGCGGTTCGCCGAGATCCTGGGCACCCGCATCCTCGAGTACGTGCCGCGCGACCCCGCCGTGCGCAAGGCCGAGTTCGCGCGCAAGAACACCGTCGTCGAGATGGCGCCCAAGAGCAGGTTCGCGAAGAGCATCGAGTCCTTGGCCGCCAAGATCCTGGCCGTGCGACGGGAGGATTGCCCGATCCCGACGCCGATGGACGACCGTCAGTTCTACAAGGGCTGGTGAAGGAGCGATGATCCAAGCGGAGCGGCACATCTCGGCCGGGCTGAAGTCCCTGGCCGCGCTCGAGGGCCTGCTGGGCCTCAAGGCGGGCGACACGGGCTGGCGTCTCGACGGCGCGTGTGCTCTGGGCAAGGAGACCCCGCGCGTGCGCCTGAGCCTGAAGAGCGGCGCGCACCGGCTCGTCGTCTATCTGCTCGCGCGTTCCTCGGCCGAGGCCCGCGTCCGCGCGGCTGGCCTCTCCCTGTCCGCGAAGGGCCCCGCGGGGCCGGCCGTCGACAAGCTGCTCAAGGTCTTCGCGGCCCGGCTCGGTGAGCGGACTCTCGCCGAGGTCGTCGCCCTGCTCGAGGCGGACCCCTTGTCGTTCACGGAGCAGGTGACTCCCGGCCTCGACGGCGACCGGGTCAAGGTCCCCTGCATCGGCCAGCCGATGGCCCTGCTCGAGGCGGGGTGGCGCAACTTCTACGCCGACCAGGACTTCGAGGTGCTGCTGGGCGTGCCCTCCTGCTCGAGCGACAAGACGATCAACATCGAGTACGCGGACCTGGAGTGCTACTACGCGCGTCCCAAGCGCAAGTTCAGCAAGTGGACCTTCATGGACTGGCCGGAGGAGAGCGAGGACGGGGGCGGCTCGCCGGCCGGGACCGATGGAGAGCAGGCCCGCGACGGGAGCATCGTGACCGAGCTCGAGGAGCGAGACATGGTCATGGGCACCGGCGAGCGCGCCGACGCTTTGGTCGCCGAGGTGCGCAAGCGGGCCAAGCCCGGGGACTACCTGCTCTTCACCCACCTGTGCACGCCGATCATCATGGGCGAGGACTTCTCGGGGCTGGCGCGCCGCTGCGAGGATGAGATCGGCGGCTCCTCGGTGAGCTGGAGCCAGAAGGACCGCGACGAGAACGACAACTTCGGCGCGCACTTCCGCTCTTTGCTCGGCGCCCCCGGCTTCTTCGACGGCCCCGGCGACCCCTCCCTCGTCAACCTGTTCCACTTCCCCAGGCGCGTGCGCGAGGAGGAGCTGAGGCCGCTGCTCGCGGCGCTCGGGCTTGACATCGGGATCTGCGTCTTCCCCGACGTGAGCTTCCCGGCGCTGCCCTCTTTGCCGAAGGCCCGGTGGCAGGTGTTCTGCGAGCGCAGCTCGTATCCGACCAAGGTGCGCGAGCTGCTCGCCGCCTCGCCGCGGCCGGTCGTCTCCGCGCCCGCGCCCTACGGCGTCGAGGGGACGCGCCTGTGCCTGCGCGCCGTCGCCGCCGCGGCGGGCAAGGAGGCGGCGTTCGACGCGGCCTGGGCGGCGAAGATGTCCGCGTTCATGCCGCGCTGGGAGGAGCTGCGCGCGCAGGCCGCCGGCCGGCGCCTGGCCTTCGTCGTCTCCGAGGCGACCTTGCCGCGCCTGCTCGAGCTGCGTTACGGCCACGGCGCGCCTCTGGCGGCGATGGTCCTGGAGATGGGCTTCGGCGTGGACCTCGTGTATTACGACCGCCACGGCGAGCCGCCGGCCCTCCCCGCGGGCCTCGCGGGCGCGCGCGTCGCCGTGTTCCGCAGCCCGAGCGAGCTGCGGCGCGCCCTGCGCGAGGGGGACTTCGCGGCGGTGTACTCGGACATCGTCTTCGACTGGCGCGTCACGCGGGCGGGCAAGGCGCGGTTCTCGAGCAAGGATTTCGAGATGGGCCTCGAAGGCGCCCTGCGCACGATCGAGAAGCTCCTGCCGCTGGTCCGCCTGCCGTTCTATCGTCAGTACGCGGAGCATCTGCGAGGGCGCCATGACGGGTAAGGTGGGCGTACGGATCAACATCCCCTACCTGCAGGGGGCCTACCTCGGGCTCAACGCCATCCCCGACGCCTATTTCCTCGGCGACGGCCCGAGTTGCATCTTCGACAAGGCCGCCCACATCCACGGCCGCCACGACCTGTTCTCGACCTTGCTGTCCTGCGACAGCGAGCACCGCGTCCAACACACGGGCGTCAACGTCTTCAACATCGCCGGGGACTGCGAGGGGGGCATCGCCGCGGGCCTGCGGCGCATCGCGGGCTTCCGCGGCTGCGGCGCGATCTTCCTCGGCTCGATGCCGATGTGCGCGATCGTGGGCACCGATTACGAGCGCATCTTGAGGGACTCGCTGGGGGGCATCGATATGCCCGCCTTCATCATGCCCAGGCGCAGCGCGGTGTCCGGCGACTGGCTCGACGGCTACGCCGCGATCATGGAGGCGCTGGCCGCCGGGATGGACCTCGACGGCGCGAAGCCCGAGCCCGCGACGGCGGCCCTGGTGGGCTACATGATGGACCGCAACGAAGGCGACCACCTCGGCAACCTGCGCGAGCTCGAGCGCATCTTCGCCGCGCTGGACATCGGCCTGACGACGATCTGGCTGTCCGGCCGTCCCTACGAGAGCCTGCGCGACGTCCGCCGCGCCGGCAAGATCGTCTCTTTGCCCTACGGCCGAAAGGCCGCGGCCATCCTCGGCAAGCGGCTGGGCGCGCCCGTCATCGAGGCCGGCCTGCCCTTCGGCCTGGAGGCGACGCGCCGCTTCGTCGAGCTCCTGGGCCGCGAGTTCGGCCGCGAGGAGGCGGCGCGCGCCTTCATCGCCCGCGAGCTCGACGCCGTCGTGCCCAAGCTCCAGTGGACCGTGCCCCACGCCTTCTTCAACCGCCGCTTCGCGTTCTCCGGAGACCCGCACCTCGCGGAGCGCTTCGTCGAGCAGATCGAGGCGCTCGGCGGGCGGCTGGCGGGGATGATCGTCGTGGGCGGGGACTACCACCTGTCCCCGGAGGGCCGGCGCGAGCTCGCACGGCGTCCGGGCGCCGTCTTCGAGCCGCTCCCCGGCGACGTCAGCGAGCAATGGGGCCTGCTGGCGGAGGGCGGCGTGGACCTCGTCGTTGGCAGCGCCTTCGCCTTCGTCCAGGTGCGGCGCGGCCGCCGATGGATGGAGTTCGGCTATCCCTCCGAGGAGACGCACTTCCTGCGCGACGAGCCGTTCCTCGGCTTCCAGGGCGCCTTGGGCTTCCTGTCGCGGATGGCCAATGAGGTCTCCCGCGGCCTCAACGAGGAGCCCGATGGGCGCTGAGGAGAAGCGGCACTGGGTGCGGCTGACCCGGTACTGCAACCAGCGCTGCCTGTTCTGCCTGGACCGCTACGCCCAGACGGGCGGCGTGCTCGACGTCGCCTTCATCCGGCGCGACCTCGCTCGGGGCCGCAAGCGCGGCCTGAGGCGCGTCGTGCTCAGCGGCGGCGAGCCCACCGTGCACCCTCGCTTCGTCGAGATCGTGGCCATGGCGCGCGAGCTGGGCTACACCCACATCCAGACGATCACCAACGGCCGCCGCATGTGCTACCCCGGCTTCCTGGCCGCGGCGGTCGCCGCGGGCCTGCGCGAGGTCACCTTCTCCCTGCACGGCAACACGCCGGCGCTGCACGACCGCCTGACGCAGGTTCCCGGCTCCTTCGTGCAGGCGGTTTCCGCGCTGCGCGCCGCGCTGGCCACGCGCGGGCTGATCGTCAGCGTGGACGTGGTCATCAATCGCCTCAACCTCCCGGTTCTGCGCGAGCATCTCGATTTCTGCATCGGGCTAGGGGTGGGGGAGTTCGATCTGCTGGCCTTGGTCCCTTTCGGCGACGCCTGGAAGAACCAGGCGGAGCTGTACTGCGATTTCTCCGAGCCCGCGAGCGTCGCGCACCTGCACCGCGCGCTCGAGCTCAGCCGCCGCAAGGACCTCCACCTCTGGACCAACCGGCTCAAGCCCGAGTTCCTCGAGGGGTTCGAGGCGCTCATCCAGCCCCCGGACAAGATCCTCGACGAGCTCCGCGGCCGCCGGCGCATCTTCGCCCGGTATCTCAACAGCGGCAGGACGATGGGCTGCAAGGGCGACTCGTGCGAGCACTGCTTCCTGAAGGACTTCTGCCGCGACCTCGACGCGCTCCTGGCCGACGGCATGTTGCCGGGCCATGGCGAGCCGCCCTGTCTGGGCGGCGACGGGGCGCCCGCTCCGTTCCGCTTCGGCGGGAAGAAGGACATCTTCGAGTTCGCGCGTTTCTACATCGACTCCCGCTACTTCCTCAAGGGCTCGTCCTGCCGGGGCTGCGCGCACGAGAAGGGCTGCGCCGGCCTCGGCGTGAAGAAGATCCGGGAGAAGGGCTTCTCCGCGATGCGCCGGGTGAAGGCATGACCTCGGTCCTCTGCTACGGCGCGTTCCTGGGCCTGGCCTCGGTGATCTCCTACGAGGATTGGCGGACCCGCAAGATCCGCAACCGGCTCGTCGTCGCGGGCCTGCTCGCCTGCGCGGCGGTCCTGCTGGTCCTGCTCGTCAACAGCCTGCTCGGGGCCGGGCGGCTGCGCCTGGGGCCGCTGGGGGAGTATTATCTGCCGCTCGCCTTCTACCCGAGGCTCGCGCTCCATTCCATCCTGAGCCTCGCCGCGGGCGTCGGCCTCTGGCGCTGGGCGGTCTGGCCGGCGGGGGACGCGAAGTTCTTCGCGCTCTCGGCGCTGTTCACGGCCCTGATCGACCCGAACCTCCCCGGCTTCCCGCTCCTGCTCTGCCTGATCCTGCTCATCAACATCTTCGTGCCGGCCGGGCTGGTGTTCGCCCTGGAGACCATCGTCGTGCTCCTCCTGCGCGCGCCGCGCCTGCGCGAGGTGGATTGGCCCAAGTGGCGCAAGGCGAAGGCCGAGATGGCCGCGATCCGCGTCCGCGAGCTGTGGCCCTACCGCGGCGAGTACCTGATCCTCGTCGTGAACCTCTTCGCCCTGTTCTTCGCGCTGCAGGCGGCGTCCTCCTACGTGCGCCCGTTCATCACCGAGCCATGGGGCTCGCTGTCCGTGTTCGTGATCATGTTCGTCTTCTGGGGAGGCCTGGTGACGGTCCTGCGCGACAAGAAGGTCGGCCTGGCGGCGTTCGCCGCGCTGTGCGCGGCGGCTTTGGTGGGCGTGTTCCACCTGCATCTCGAATTCGGCCGCGGCTTCGCCGCGGCGGCGAGGATGACCTTCAACTTCGGCATGGTGCTGTCGGTCGGGCGCGTGCTCTTCGCCTGGATCATCGAGCGCGACAGCCTGCGCGAGCTTCGCGCCGAGAACCTCGCGTACGGGGACATCCTCTCCGACGCGACCTGGCTGCGCCTCTCCGCCGAGAAGGAGCTGTCCGGGAAGATGGACCCGCGCTACGTCGACGGCCTCTCGCACGGCGACGCCGCGGCGCTGAAGACCTGGCTCGCGGGGCGCGCCGCTCCCGGCTGCGACGTCTACCACACCATCCCCTTCGCGCTGTGGATCTTCCTGGGGACCCTGCTCACCTTGTCCTATCGCGGAAGCGTCGTCACCGCGATGGCTCCGCATATCATCCGGGCGCGGGAGGCGCTATGCGGACCCTGAAGCCCGCCGAGATCCTCGACTACGCGGTGTTCGCCGCGGCGAGCGTCCTCCTGCTGCGCCTCCTCGTCGTGGCGGGGCTCGTCCTGGCGCTGACCGGGGGCCGGCCCGGCCCCGGGGAGCTCCTCATCCTCACGGCCAAGCCGCTCGCCTTCGCGGCGGCGGCCGCCGCCGTCGCGGCGTGGCGCGCCAGGTCCCGGGAAGCGCTTCGCAGGGGCCTGCGGGCGTCGGCCCTGGCGGGGATCGCGCTCGCGGCGTGGCCTCCGGGCTGGATCGACACCCGGGAGAACGCGCTCGGGCTGGCCTCCCGCTGCGCGGACTGCGTCCAGGACCATGACTATTCCGGCTCCGAGGGCAAGGACGGCTACCCCTCGTGCCGGTTCCGCAACAACAGCCTGGGCTACCGGGACGTCGAGCCCGCTTTCCCTCCGGACCCTTCGCGACGGCGCGTCCTGCTGGTCGGGGATTCCTACGTCTGGGGCGACGGCATCCCCGACAACGCCGAAACCCTCGGCTACCTCCTGCGGGCGGATCTGGAGAGGCTCGCCCCCGGGCGGTTCACCGTGATGAGCGCGGCGCATCCCGGCCTGGGCCTCTACGGCTATCTCCGCTTCATCGACGTCCTCTCGGAGCGCTACCGTCCCGACGCCGTCGTCGTGGGATATCTCGGGGCGAACGATCACGACCCCTTCGATCCTCAGCTGATCCTGGAGCGCCTTCCGCGCGGCGGACCGGTCCGCAACCTTCTCCTCAACCTCGGCGCCGCGCAGCACGTCCACGCGGCCTCGGTGGAGAACGGCGAAAGGATCTGGGGCTCCGAGCGCGGGCGCGGCTTCATCGCCGCGGCCTTCCGCGGGCTTTCGGCGAACGCCCTCGCGGACGGCTACCGCCTGCTGTTCCTGTCCTATTTCCCGCACGAGCCGCTGCCCGAGCCTATCGAGACGCTGGAGCTGCCCGAGCGCCTGCGCTATCAGGGGCGCGCCAGCGACCTGTGGTACGCCAAGGACTTCCATCCGAAGACCGCTCTCAATCGCCAGCTGTCGCGCGCCCTCGCCGAGAGGCTGTCACGATGAGCGCCGGGCTTCCCTCGCTGCTCTCCCAGCTCCAGCAGGCTCCGGCCGCCGCCGCGGTCCAATTCGCCCTCGCCGGGCTGCTGCTGGCGGCCCTCCTTCCCGCCACGGCCCTGATCGCCTGGGCGCGGCGCCGCGACGCGCGGCGCCTGGACCTCGCGGCCGCCGGCGGCTGCATGCTCCTCGGGCTGGCGGTGCGAGGCGCCGTGGAGCCGTTCCCCGGGGATATCCGCACCGCGCTCGACATGGGCTTCATGATCGGGGGCCCCAGCCACATGTGGGCGGCGGGGTACAGCCTCATCCAGCACGCGCTGCTCGCCGTCTTCCCGGCCTCGCTCGAGACCGTCGCGCGGGCGAACGTCGTCCTCGACACGCTCAGCGTGGGGCTGGTCTACTCCCTCGCGCGCCGCCTGCTGCGGGATCCGGCGGCCGCGGCCGCGGCGGCGGCGGTGTACGCCTTCCACCCGGTCGCGGCGCGCTTCGCGGCGTCCGACTCGGCCCATGTCCTCGTGACCTTCTGCTATCTCACGGCGCTGTGGCTCCTCGGCGTCTGGCGAGAGGAGGGCGGGCCCCGCGCCTTGCTCGCCGCCGCCGGCTGGTGGGCGCTCGCGTGCAACGCGAGGATGGAGGCGGTGATCTTCGCCCCGGCCGCGGCTCTGATCGCCGCGAACTTCGCCTCCGAGCGGCCCGCGCGTCCGGCGCATGCGGCGGCGGCGTGCCTGGCGGCGGCTCCGTTCCTCGTGTTCCCCGGCGCGGAGATACTGCGGCATCTGCTCGACAACCACGGCGCCTTCAATCCGGCCGGGCTGTTCAAGAATCATTTCTTCATGAGCCCGGAGTCCCCGGCCCCCTTCGCCGCGGCCGCGGTCCTGGGCATCGGCCTCTCCCTGCGCCGCTCCCCTTGGAAGCTCGCCGCCCTGGCCTCGGCGATCGCGCTCGTCGCGCTGCCGTCGTTCGGCGGCGGCGCGGACGATCAGACCAGCTATCGCTACTTCCTGCCTTCGTTCGCCTTGCTCTCCGTGCTCGCCGGTCAAGGGGCCGCCGGAGCCTTGGGGCACTTCGCCGCGAAGCGCCCGCGGCTGCTCGCCCATCCGGGCTATCTCGCCTTCATCGTCCTCCTGATCGCGGCGCTGAGCGCGCCGTGGAGGGGCTTCCTGCGCAAGACGTGGACCCACCAATTGGAGTTCGCGTTCGCCCGGCGGCATCTCTCCGGCGTGCCCGACGGCTGCGCCATCGTCCGGCGCGCCCGCTACCGGTCGGATTCGGGGCTCGAGCTGTCTCCGACCCTGTCGGCCTCGATGGGCCTGAGGCACCGGTGGATCGACACCGAGGAATTCCTCAAGGCGCCGAGCCATGAGGGCTGCGCCGTCTACTACCAGGCGGCGAGCTGCCATGCGCGCGACATGACGACGGATTCGCCCGAGGCCCGCAGGGAGTTCCAGATCCTGCCGGAATGCGAGCAGATGCGGCGGCGCTTCCATCTGGAGCCGCTGGCGGAGGCCCGCCTGCCGGCCGTGCCGTACTCCGCGGAGGTCTACACGGTCGACCCCGTGCCCGTCGGCTTCTATCGGATAACGCAGCGGGAGATATGATGCAGAAGATAACGATCTTCGGTAAGGGCGGCATCGGCAAGTCCACCTTGTCGGGCAACCTCGCGGCCGTCTACGCGAAGAAGGGGCTGAAGGTCATCCTCGTCGGCTGCGACCCCAAGCACGACACGACCATCGCGCTGACCGACGGGCGCCCCATCCGGACCGTCGTCGAGCACTCGGCCTTCATGGACTCCTCGGGCGGGGACCTCTCCAAGATATTGGTGAAGGGGCGGCTCGGCGTGGACTGCGTGGAGGCGGGCGGGCCGGAGCCGGGGATCGGCTGCGCGGGCCGCGGCATCGGCCGCACCATCACCATCCTCGAGGAGGCGGGCGTCCTTCAGGAAGGCCGCTACGACGTCGCCATCTTCGACGTCTTGGGCGACGTGGTGTGCGGCGGCTTCGCGGCGCCCCTGCGCCAGGGCTTCGCCGACAAGGTCGTCATCGTGACCTCCGAGGAGCTGATGGCCCTGTACGCGGCCAACAACATCGCCCGCGCCATCAAGAACTACCACGAGAACGGCGTCGCCCTGTGCGGACTGGTGGCCAACCTGCGCGACCGCGACGCGGACCGCGGGAGCGTGACGCGCTTCGCCGCGGAGATCGGCAGCGGCGTCCTCTCCTTCTTCCCGCGCGAGGCGGCCGTGCGCGAGGCGGAGTTCCGGCGCCTGACCTTGGTGGAGCACGCTCCGGACCACTCGCTGACGCGCACGATCGAGGCGCTGGGCGAGAGCCTGCTGAGCTTCGACCGCAAATCCGTCTCCGTGCCCCGGCCCCTGTCGGACGAGCGCTTCAACGAGCTGTCCCGACAGGCGTTCGTCTCGAAGGCGCCACCCCAGGCCTCGCCGGCCTCCGCCCCTCGTCCGAGCGAGCGGCCCGTCTCTCCGCCTCCCGCTGCGCCGCAGGCCCCGAAGCCGGATCTCGAAAAGGACATGGCCTGGCAGGCCAAGCTGTGGGAGGGGAACCCGGGGATGAACTCCCAGGTGTGGGGCGCCGAGGACCAGTGGCGGCGCTTCTACTGTGATTTCGAGACGCGGCGCAACGTGCGCATGTCGCTCGAGGGCGGCACGCCGCTCGTCAACGTCTGGCATCAGGACCTGGAGTGCTCCTACTCGACGCCGAACTTCGAGGACCGCAGCCTTCCGGCCTTCTATAAATTCCCGTGGCCGCGCATGGAGCGCGACAACGAGGAGGGGCCTCGCGAGGAGGATCGCCCGAAGCGCGGGCGCGCCAAGAAGGACGAGGGCCGGGACGACGGCAACTTCAGCAACATCATGACGAACATCAAGGACCTCGACGTCATCCACGGCGGGGGCAAGAAGCTCGACGAGGCCCTGGCGGGGGCGATCAAGAACGCCAAGGGCGGCGCCGAGGCCATCATCGTCCACTCCACCTGCATCCCGACCGTCATCGGCGACGACGCCGAGGCCGTCGTCAAGCGCTGGCAGGCGCGCACGAAGGTGCCCATCGTCTACATGAACCACGCCGAGAGCAGCTGCCAGGAGCTCGACGTGTGCCTGACGCTGTTCAAGAAGATGCAGCAGGGCCCCGCCTTCGCCAAGGTCCGCCGCGTCCCGCGCTCGGTGAACCTCGTCGGCTTCCCGTCGGGCCCGGGGCTCAAGGAGCTGACGCGGCTGCTCGAGGCGACCGGCCTCACGGTCAACGCCTGCGTCATGCCCTCGCTGAGCCTGGCCGTGGCGCGCCGCTACCTCGCGGCCGAGGCGCAGATCCTGTACCCGAACGCCGCCTACGCCGCGACCTACAAGGAGTACTTCGAGCCGATGCCGATCAAGACCTTCAGGCCCGACGCGCCCTACGGCTTCGAGGGGACGCGGAAGTGGCTCGAGGCCGTGGCCGGCGAATTCGGCTTGAAGAGCAAGGTGAAGGCGGTCTTCACGAAGGCCGCGAAGGACCTGACGCCCGCGTGGACCGCGGGACGGCGCGAGGCGTCATCCCAGGGACTGGCGTTCGTCGTGGACGCCAACCACGTCAGCCGCCTGGCCGATCCCGGGCTGACCTGGGGCATCCCGGTGCTGCGCCTGCTGCGCGAGATGGGCTTCGGCGTCGAGATCCTGTGCTACGGCCAGGCGCGCAAGCCGACGGCCCACTTCACCTCGTTCAACACGCCCAAGGAGCTCGAGGCGCTGCTGGCCGAGGGCCCGTTCCAGGCGGTGTACTCGGAATACGCCTATGACACTCGGCTGGCCCGCGCCGGCAAGGCGCAGTTCTCCCTCGAGGGCTTCGAGCTGGGGCTCGGGGGCGCGGTGCGCACCTTGCAGGCGCTCAACACCTTGTGCCGCTGGCCTTTCCAAAGGCGCTACGCGAAGTACATGGGGGTGGCGTGATGGGACAGCAGTTCAGCACGCCGATGAACTACCCGACCCTCATGGGCGTCTACCTCGCGGTCAACGCGCTCAAGGACGCGTATGTGCTCGTCGACGGCCCGGACTGCGCCTTCTACAAGGCCCATTTCATACACGGGCGTCACGACCTCAACTCGACCTTGCTGCGCATCAGCGGCCGGCACCGCGTCGCCTTCACCAACGTCTGCTCGCGCGGCGTGGTCAAGGAGCACGACGACATCATCGGCCGGGAGCTCCAGACCTTGGACGGCCTCGAGGAATCGGGCCTGGTGCTCGTCACCGCCTTGCCCATGTGCTCGATCACCGGCGTCGACTACGGGCGCGTCATCCGCCTGCGCGCGGAAAGCCTGACCAAGCCCGCCATCGACATACCGCCGGAGTCCCTCGTCGGCGACTGGCTCGACGGCTACGACCAGACCCTCAACGCGCTGGCCAAGGGCATCGCGCTCAAGACCGGGCGCCGTCGTCCGGGGACGGCCGCGATCGTCGGCTACCTCATGGACCGCAACGAGAGCGACCACCACGCCAACGTCGCCGAGCTGAAGCGGATGCTGGGCGGCCTGGGGCTCGAGACCGTCTCGGTCTGGCTCAGCGGCCAGGACTGCTCGGAGCTCTCCCGCGTCGAGGAGGCGGAGGTCATCGTCTCCTTGCCGTACGGCCGCGCCGCGGCGCGGCGCCTGGCCCAGCGGACGGGCGCCCGGCTGATGGAGACCGAGCTGCCCTTCGGCCTGCCCAAGACTTTGCGCTTCCTGCGCGACGCCGCCGCCGCCGCCGGAAAGGAAAGCGAGGCGGAGGCCTTCATCGACGCCGAGCTCTCGCGCGCGGTCCCGCGCCTGAAGTGGATCATCCCGCAGTATTTCCTCGGCCGCCGCGCGGGCTATATGGGCGACCCCCATCTCCTGGGCGGCTTCCGCGATATCGCCGACGACCTGGGCCTCACGCTTTCGGGCGCCATCGTCCGCGGCCGCGCCGCCCACGGCCAGGCCGGGCCCGGCGTCCTTCACGAGCCGCCGGCGATGTCCGACGAGGTCCGAAGCTTCATGGACCTGCCGCTCGACCTGTTCGTCTCGACCTGGTGCGAGCATGAATGGCCGCAGCTGAAGTTCCCGACCATGGAGTTCGGCTTTCCCAGCTACCGGAGCCACGCGCTCTCGGACCGGCCGTTCCTGGGCTTCAACGGCTTCCTGGCCTTCGTCGAGCGGATGGCCGACGAGCTGACGCGCCCGAAACGGAAAGAGCATGGTTAAGGCTCCGTCCTGGGCGGCGCTCCTCGAGCGGGGAAAGGCCGAGGAGAAGCGGGGGCGCCTCGGCGAGGCGGAGGCGGCCTATCGCCGGGCGCTGGCCGCCAATCCGGGCTTCGATTCCCTCGAACGCGAGCTCGCCAGGTTCCTGGAGACCCGCGGGCGCTTCGCGGAGGCCGAGGCGCATCTGCGCCGCGCGCTCGAGCGGGGCTGGCCGCGCGCCGAGGGGGAGGAGGCCTTGGCCCGGCTCCGGGCGAAGGCCGTGCTGCCCGCCTTGATCGCGGCCGAGAGGATCGAGGAGGCC
>JAUYSH010000048.1 GCA_030696455.1 Elusimicrobiota bacterium
GGGGGGGGGGGGGGGCCGGCGACGTCCGTCGGGGACGGGCGCGATTGGCCGCGCCCTCCGGGGTAGACGCGACAACGACGGACATGGTCGCGTCAACCCCAAGCCCCTCCGGCCGTCGCCTCCCCGCCCCCCTTGTATCAACGTTCCACGTTCCGCGCGCGGGGCCGAAACTCGCGAAGCGAGTAACCTCGAGCCGCTCGAGCTCGCGGGGACTAGGGGCGAAGGATAGACGCCCCGAGGGGCGTCTATCCTTCGCCCCTCCCCGTTTCGGGAGCCCCGCGGCTAGTGGTTCTGGCCGGGGAAGACTTTGCGGAGGAAGCCCAAGAGAGCTTCTTGGGCTTTCGGGGTCTCGACGGGGTGCTGCGGCTCCAGATAGGGAGGAGCCATGGGCGGGTCGTCGCTGGTGAAGTTCCCGGTCGGAGGAGGCGGCACCGGGGTCTTGAACTCGGGTACGGAGAGCACGCGATTGGCGACGGGCTCGACGGGCTGCGGAGCGAGGGCCGAGGGAGCGGGCGCGGGCGCGGGCGGCGGAGGCGGCGGGGCGGCGCGCGCGGGAAGGGGGCGGGGCGCGGGGGTGAGCTCGGCGGCGGCGGCCTTGAGCAGCTCCGGGGAAGGACACAGGCGATCGAGGTCTTCCTCGAGGCGGCGGATCACGCCGAGCGCTTTGGCCAAGGAGAGCTCCTTGTCCGAGAGGTCCTTGGACAGCTTGTCGACGAGGCGGTTGCGGATCGTGAGGTCGCCTTCGGCCTGCTGGGCTCGCCTCTTGGAGGCGTCGAAATCCGTCCGCAGCTTTTCCGCGGTCGCGCGCAGCTCGCTGAGCTGAGCCTCGCGCGCGGCGAGGTTGGCCTGGGCCTGGGCGTGGGCGGACTGGCTCTTGCTCAGGGCCTCCTCGAGCTCGGCGATGCGCGGGATGCGGATCTCGAGCATGGTCGCGGTCTCGCGCGCGGCGGAGAGCTCGGACTTGAGCGCGGAGATCTGACGCTGGAGCGAGGTGACGAGGGACTTCTCGTCGCGCCGCGTCTCGAGCTCCTTCATGAGGTCGGCGACGTGGGAGAACAGCCGGGTGCTGGCGCCGTCGAGAAGCGCGTCGACGTCGTTGGCGGTCGGCGGCGCCCCGAGGGGTGCGGCGGGCGGGGTCATGGCCTCATGCGCGTCGATCGCGCGGACGATGTCCTCGAACTCGCCGGCGCGGCGCCAGTTCTTCTCGGCGATCTCCCCCTCGCCGGGGCAGACGAGGGTGGTCATCGTGAAGCCGGGAAGGGCGGCGAGGGCCTCGGGCTCGTAGCTGCCGGGAACCTCCCCCCTCATGTAGGTCCAATATTTCATCGATTGTCTCCGGGCTGGTTATCCGCGAACGTTTCCTGAATGCGGTGGAACTTGGCGAGGAACTCCCTCATCTCGGCGCGCAGGATCTGCACGTCCTGGTCGGTCAGGGTCTTGGCCTGCAGCAGGCGCTCGTGGGAGGCGGAGGCCTGGCGCCTCAGTTCCCCCACGCTTCCGGAAAGCTCCGCGGCCTTGGAGCGGGCCGCGGCCACTTCGGACTCCAGATCGTTGAGCCGGCGCCGGGCCTCGACCAGCGCCTTCTCCGCGTCCGCGCGGCGCTCGCGCTCGAGGGCGAGGTCGGAGTCCCGCGACAGCTCGCGCTGCTCCCGGCGGGCCAGCTCGGAGCGCGCGCTCTCGAGCTCGCCGACCAGGCGCGCGTTTTCGAGCTCGGCCGAGCGGCGAGCGGAATCGGATTCCAGCGCGGCGCCCTCGTAGGATGACGCGGCCTCGGCGAGGCGGCGCTCGAACTCGGAGGCGAGCCCGGCGAAGGCGGCGAGCTTGGCGCGAAGCGCCTCGTTCTCCCGGGCCAAGGCGTCGGCGCGGCCGTCGTCTTTCCGGCGCGGGCGCGGCGCGCCGGGCGCCGGCTCGGGGGCATTCGCCAGGTCGGGGACCGGAGAGAGCCGGGGATAGCCCTGCCAGCTCAGGTCCCCCAGCCAGTCGTTCGATTCCTTGTTCAAGGGCATGCCTATCAAGGGTAGGCCCTCCCTGTTACAATTTCAAGGCTATTTGCCGGATTCCTGAATTGAGCAAACGTCCCTTGATTGAGGCCTACTGGCGAGAAAGCCTCGGACTTCGGGGCGGAAAGCTTCCTTCTTCGGAGAACATCAGGGCGATCGCCGCCCCCAGCACGGACAGGCCCTCTCGGGTCATCTTCTCGGCGTCGAAACGCCCGTTCAGGCGCGCGAAGGAGGGCGTGATCCAAGCCGTGAGCCGCGTGCCGTCGAGGCCGACGAGCGCGTAGCTGTCGGGCATGCCGGTGCGCTCGAGCGTCAGGGCGAGAGGCCGGCCGCCGGCTTGGCCTTCGATCAAGAGCCCGCCGCCGAAACGCGTGACGCGCGCCCAAAGCGAGCCGGATAGAATGGAGTAGCCGTAGATCGGTCGCGTCGTGGAGAGTGGCCGCGCCTCGAAAGCCAGCCCCGAGCCCGCCCGGCCGCTGAAACGCACGATCCCATTGGTCTCCGGGCGGCCAGTCATTCGTATCCCGAGCCCGGCGTCTTCGACGTCGAACCAGGAGCCGCCCGGCAGGTAGCGCGCGTTCAAGTCGACCTCGGCGGCGACGGGCAGAAGCAGGGCCTGGGCTCGGCGCCAGACCTCAGGGTCCTCGACCGTGGGCGAGGCGGACGCGGAGGCGGCAAGGAGAGGCAAAACCGCAAGTAGTCCGGCGAGGAGTCGCGTGATCATGCACACGGTCTATCATTTTCAACAGGATTACTCCAGGCCTGTTTTCGCGCGCCCGCCCACTTCCTGGGACCATTCGTCGATCAGGACCTCGTAGGTCCGCCCGTAGGCGGCGAGATAGGCGTCGGGCGCGGCTTCCGCCTCGAGCACGGACCAGAATCGCCCCATGTCGCCTTGGCGCAGAAGAAAATCCGTGAACGACCATGAGCAGTAGTAGAAATCAAACCGAATTTCCCTGCCCGACCAGCGATGATACCCCGGCGCGCCGATCGCCCCCCGAAAGGCGGGCGGGTAGGTCGCGAGCGCCGCCCGGGCCTTCGCGTGCGGATTCGTCCGCGCCGGAATGAACGCCGTGCTGCGTCCGGGCCGCAGGCGCGACTGGACCCAGTCGGCGATTCCCTCGTTGAGCGACTGGGAGCCGCCGTGGCCGGCCAGCAGATGGGTCATCTCATGGAAGAGCGGATCCGCCCCCTCTTTGACGAAACGAAGCATGATTCCTTTTTCGCCGGGGAGCGCCCCCGGGACGCCGGATTCGGAGAGCGGCCCTTCGTCATAGACGTAAACCGTGAAGCGCCCGCGCCGGCGCGGCGCCCGGCCGGTCAGGCGCGGCACCGCCTCCACGGCCTCCTGAAGGTCGGCGGAAACGCGGTCGAGCAGAGCGTCGTCGAGATAGCCCTTCTCGACGACGAGGAGGATGCCGCCCTGGACCGTCGGGACGAACCAGCGGTCCGAGTTCGCCGGGTCGAGCAGGCTGCGGCGAAATGCGTCGTTGTCGTCGAAAGCGTCGGGCTCGGACCGTTCAGGCGCGGCGAGAAGGCGCAGGACGACCTTGCCCGCCGGAGCCGGCTGTTTGCTCGCCTCGAAAGTCATTGGAAAAATCTCCCGTTCGGCTGACGCCGGCCCCGCGGCGAAAGTCAGTAGAGCGGCCAGGATCGCGGTCCTCATCCCGGTGAGGATAGACCGCCGGCGTGTTTCGCGCAAGGGCCTTTCGGACTCAGCCGATCCGGACCTTCCCTCTGGCTTAAAAGTCGAAGAGCTTGCAGACCTTGCTCTCGATCAGGAACAGCCCGGAGCGCTCGGTCTTCTCGTACACGGCGTAGGCGTTGACGCCGCGAATGGCCTCCCGCAGGTGCGGGAGGAAGCCCTGGAGGGCAAGCGCGTCGGCGCGGACGCCGCAATGGCGAACGTCCACCACCGCCCCCTTTCGGCGCACCATATCCTTGGTGTAGCGCAGCGCCGCCGCCTTCAGCCGCTCCGGAAGCAGCGTCGGATCCGGAAAGGTCAGATAATTCCCGGAATACGGGCTGTCATAGCCGCCGTCGCGGCGCTTGCGCGCGATGCCGCAGAGCCGCAAGGCCTCCAGCCCTTTGCGGATCCGCGCCTTTCCGAGCCCCAAAAGCCGGGCGAGGGCCTCGCTGGTCTGCCCCTTGCGGTCGGTGGTGAGCACCCGGAAGCACCAGTAGGCCTCCGCGCTCGACATCACCGCCTTGTACTGCTCGAGGGTGAGCGGCCGGGCGCCGTCGCGCACGACGCGAGAGAGCGCCTGGGCCGCGGGGTCCAGCGCCGGCTCGACGCGCTCGGCTTGCTCGAACGGCCCGATCAGCCATTGCGCCATTTCCTCGGAGCCGGCCCACACCTGAAGGTAGGCGCGCAGCAGTTCGCGCAAGTCCGCGCCGCGCAGGGGGAGCCGGAGCTGCAGGCAGAGCTGGGGCAGGCGCTTGGGCACGGGGAGGTGCGAGCCGTTCTCGATGCGCAGATAGTTCTGGAAGCTGCAGCCGAAGGCCCGGCGGCCCCCGTTCTTGTGATAGAACTGGTAGGCCGTCTGGAATCCCGCCTGCCGGCGCAGCCTCGCGAAGATCAGCGCGAATGGAGTCGTCATGGTCTCACGCCAGGATACCAATTGTGCGGGCGCCGCGCAACCGCGATGAGACGGCCCAACGCCCGCGCGGGCCTTCCCTTCAGCCTCAGGCCGCTCTCCCGGACCGAGGCTACAATGAGTTCGATGGAACTCAGAGGAGGAATCGTGAAAAACAAGAATACGACTCCGCGAATTTCGATCACGCTGGCGATAATGGCGCTGTGCGCTTCCGGCAGGGCCGCCGCCGTCGAAGCGCAGATCGCGGCGCTCAAATGAAGAGGGGTCAGGGAGAAATTTCCATGCTGAAAAAATCGGCCGTCTCGGTCGTCGCCGCCTCGATCCTGATTTCGGGTCCCGGCGGCCTGACCCTCGAAGCCGCCGCCCGCAGCGTCGCGCGGCCGGCTCCGGTCGTCGCCGTGACTCCGAGCCTGGGCGTCATCGCCTCTCCGTCCCTCTCGATGGTCCCAGCTTATATCGCGGCCCCGAGCCTGGCTCCCGCGGCGCTGACTCTCGCGCCGACGTTGGCGGCTGTCCCGACCATGGCCGCCCATGTCGCCATCCCGGCCGCGTCGCCTGCGCCCGCCGCCGCGGCGCTCGCGGTCCCGGTCGTTCCCGGCGCGGCCCGGCTCCCGGCTCTCGAACGGGAGGTCGAACGGATCGTCTCTTTCCGTGACGCCGGTGAACAGGCCGAGGCCTTGGGTCGGATTTTCGACGGCAGTGCGTGGCTCCCGGCCGCGTCGGCGGCTCCCGCGGACGGACTTTCCTTGGCGGCTCGTCTCCGCGCCGGCAGGATCTCCCCGGAGCTCGAGAATATTCTGCGCCCGGGGAAATTCTATGACGTGACCGTCGACCTGGTTTCGCGCCCCACCGTGGCCGAGGAGGATCAACTGATCTACTACCTATCCTCGCTCGACGGCGTTTCCTACCGGCGCGACCGCCGGAGCGAAAAAATAGAAGTCCAAGGGATCACCGGCCGGGACATCCGCGTCATCGCCGGTTTTCCCGCCGTGAATCGCATCGCGGGGGCCGCCGCGGACGCGGCCGCGAAGGGAGCGGTCTTGGACGGCGTCGCGGCCGCGCCCGGAAGGCACGACCGCCTCTTCACGGTTTTGATGGACGAGCGCGCCGAGCGGTTTCGCGCCTCCCACGGCCGGCCCGAATTTCTCAGCGGACACGGGAACAGCCTGCTCTCGACGTTCGCGGGGCGCATGGGCTGGATGGGAATTTCGGCCGCCGTCGCCTTCGCGCTGACGGGGAATGTCCCCGCCTTGGCCGCCTCCGCGTTCCTGACCTTGGCCGCAACCGCCGCCCGCGGCCATGCGCTCCATAGAGCCGGCCAGGAAATCGGAGGTTTATACGAGGCCTGGGGCCTGGGGCTGGAATCCCTGCTGCGCTTGACGCCTTCCATGACCGAATCGGAGAAAGCCCGTCTGGCCCTCGGCATGTACGACCTGTTGAGTTTCCCTCGCCGCGTCCGGGTATTCGGAAGATACTACCCCCCGGGCATCGACGATCAATGGCATCGCTGGGCCTCCAAATTCCGCTCTCACCTCGCTTCACACCTTAACGTGAACAGGAGGCTGGAACTGACCCGGTTGAGCTTTGAGCGCTCGCGGCATGCGATCGAACAAGCCGGCAAACGCGGCATGACGGACACGAACGCCTATTTCTCGGCCTTGATGCCTTTGCGGCTGCATCCCCTGCTTAATGAAAGGCAAAACGTTTACGCGATCGAGTCCCTGCTCGAGTTTCACGAGAGATGGCTTTGGGTGACGGACTTCCGCTATCCGATGGATGGACACGGGTTCGATGAAGTCGATCAAATGCTGCGCGACGGGAAAATCCCGGGAGAATCGATCCGGAGGTTCTACCCGAGGTTCCATGCCCTGCTCGACCGGCCGCGGTTCTCGGAGAGCCGGCCGCTTCTGCTGAAGATATTGAACCGCATGAGCGAGAGCCTCCCGGAGAAGGGAACTGGAGGGAGGAACCATGAAAAACTTTAACGCGGCAATGACGAACCGCCGGCATGAGGTGTAAATGATGAATGCTTCGCCGTTGTCGGCGTCTCTGGCCGCGATTTTGATCCTCGCCTCGGCGCCTCTGCGCGCCTTGGCGCCGACCGGCGCCGAGCGCCTGAACCGCTGCGGCTTCACTCTCGAGGAATTTCTGGCGGCCGACGACTCCCGCCGCGACGAAATCAGGCGCTACATCGAATCCCGCGAGGCGGCGGCCGACGGCCGTCTGAGCACGCGCTCCGACCTCCCGTCCCTGGAAAGGGTCGAGGCCGACTCCCGTTCCTTGTTCGACGGCGCATCGGGCAAGTGGGGCCTTTCCGGCGGCGCGCTGGCGCCCGGTTCCCTGACGTCCGCCTCCCCTTACGTGTCGATCGGCGGCGAGGCGTCGAACTCCGGCAAGTACTTCGATTATCTTCTTCAGGGACGCCTCGGCGCCGTCGACCTGCGCGCGCGCTTCGCGCCCCCGAGCCCCGCCGATTCCCTCGTCCCCGACGACGGGTCGGCCCTGTCGTCGCGCGGCATCTCCGCCGGCAGCGTCCTTATGCAGGCCGGGCGCGCGATCCCGCTGTTCGGCCCCTTCGACCTGGGCGTCGGCGCGTTGGGCATGGCGCGCGTGGTGGACGGATTCCCGAACGCGACGACCGACGAGAGCGCGGCCCTGCGCATGCGCTTCGACGGTGGCCGCAGCGTCGCGGTGTTCGGCGGGGTGACCCAGAGCCTGACCTATCTGGGCGCGGACTGGGCGCGGCGCCAGGTCACCGGCGAGGGAGGCAGCGACCTCGGCGTGCGCAGCTCCCCGCATGCGGGCATCTCGGCCTGGGGCCCGATGGCCGGGCAAGGCAGCTACTCGTTCATGCTGCGCCGGCAGAATAACGAACTGACCGCCGAACGCGCGCTCTCCGGCGAAGCCGCGTGGCCGTGGCGAAGCGGCACGGCCTCCGTGTTCGGACGCGCCGAACATCGCGAGGGCGCCGAGATCGAGTACGAGCGCCGCAAGAACTCCGTCGGCGCGGGGTACCAGACGCGCGACGGCCTCGGCGTCACGCTCGAATCGGTCCGCGACTCGGCCTCCTTCGGCGGCGCCGAGTCCGACCGCCGCTACGTGATGCTCGGCTTCTCCTGGACCTGGGACAAGGGCGCGCTCTCGGTCAAGACGCCGGTCGCGGCGCGGAACTCCGACCGCACGCCCCCGCCCGGCAGCGAGAAGCTCGTGCGCGAGGTCGACTCGACCCTCGGAGCGCTCGACGGCCTGCTCGCTCGCGTTCAGCAACTGCTCGGCGATCGAACCAACGCCGAGCTGTGGCTCCCGTTCCAGGTCTATTACAACGCCCTGACGCCGGAGCAGCGCGCCGCCATCGAAACCGAAGTCGGCCCCGGCGGCCTGCAGGCGGCGTTCAACCAGGGGCTGGACTCGCTGCGCTCGAGCGACGCGCGCCGCCGTCTCGAAGAACTGCGCGCCGCCCTCTCCGACCCCGAGCGCCTGGACCGCATCCTGACCGGCTCCATGCGCGGCTATGCCGCCCGGCAATTGTCCCAGGTCGGCGTGTCGGGCCTGGGCGGGCGCGTCTCGCTCGACCCGCAGGCGCTGCTCGCCATATTCAACGCCTACTCGCTCGGCGCCGACCCCGTCCCCGCCATCCGCGCGCGGGATATCAAGGACGGCGTCGCTTCGCTCGCCGCCGATCTGTTGGCTCAAATCCCTCCGGACCGCCGGGCCCAACTGGAGGCGGCTCTGGGCGGAGCCGATCTCGCGGAGATCACCGGCGCCGCGGCGGCGGTGCTGACCAACGTGATCCGCCGCGAGCTCAACGGCATCCTGCTGGGGGCGATGCTGTCGGCCGAGAGCCTCGACGAGGTCTCGGTCGGGCGCGGCCTGCGTCCCGGCGAGCTCAACGCCGGGGCCATCCGCCGCTCGTTCGCACATCTCGACGATCGCCGCGCCGCCGCGGCCGCCTCGGACGCCGACCTGCCGCGCCGCGTCGCGCTGGCCAAGGCCGTCGAGCGCCTGCGCGCCGAG
>JAUYSH010000062.1 GCA_030696455.1 Elusimicrobiota bacterium
CGCCCCTGCCGCTCGAGGCGATGCGCCGTGTCCGGTCCGCGTGCGCGGCGGGAGACGGGCCTCGCGGGTCCGGCGCGTCCCCGCCGGCGCGGGCCGCGGGCCCCGGCGCGCGCTCGGGGAAGTGGGCCGAGAAGGCGGCGGCGAGCTCCGCGGCCCGCCGTTTCAGCGGCTCGGCGCTCACGGGGGCCAGCGGCCCGCCCGCGTGGGTTTGCCAAAAAGCCTCTTCTTCGCGGAGCGCCGTCTCCACTCCTCGTTCGAGCTTGAGCCAGGCTTCCGCCCTCGCCGGCGCGCCGGAAGGCGGCTTGAGCGCGGCGGCTTCGACACGGAGGCGGGCGAGGATGCCGGCGACGGGGCGGCGGTCTTGCTCCGTGTAGGCGCCTCGCCGCAGCGGCTCCATGACGGCATCGAGGCGCTCGAGCAGCGCGCCCGCTCGGGCCGGCGCGCCGACGCCGGGCTCCTCCTGCGCGCGAGCGGTCGCGAAGGGCAGGAGCAGAGCGAAGATCGACGCAAGGAGGCCGGGGAATCGCATCGGGGTGCCTCTCCCGGGAGTGTAAGCCCGCTATCCGCATAAATCAAGGCCCTTCCTCCCGATCCCGGCCCGATATCCCGTGAACTGGGGGCGGTTTTGCGCTAGAATCGTCGTATGAAAGCGCGCGCCGGCACCGAGATTTTCCGAGTGAAAGGCCAGAAGATGCTCGTCCATTATCACCGGCCGGACGGGCCGGAGGGCAGGCGCTTCCCGGCGGTGCTGTTCCTGCACGGCTTTCCGGGCTCGGAGAAAAGCGTCGACATCCAGCGCGCGCTGATGGCCCAGGGCATCGCCTCGGTCGCGCCCTCATTTTTGGGCGCCTGGGGCTCGGGGGGGAAGTACCGCTTCACGACCTTGCCCGCGCAGGCGGCCGCCGCCCTGTCGGCCGCGAGAAAGCTGCCGTTCGTGAACCCCCGCCGCGTCGCGCTGTTCGGCTTCAGCATGGGCGCCTGGACGGCGCTCAACGCCGCCGCCCGCGACCCGAAGCTGCGCGCCGTGGTGGCCGTCGCCCCCGTCGGCGGGGCCGAGATGATCGGCCCGGACACGCTCGACTTCATCAAGCGCCTCTCCCGGCCGCTGAACACGCTCGCGCCGAAGGCGCTGGCCGCCGATTTCAAGAAGGCCGTGACGGCCTACGATTCCGCGCGGGCGGCGAGCCGCATCAAGGTCCCGCTGCTGCTCATCCATGGGGACGCGGACCAGACGATTCCGGCGCAGGTGTCCCGGAGGATCGCCCGGTGCGCGGGCAAGAAGGCCCGCCTCGTCATCGAGCGCGGCGCCTCCCACGATTTTCTCGATCGCCGCGACCGCCTGGCCCGCCTGTGCGCCGGCTTCCTGAAGAAAAGCCTCCTGAGCGCCGTCGCCGCGGCCTTGCTCCTCGGAGCCCGTCCGGCGCGGGCCCAGGCCTTCGGCGAAGCGGGCTTCGCGGCGGCGCTCCGGGCGGGACTGATCGAGGCGGGGCGCCTGGCGAGGTCCCAGCGTCCCGTCGCGACGGCCGACGCCAAGACCCCCGAGCAGGTCCGGCGCGCCGTGGACGCGCGCCTGGCGGGCCGGGTCCCGGCGGCGGTCGTCGACGCCTTCTTCGCCGATCCGCGCCTTCGCGTGATCGACGGCATCGCCGACCGCTTCGGCAAGCCCGCCGAGGGCCTGCCCTACGACGAGTACCGCAAGCTTTTCATCAACCCGCAAAGCCTCGCCGCGGGCGCGCGCTTCCTTGCCGCCGAGCGGGCGAGCCTCAGCGCGGCTGAAACGCGCTTCGGCGTCGACGCCTATCTGCTGGCCTCCCACGCCGGCGTGGAGACGCGCTTCGGCGCCTACACCGGCAAGATGCCCATCGGCGCGGCGCTGTGGACGATCTCCCTGAAGGTCCCGCGCCGCTCGGACTGGGCGGCGCGCGAGCTCGCCGAGCTCTTGATCTTCGCCGCCGAGAGCGGCGACGACGCCCACGCCTGGCTCGGGTCCTACGCCGGAGCCTTCGGCCTCATGCAGTTCATGCCCTCGAGCGCCAACGCCTACGCCGTCGACGCCGACGGGGACGGGCGCCGCTTTCTGTTCGCCTGGCCGGACGCGCTGGGAAGTGCTGCGAACTACCTCGCCCGCCACGGCTACCGCGCGGGCGAGCCGTTCACGCCGGGCTCCGCGATCGGGCGCGCGGTGTACGCCTACAACCACTCCGAGAACTACGTCCGCGTCGTCCTCGAGCTGCGCGCCGAGCTCAAGAAGCTTCCCTAGCGCGACAGCGAGCGCATCGACTTCAGGAAGCGCACGAAGTCGTCGCGGTACTCGAGGTAGGTCGCTCGCGAGGAGACCAGGCGCACGAGATAGTAGGCTTCCCCGACCGGGATCACCGCGACGTAGTGGTGCAGCTCCTCCTCGAAGGACGGGCCGTCGTCGGAGGGCGCGCGCCGCGTCTCCACGATCTCGAAGGTGCGCGCCAGGCCCAGGCCCACGCGCACCGGCCGCACCGGCGTGATCGAGCGGCCGGTCTCCTTGTTCTCCCGGCGCATCAGCTCCATCGCCGGCTTGATCGGCGTGAAGCCGGGGGTGTCCTTGTCGTAGAAGCGCACGGAGAGCACGGTGCGCACCGAGCCCGACTGGGAGTCTCCTCCGAGCAGGCGGAACACCGAGCCCGTCGCGGTCTCCTCCTCCATCGGCCACCAGCCCTCGACCGGGATCTCCCCGGAGAACAGGCGCGAGGCGGGGACGTAGGGCGTCCAGGCGCTCTTCGGCGCCTCGGGTTTGGGGGAGCCCGTGACGGCGGCCTCGCGCGCGGCCTTCGCGGCGTCGGCGAGCCAGTCGCCCGCCGCGGCGGAGGAGGACAGGAGCAGGAAGGCGGCGGCGATCAGGGCTTTCATGAGCCTCCGGGCTTGCGTTCGCGGAAGGCGCGCTCGGCGCGCGAGACCTCGGCGAGCAGGGCCGAGGAGAGGCGCAGGCCGTTCTCGTCGGCGCCGAAGCGTCCGTCGCAGGCGGGCGGCGAGGCGAGCAAGGCGTTTCGCGCCGCCTGCTCCGCGGCGGCGGCCTTCGTCGCCGCGGCCTTCGCCTCCGCGCCTGAGATAAGGCCGGCCTCGACGAGAGCCTCAAGGGTGCGCACGCGCGCGGCGAGGTCGCGGGCGGCTTCGGCCAGGTGGTCGGCGAGCAAGGAGCGGGTGCATGATTCGCGTGCCTGGCGCTCGTAGCGGGACTGCGACTCGGGACCGCCGCGCCGGGGGTCGAGGACGTTGCCCCGGGACGAGGACCAGGAGGCCACGAGCAGGTCGGCGGACTCGTCGCCGCGCTCGATCCATTCCCGCAGCTCCATCCGTCGGTCCGGATCGAGGAACGAGTCGGTGCCGTGATCCTCGGCGACGCGCGCCGAGAACAGCAGGCGCGCGGCGCGCGCCCAGACGCGCGCGGCGTAGGTCGAGGCGGCGAACCCCTCGCGCTCCAGGCCGAGGAGCAGCAGCCGCTCGAGAAGTTCGCCCGCCTGCTCCTGAGGAGAATACGTGCCGTGGCGGCTGCCGTCGGCGAAGACGCGCGTCGCGCCCCAGGGGCCGTTTTCCTGTGCGACCGGCGCTGAGGCCTTTTTAAGCGCGTCGAGCGCGGGCGGGACCAGGCCGAGTTCGGCCCACGCGCGCGGATCCTCGGGAAGCGCCACCATGGATTTCTTGAACAGGCCCTTGCGGCGCTCGACGAGCAGCGGACCCGCGCTCAGGGCGATCGTCACGGAGCGGTGGGCGGGATCCGGCACGGCGAAGCCCGCGCGGCGGTCGGAGCCGGTGCGCGCGCCGTCGAAGACGATGAGCGGCGCGCCGCGCACGACCGTGCGGCGCAGGATCGCGCGGCAGAATTCGGGCGCTTTCTCGGCGAGGAGCTTGAGCAGCGTCTGGCCCTCGCGGCTGTAAGGTCCATTGGCGACGAACGCGTCGAACTCGGCTTGCGTCACATCCTGGCGGATCTTCGGCGCCGCGACCGGCTCCGGGGGCGCGGGCGCGGCCGCGATGGCCGGGGCGGGCTTCGCCGCCTCCGGCGCCGCGTCGGGCGCCCACGGCTTGAGCAGGCCGAGCTCTCCGGAGCCGGACGGCTGAGCCGGCGGAGTGGAGCCGAACAACGCGGTCGTGGGGGGCGCAGCGGCGGGCATGGGGATGGGAACGGGGGCCGGCGCGCGCGCCGCGACGGCCGCCGGCGGAGAGGGAGGCGCGGAGGTCACGGGAGAGTGCGTGGGCGTCAGCGGCGGCGGAGGAGCGAAGACGGCGGGCGGCGGCGGAGCGTAAGCGACCGGCGCGGCCGCCGTTCGCGGAGCCGCAGCGGCCGGGGCCGTCGCCGCCGGCCGGGG
>JAUYSH010000057.1 GCA_030696455.1 Elusimicrobiota bacterium
CGCGCGCTCGCGCTCGTCGGCGAGGCCCGGGGCGAGGGCTCCTCGCAAGAGGTCCTCGACGAAATCTTCTCCAAGTTCTGCGTCGGAAAGTGAGGAAAAAAACGATCATGCCGCCCTCGAAACCCTCGAAATCCCCGAAGCCGCCGCTGCACAAGACCCCGGTCGCCGGCATCTCGCCCGACGAGCAGATCGTCGGCGCCCCGTTCCTCGGCAAGGTGCGCGCCTACGACGCCCGCAAGGCCGAGATGACCATCCTGCTCGAGCACCCCGTCTCCGCCGGGGACGCCCTGCGCGTCAAGGGCAAGGACACCGACCTGTCCCAGCGCGTCGAGCGCCTCTGCGTGGGCAAGCGCTGCGTGCAGAGCGCGCTCGCCGGCGAGACCGTCGCGTGCTCCGTCGCGGACCGCGTGCGCGTCGGCGACGCCGTGTACAAGGTCCGCGGGACGTGATCACCTCGCCGAAGGGAGTGCTGGCCCTGCTCCTCACGGTGAACATCCTCAATTACGTCGACCGCCAGATCCTGTACGCGCTGCTGCCGCTGATCTCCAAGGACCTGCAGCTCACCGACGCCCAGGCCGGCAGCCTCGCCTCGGCCTTCATGATCGTCTACATGGTGGCCGCCCCGCCCATCGCGTGGATCGCCGACGCCCGCGGGCGCAAGCCCTGGATCGCGGGCGGCGTCGCGATCTGGAGCGTGGCCACCGGCGCGGCCGCGCTGGCGACGGGCTACGTCTCGCTGTTCCTCTCGCGCACCATGGTCGGCATCGGCGAGGCCTGCTACGGCGCGATCTCGCCTTCCTTCGTCGCGGAGCGCTTCCCGCCGGAGAAGCGCGGCACGGCGCTGGCGATCTTCAGCCTGGCCATCCCCGTCGGCTCGGCGCTCGGCTACGCGGGCGGGGGGCTGCTCGGCGAAGCCATCGGCTGGCGCCATTCTTTCTGGGTCGTCGGCCTGCCGGGCCTGCTCCTCGCCGCGGCCTGCCTGCTGCTGCCCAACGACCCGCCGCACGCCGCGACGCCGCCGCCCGTCGAGGGCTACCGCGAGGTCTGGTCCGTGCCGACCTTCCGCATGATCACCTACGCCGGCGCGGGCATGACCTTCGCGCTGGGCGGGTTCGCCGTCTGGATGCCGACCTTTTTTCACCGGAACTTCGGGCTGAGCGTCGGCGACGCGGGCCTGCGCTTCGGGGCCGTGACCGTCGCCGCCGGCCTGGCGGGCAGCCTGCTCGGCGGCTGGATCTCCGACCGGCTGCGCCGCACCGACCGCACGGCCGACCTGCTCGTCTCCGGCTGGGGGCTGCTCCTGGGCATGCCGTTGGCCGCCGCCGCGATCGCGGCCCCGACGCTCAACGCCTCGATCGCAGCCCTGTTCCTGGCCGAGATGATGCTTTTCCTCAACATGGGCCCGCTCAACGCGGCGATCGTCTCCGTGACCCGCCTCGAGAAGCGCTCGATGGCCTTCGCCGCCAACATCTTCATCATCCACCTGCTCGGCGACGCGGGCTCGCCCGCCTTGATCGGTTGGGGCTCGGATCATTTCGGGCTGGCCAACGCCCTGCTCGCCGCCTGCCTGGCCCTCGGCGTCGGCGGCTGCATCTGCCTGATCGCGCGCAAGAGCTTCGTCCGCGACGCGGAGAGGGCGCTCGCGTGAGCTCCGCCCTGCGCTTCGGCCGTCTCTTCCTCTTCTCCCCGGCGAAGGCCGCCGCCGCCTGCGCGACGGACCGCGCGCTGAAGGATTCCTCGATCGTGTACGGCCTCACCTTGCTCGCCGCGGCGCTCTTCCAATACTGGAAGCCGTATGATTTTCCCGACGCCGCCGCGGCCGTGCCGCTGGGGCCCCAGGGATTCTTCTTCTGGCTGAAGGTCATGCTGTGGCAGCCCCTGCTGATGGCCGCGCTGATCGGGTTCGCCGGCGTCCTTCTGCGCTGGCTGAAGGACGGCTGGCTTCCCCTGAAGGTCGCCTCGTCGGTCTTCTGGTGCGCGGCCCCCCTGGTCCTGACCGTGCTCTACGTCAAGAACGGGATACCGAAGCCCGCGTTCGCCGCGCTCATGGTCCTTTGGGCGGTTCCCGCCTTCGCCGTCGGACGCGGCGTCCCCGCGGCTCAATGGCGGCCCCTCGCCGCGTTCCTCCTCGGCCTCAACGCGATCCAGCTCGCGGCCTTGTTCCCGCAGGCCGTCGTCACCGCGCTGCGCTGGGAGGGGGGCTACAAGGCGGTCGTCGGCGTCGCGGGCTTCTGGATGCTCATCGGCGGCGCCCTGGGGCTCAAGGCGCTGGCGCCCGCGCGTCCGCTGGCCCGCGCGGCCCTGCCCCTGCTGTTCGCGCTCGTCCTTCAGATCGTGGTCGTCATCGCCGCCTTCATGCTCGGCTGGCTGCCCGTCGAAACGCTGAAGGCCCTTCTGTATGGCTGACGCGGTCTTTCCCCGGAGCTACGACGTCATCGTCGTCGGCGGCGGGCACGCCGGCGTCGAGGCCGCGCTCGCCTCCGCGCGCATGGGCCGCAGGACGCTGCTGCTCACGCAGAACCTCGACACGATCGCGGCGATGTCCTGCAATCCGTCGATCGGCGGCGTCGGCAAAGGTCAGCTGGTGCGAGAGCTCGACGCGCTCGGCGGAGAGATGGCCAAGGCCTGCGACCGCTCCTCCTTCTTCTCCCAGACCCTCAACCTCAGCAAGGGACAGGCCGTGCGCTCGCCGCGCGCGCAGTGCGACAAGGCCGCGTACCGCGCCGGACAGAAGTCCGTCGTCGAGTCGACGCCCGGCCTCGACCCGGTGCAGGACGAGGCGGGCGCGCTGTGGCTCGACGGCTCGCGCCTGCGCGGCGTGATCAGCCGGCGCGGCACGCGCTATGAAGGGAAGACGGTCATCCTCACGACGGGAACCTTCCTCAACGGCCTCGCCCACGTCGGCCTGAGCACGCACGCGGCGGGCCGCGGCGGCGAGGCGCCCGCCCTCGGGCTCTCTTCCTCCCTGCGCTCCCTCGGCTTCGCCGTCGGTCGCCTGAAGACCGGCACGCCGCCGCGCCTGCACGCACGCACGGTTGATTTTTCCAAGCTCGAGCGCCAAGACGGCGATTCGGTTCCAAAACCTTTCTCTCATTTTAACGTGGAGATCGGAAATCCTCAGCTTCCCAGCTGGGTCGCCTACACCAACGCCGCCACGCACCGCGTGATCCGCGACAACCTCGACCGTTCGCCGCTGTACTCCGGGAAGATCGAGGGCTCCGGCCCGCGCTACTGCCCCTCCATCGAGGACAAGGTCGTCAAGTTCCCGCTCAAAGAGCGCCACCAGCTCTTCCTCGAGCCCGAGGGCTGGAGCACGAACGAGATCTATCTCAACGGCATGTCCACGAGCCTGCCCGAGGACGCGCAGCGCGCGCTCGTCGCCTCCATCCCCGGCCTCGAGAACGCGCTCCTCACCCGCTGCGGCTACGCCATCGAGTACGACTTCTGCCAGCCCACGCAGCTCACCGACACGCTCGAAAGCCGCCTCGTGGCCGGGCTCTTCCTCGCCGGGCAGATCAACGGCACGACCGGCTACGAGGAGGCCGCGGGGCAGGGCCTGCTGGCCGGCGTGAACGCCGCCTTGAAGGCCGCCGGAGGCGAGCCTTTCCGCCTCGGCCGCGACGAGGCGTATCTCGGCGTCATGATCGACGATCTGGTCGTGCGCGGCGTCGACGAGCCCTACCGGATGTTCACCGCCCGCGCCGAGAACCGCTTGAGCCTGCGCGCCGACGACGCCGACCTGCGGCTCATGGAGAAGGGCGCGGCCTTGGGCCTCATCCCGCCCGCGGCGCGAGAGCGCTTCCTGCGCTACCGCGACCTCGTGCTCGACGGGGGGGATGCCCCCGACGAAGAGCTTTCGCCCTGGTCGATGGACAAGGTCCGCGAGCAGCGCGAGATCCGAGCCTCCTACGCGCCCTACATCAGCCGCGAGCGCGGCTCCGCGTCGCGGCTGAAGGCCGCCGAGCTCGTCGAGCTTCCGCCGAGCCTCGACTACGCCTCGCTCGGCGCGCTCACCGCCGAGTCCCGGCAGAAGCTGGCGCGCCTGCGCCCGCGCACGCTCGGCCAGGCGGGGCGCGTCCCCGGCGTCACGCCCTCCGACCTGCAGATCCTGTGGGTCCACGCCCGCGCGAAATGACGGATCATCCCCGATTCCTCCAGCGCTGGCGGTGATGGGGATAAACCCGCTCGACCGTCTGGCCGAAGCCGCCCGCGCGTGGGGGGAGCCCCTCGATGAGAAGACCCTGTCCGGAATTTCCTCGTATCTTTCGTTCGTGCGCGAGAAGAACGATTCCGTCAATCTGACCGCGGACGCCGATTGGGAGGACCTCGTCCTCAAGCACGCGGCCGACGGCGTGTTCGCCGCGTCGGTCCTGCGCCCGCGCCTTCCCGCCGCGCCGCGCCTGCTCGACCTCGGCTCCGGCGCCGGCTTCATCGGCATCGTGCTCAAGCTCGCCTGGCCCGAGGCCCGGGTGACCTTGATGGAGTCGGTGGAGCGCAAGTACCGCTTCCTCAACGCGGCCGCGACCCGCACCGGCCTCCAGGAGCTGCGCGTGCTCAACCGCCGCGCCGGCTCCGGCGCCGCGCTCACGTCCTATGAGCTCGATCACGACTGCGTGATCGAGCGCGCGCTGGCCGAGCTGCCCGAGGCGCTGCGCCTGGCGCGGCCCCTGCTCGGGCCGAAGGGCATGATCGCGGCGTTCCAGTCGGAGGACCCGGACCCGTCGGAGCCCGCGCTCGCGAAGTCTCTGGCCGCGACGGGCGTCACATTGCTAGAGTCTTGCGCTTATCGCCGTCCCGGCGAGGCGCGCGACCGGCGCCTGGCGCTGTTCGAGCGAAAGGAGGATTGACCGATGCAGATGCTCAGCCGCTATTTCACGCCCTTCGCGCTGCTGCTGATCCTGTCGGCCGTCCACTTCAGCGAGCCCGAGCCCGGCGTCACCAAGATCGCGATCGCCATCCTCGCCGCGGACGTCTTCCTCAACTGGTGGATCGGCAAGAACCAGTACCGCTGGGTCGGCTGGGCCGGCCGCTTCCGCCAAATGCAGGTCTGGCTCAACTTCGTCTGGGCCATGCCGCTGTTCTACCTCTTATACCCCTACTGGGCGCCGATGTGGCTCCTGTTCGTGCTCGCGCCGACGGCCGCCGCGCTGACGACCTCCAGGCTCGAGACCGTGCTGTGCGCCCTCTGCGCCGCGGGCGCCATGATCGGCATCATCTGGTCCCGCCAGCCCCTCGAGGGCCCGTACCTCGGCATGGCCCTCTCCCACGGGGCCTTCATCGTCATCTTCTCGCTGTTCGTGCACAGCCTGGCCCAGACGGCCCTGCGCCTGCGCGATTCGAATCGCGCCTGAGCCCCGGGGTGGTGAAAGCCGCCTTGAAGGGCTAAACTAAACCTGTGGACGTCCTTCTAAGACTCCGTGTCCTCATCTGGGTCCTGGTCATCAGCCTCTGGGGGGTGATGGTCTACCAGTATTTAGGGGAAGAAGAGGCGGAGATCGCCAAGATGAAGCGCATCGAGCCGTACGTCACGGCTCAGCGCCTGCCGCCCGCGCCGCCGCCGGAAGAGGCCGCGCTCGCCCCGCTGCCGCCGGAGCCCGCGGCCAACGCGCCCGCCCCCGTGCCGCCGGCCGCGCT
>JAUYSH010000100.1 GCA_030696455.1 Elusimicrobiota bacterium
GAGGCCTCGGCCGCGGCCGACGGCTTCGTGTTCCTGTTCTCGGGCGACGACGAAGCGGCCGAGCGCCTGCTGCGCTCCCTCGTCGACGCGCGCGTGCGCGTCTGCGCCTTCGCCGACGACTCCGGGTCGATCTCGGACGGCTACCTGAAGCTGATGCCCCGGGCCCCGCTGTACGCGGCCTTTCTCGCGGCGCTGTTCGCGCCTTGGGCGCTCGCGGGCGCGCTGAGGAGCCAGGAGCTTTCGGGGACCGGCCTCCTTTTCCTTTTACATGCAGTTCGCGGCGACCGCCTTCTTCGCCCTGTCGCTGTCCTTGCTCGCGTCGGCCTACTCCGACGTCTCCCGAGGGGGCTCGGCGACGACGGCGGGGACCTTGATCGGCCTGGGCAGCCTGTACACCTTGGGCCCGTCGTTGTCCAAGGCGGCGCACTACGACGGCTTCGCCTACTTCGGCGTGCACGTCCCATACCTGCTGTGGCTGCCGCTGGCGACCGCCGGCTTCGGGGCCTGGGCCTTCGCGGCGGCGAAGTGGCGCGTCGGGCGCGACCTGCTGGAGCCGGCGCGCTTCTGGCGCTTTCCCGCCTTCCTTCTGTACCTGATCGCCTTCGTGCTCGGCTTTCCGAAGTCCTCCGCGTTTTTCGCTTTGCTGTTGCCCGCCGCGGCGACCTTGATGGCCGCGCTCGCGGAGCCGGTCAAGCCCGAGGCCTGGCGCCGCTGGCTCGCCGCGCCGGACTGGAGGGAAATGGCCGGACGGACTCCGTCCTGGGTCGCGGGGTCCGCCGTCTGCCTCGCGGCCGCACTCGTCATCACCGGCGTCCCGGCGACGCCGGGGCTCGAGCCTTATCGCCGCCTGCCGCTGGTCCTCGCGCTCTTTCTGATCCGCGACGCCGCCTTCATCCAGTGCTGCCGCTTCACGAAGAGCCGCCGGCCCGAGATCCTCGCGGTCGTCTATCTCGGGCTGGCCTACCTGCTGCCGTCGATCCTGCTCGCCGCCGCCAAGGCGCAGAGCCTGCTGTACCTGTTCATGCCGCTGACCGCCCGCGGCGCCTCCGCGTGGGAGAACGTCCTGCCGGGCCTGTTGTGGGCCGCCGCCTCGCTCGCCGCCCTCGCGTTCGTCTCGCGCCGGCGGTCGTAGAAAATTTGACGGGAATGTGGGATAATCGTTCCCCATGAAATTCCTTTTGATCCCGCTGCTGCTGGCCGCCGCGTCCGCGTCGGCGCAGAACAACCCGAACCTCGACCGCGACAGCCGCGATCCCGCCCGCCGCGCCGCCGCCGAGCGCAAGGCCCCCGAGCCCGCCGCCGAGTCCGCCCCGTCCGAGGAGATCCCTTTCGAGAAGATCCTGGCCGCCCCCGGCGACCTCGACCTCAACGAGCGCTTCGCCCGCGAGCAGATCCGGCGCGGCGACCTGCGCGGCGCGGCGACGACGCTCGAGCGCATCCTGATCCTGGCTCCGGGCCGCGACCGGACCCGCCTGCTCTACGCCGCCGTGCTCCTCCGCCTCGACGCCCTGCAGGACGCCGAGCGCGAGCTGCGCCTCGTGCTGGCCCGCCTCGCCCCGGCCGATGTCATCGCGGAGGCCAAGGCCTACTTGAAGCTCGTCGAGGGCCGCCGGCGCAAGACCCATTTCGACGCGCGCCTCAGCGTCGGCTACGGCTGGGACGATAACCGCAACTCGGCGTCGGACACCGACACCAACCTGTTCTTCGGCGTGCCGGTCCTGCTCAATCCCAATTCGCGCCGCCAGGACGACACGAATGTCATGTTCTCCGGCGGCCTGGGCGTCTCGCGCGACTTCGGCGGGGCCAAGCCGCAGAAGGCCTTCGCCAACGTGAGCTATTACCGCGGCGAGCAGACCTTGATCGACGCCCTCGACCTGCAGGCCTACAGCGTGGCCGGCGGCTTCGCGCTGCGCGCCCTCGGCTACGAGCTGCGCCCGGCGGCGGGCTTCGACCACGTCCTGCTCTCCCAGAGCACCTACCTGCGCAACCTGTGGCAGGGCCTGCGCGTGTCCCGCAAGCTCAAGCCCCGGCTCGAGGCGTACGCGGACTTCCGCCGCGAGGACCAGCGGTTCGTGCGCACGCCGCTGGTCGCGAACGCGACGGACCGCACGGGCGAGCAGTATGACTTGACCGTGGGCGCCAACTGGGTCGTTTCGCCGCGCGACCGCCTGGCCTTCTTCGCCGGCCACCGCCGCAAGTACGCGCGCGCCGTCGCGCAGGCCTACCGCCGCGAGACCTTGGGCGGCGACTACACGCGCCTGCTCGGCCGGGGCATGTTTTTCGTCGCGGGCCTGACCGGCCAGTTCGACCGCTACGACCGCCCGGACGTCTCCCTGAGCACGATGGGCCGCGAGGACGACGCGCTCGTCGGCCAGGTCCTGATCGGCGCGCCGCTGACCTTGCTCTGGGATCCGCTGTCCGGCTTCACCGGCACGCTCGGCGTCGAGCGCTTCCAACAGTACTCGAACCTCGTCAACTACAAGTACACCAACACGCGCCTGACCGCGATGGTCACCTACAAGTGGGGAATCTGATCATGAAGACTATCATCGCCGCTCTGCTCCTGCTCGCCCCGTCGGCCGCGCTCGCCGCCTCCGTCGCCGCGCCGCTCAACATCGGCGTGGCCTCCGCCGTGCGCGGCGCCGTGCGCGCGACCGCCCCCGGCGCCGCCGGACGCGTCGTCGAGACGGGCAAGCCCGTGTACTCCCGCGACAAGGTCACGACCGGCCCCGAGGGCAAGCTTCAGATCCTGCTGCTCGACCAGACGAGCTTCACCGTCGGTCCCAACAGCGAGCTCGAGCTCGACGAGTTCGTGTTCGATCCCGCGACGAACGCGGGCAAGGTCTCGGCTAAGATCGCCAAGGGCGCGTTCCGCTTCGTGACCGGCAAGATCGCCCGCCGCGATCCCTCCACCATGCAGGTGACCACCCCGGTGGGTACCATCGGCATCCGCGGCACGATGACCGCGGGTACGGTCGGCGGCGGAGAGGCCACCATCGTCCTGCTCGGACCCGGGCCGGAGAACAACGCCGATGAGAAGTCCGGCGGGATCACGGTCAAGAACGACAAAGGCTCCACCGCGGTGGACAAGGACGGGTGGGGCGTGACGGTCAAGGCGGGCGAGGCGCCCAGCCCCGCCTTCGAGCTCTCCCCTGCCCAGCTCGAGGGCATCCTGTCGAGCGTCGGCTCCGCGCCGAAGGGCGACGCCAAGGACGACTCGGCCGCCGGCGGCGCGGCCGGCTCCTCGTCGGGGCAGGATACGGCGAAGGGCAAGGACAACGCCGGAGACGTGTTCGCGGCGCTCGACTCCTCCCAGGGCGACGTGAGCGAGTTCGCGTCCCAGCAGTTCGGTGCGCCGACCGTGGCGACCTGGGCGAACGTCATCGCCATCCCCGGCGGTACGGGCAAGTACACCGGCAGCGGGTCCTATTACCTTTGCACGGGCGGCGTTTGCGGCGGGGCCGCGCAAGGCACCACCTCGTTCACGCTGGACGTCGACTTCGGCGCGAAGACCCTCGGCGGCGGCAGCTCGGCCATCACCCTCTCCGGCGTCTTCAACGTGTCCTCGAACAACCAGATCCAGTCGCTCAACTATTCGAGCTTGTCCGGCGACGCGGTCACCTCGTTGACGCTCAACGGCGGCCCTTCCTACAACTGGTCGGGGACGTCGCTCAAGCTGCTCAACACCGGCGGCGTGACGGCCGGCGCCGCCTCCATCGACGTCCGCGTCCAGAGCACCACGGGGCCGCCCCAGTACGGCGGCGCGGTCACCGGCTCGCTGTCGACCCCTTAGCGCCGGGCCGAAGGGCCTAGACAAGGCATAGGACTTTTGCTAATCTCGGCCCAGACGCTCCTGGGAGGGTACACCGAGATGAAAACCACGATCGCGCTCGCCGCGCTGCTCGCCGCCGTTCCCGCCGCCGCCGTGAACTTCGACCAAGGCGTCGACGCCGCCGCGATCCTCGAGCAGGCGAAGGCCGCCGCCAAGGCCGACGCGAAGCCCGAGGCGAAGGCCGTCGACGCGCGGTACCTGGGCGGGCGCCGCACGGTCCAGGATTGCGTGAGCGTCTCCTTCGGCGCGAACGATCCCGCCGTCTCCCCGACCTTTTCGCTGCGCAGCACCGAGTACATCGAGGAGTGCTACCAGACCGGCGACCCCCGCAACGGCGGCGGCCGCCAGTGCTACGAGCGCCCGGGCCGCAGCTATCACGAGCTGGCCTCGGTCACCCTCCAGGATCGCCAGCCGCTGCTGCCCTGGGAGCGCGACTCCTTCCGCGTCTGCCTCGACGGCCCGTGGCTGAGCATCTACGACATCGAGACCGCCTACGACTACCGCCTGATCTCCGGCGGCAGCTACAACGGCCGCTACGTCCTGGCGCCGGGCAGGAAGACCGCGCAGCGCCCGGACCCGGTCGGCGTGCTGGGCGAGCTCGACTCCTCGATGAAGTTCTCGCTCAAGGACAAATGGACGTCCTACTACGCCGGCGAGACGATCGAGATCAAGTACGCGCTCAAGAAGCACGTGGAGAATTGGTTCGATCCGGTCGTCGCCGAGGGCGCCGTCACCGTGCCCGTCGCCGAGTCCTACCTCGTGGACCTCTCGAAGAGCTCCGGCCTGCAGAACGGCAAGAAGTACTACGTCGAGTACTCGATCCGGCGCATCGGCACGGTGTCCACGGACAAGTTCACGCGGACGCTCGAGACCAACAAGGCGTCGCGCGCCGCGATGTCGCTGGCCTTCAACAGGTGATCTCGAAAGTCGCGAATCGAACGCCCCGCCGGGGAAGCCCGGCGGGGCTTCTCATTTCCGGAGGAACGGCGCGACGGCGCCGAGGTTCGCGCGGGCCTCGACGGACCGCGGATCGGCTTTCAGCGCGGCGCGGTACAGGGCCGCGGCCTCCCGGAACGCGCCGCGCCGCGCCAGGATGTTCCCGAGGTTGACCGCGGAGCGGGCGAAGCCCGGGTCGAGCCGCAGGGCCCCGCGGAAATGACGCTCGGCGTCCCGGTCGCGTCCCTCGGCGAGGCGGCTGTTGCCCAGATTGTGGTGGGCCTCGACGCGCGCGGCCGGGTCGCGCAGCGCCGCCCGGTAGTGGACGAGCGCGGCCTGCGCCGCCCCGCCGCGCGCGAGGAGCAGTCCCAGGTTGTTGTGGGCGCGGCCGAGGCCGGGCTCGAGCGCCAGCGCCGCCGCGTACTCGCGCCGGGCCTCGGCGTCCCGGCCGGCCCGGGCGAAGGCGTCGCCGAGGTCCACGCGCCACGGCGCGCGCCCGGGCTCGGCGAGCACGGCGGCATTCAGCAGGGAGGTCGCCGCCGCTATGTCCTCCTCGGCCAGGGACGCGCCGAGCAGGGCGCCGAGCTCGGCCGACGGCGCGGCGGCGAGGCCGCGCCGCCAGACCTCGCGCGCGGAGGCTTCCCGGCCCTGCTTCTGCAGCGCGGCTCCGAGATTGACGTAAACGGTCGAGGGCGCGGCGGGATCCTCGATCGTTCGCCGCAGCAGGCCGAGGCCTTCCTCGATGTCTCCGGCGACGATCAAGGCGGCGCCCAGTTCGCCGCGGGCGAGTAGCCCCGGGGCGCGCTCGCTCGCCGCCGTCCACAGCGTCACGGAGTCCCGCCAGACGGCGCATTGCCGCCAGGACGCGGCGCCGAGCCCCGCGAGCCAGATCGCCGCGAGGAAAGTGCCCGCGCGGCCGCGTCCGAGCGCCGCGCCGAACAGGACCGCGAAGCCGAGGCACGCCAGGTAGCTGTAGCGGTCGCAGGCGGCGTGGAATTGTCCTTGGTGCATGACGCCGGCCGTCGGCAGGGCCATGACGACGTAGACGGCGAAGGCCGCGGCGACGGCGGGATAGGTTCGCCGCAGGCGCCAGGCCGCGGCGCCGGCCGCGCCGAGAACGCCCAGGCCCGCGAGCAGCTGCCACGACCAGCCCCCGAACCACGCCGGCTCCGGATAAAAGGGAGAGAGGTTCCCCGGCCACAGCGTCTTCGCCGGATAGAACAGCAAGCCGTAAACCACGCGGCTCGCCCGGTTCGCGACGCTCGAATGCTCCAGGCTCACGATGGTGCCGTAGGCCCGCCCGGCGAGCGCCGCGAGGACGAGGGAGGCGGCCGAGAGGGTGAAATAAGGAGCGAGCGCGAGCCAGGCCCGTCGCGCCGGCCGCCGCCTCGAAGCATGGATCTCGAGGACCAGCAGGACCAGGGGCATTGCAAGGCTGGTCGCCTTGGCCGTCAGGGACGCGGCGAAGGCCGCCAGCGCCGCCCGCCTCCGGCCTTGCAGGTGGGCGAGGACCGCGGCCATGAACAGAAACCCGGACAGCAGGCCTTTGCGTTCCGAGGCCCAGGCGACCGACTCGACGCGCAAGGGGTGGACGGCGAAGAACAGCGCGGCGAGCAGCGCCGCCGTCCTGCGGCCGTCCAGCAGGCGCAGGCAGACGAGGTAGAACAGAACCGACGTTCCCGCGTGAAGGAGCAGGCTCGTCAGGTGGAAGCCGAAGGCCTCGGAGCCCCACACGGCGCGGTCGATGGCGAGGCTGAGCCAGGCCAGGGGCTGCCACAGCCCGCCCCTCGTCGAGGTCAGCATCGCGCGCAGGTGATCCAGGCCGAGGCCCCGGATCAGCGGGTTGTCCTGGATGTAGAAATGATCCTCGTAGGAAACGAAGCCGTTGGCGAGGATGGGCGCGAACGCGGCGAGCGCGGAGGCGGCCACGAGCAGGCCAGGGGCCCAGCGGGCGCCGTGCGTCAGCAGGAAATCGGCGGTCTTTCGGCGCGCGTCGCCAGGGAGGGTCGGCATCGAGGGAGCCGAGATTTTATGAAAAATAAGAAGCCCCGGTTCGATTCGCCTGGGCGAATCGCGCCGGGGCCGTGTTCCCCTGGTGAGGGAAGAGCGGTTTTACGGCAGGTAGACCTGCGGGCCGTAGGCGACGACCATGACCTGGACCGGGCCCTTGCCGGCGTTGACGGTGAGAAAGCCGTTGTAGGCCTCGACCTGCGCGCCGTCGGCCTCGGTCTTGAGGGTGACCGACAGGCCGTCGCCCGGGCGGATCTCGGTGATCTTGAGGGCGGGATCCTTCGTCAGGCACTTCCCGTAGATCTTCACGAAGTCGTGGCCGCTGCGGACCTCGCGAACGACGGTCAGGAGCATGCAGCCGTCGATCGCCTTTTGCAGGGTGCTGATCGCGGAGGGGGCGGTCTCGTCCTTCGTCAGGACCTTGGTCAGATGGCCGAGGAGGCGGCCGTCGCGCCGAGAGATCGAGGCGACGAGGTCGCGGTGGGCTTTGGAGCCGGCCGTCATGTCGGTCTTGACGAGCAGGCCGGCCTTGCCGGGCTGCCCGGACTGCGGCGCGGACAGGAAGCCCGCCTCGGTGACGGTCTTGGCGGCGTACTTCTTGGCGACGCCGTCCATGCACGGCTTGACGAGATCGGCGGCTTCCTCGAGATTGAAGGGGCGGATGGTCTTGATGTCGAGCACGCCGCAGGCCCCGACCTCGGCGAACGCGTCCTCGAGGATGAACGGGCGCAGCGAGTCGACGACCTGAGACTCGAAGGACTGGGCGCGGAGGGTCGCGGCGGCGGCGAGAGCGGCGAGGACGAGGAAAATTTTCTTCATGAGCCTATGATGCCCGAAAGGCCCATGTAACCTATAGGACTTTCGTCAATCCGCGCGGTTGATTTGGATCAATTGAGGCTCCGCGAAGGGGAGATGACGGCGCTTCGACCCCTCACTTCCAGCCGGCGCAGCGCTTCGCGGCCCACTGATAGAGGTCCGGCCGGTCGAGATCGGCCTGCGCGCGGCCCAGCTCCTGCTTGTACCGGTCGTAGACGGGCGACACGACCTTGCGGATCTTGGCGTTGAGCGCGGCTTCCGCCGAGGCGCGGTCCTCGGTCTCGAGCGGATTGCCCCGCGCGGGCAGCCAACGCGCGTCCTTCAAGGCGCGCTCGATCTCCGCGGCGGCGGCCGCCAGGCGCTCCCAGTGCACGCTCTCGTGCTCCCGCTCATGCTCGAGCACGGCCAGGTACTCGCAGGAGTCCACGGGGTATTCGCGCGGGACGAAGATGCTCACCGAGGCGGGGGTGAGGTCCACGTGCACCTCGTCGAACCAGACGCAGGTCCGCCCCCGCGAGAGCTCCATGTTCACGAGCGTGCGGAAGGCCAGTTGATTGTCGACCACGGTGAGGCCTTGCGCCCGGCCCGCGCCGGCGGAGCCGGCGGCCTCCCGGGCGATCTCCGCCAGGCCGAGGTCGTGCCGCAGGACCGCGGGGCGCCGGTCCGCGCGCACGCGGATCACGCCGGAGCGGTCGAATCCCGGGTCGTGCGGGCACGCGGATTCCTCGGCGGGCCTCCCGCAGGCCGCGAGCAGGAGCAGAAGGGCGGCGGCGCGGCTCATCCGGCTCAGTACTTGACGCGGTGCAGCTCGAAGGTCTTGCCCCCGAGCGTCACGGAGCGCGCGTAGGCGCGCTTGATGCGGGAGGGCAGGCGCTTGGCGACCTCCCCGGTCACCAGGATCTCATCGGCGTTGGCCAGGTCTTCGCCGATCTTCGAGGCGATGTTGACCTTGTCGCCGAAGATGCCGTCCGAGACGCGCAGGATCTTCCCGCGGTGAAAGCCCATGCAAAGCTGGAACTGGTCCCGGTCGGTCTTGCCCTTGTTGAACGCGGCGAGCAGCCGCTGCATCGCGATCGCGGCGTCGACGCCTTTCGCCGGATCGTCGAAGATGGCGAGCAGGTTGTCCGCGCCGCGGGAGATCAGGATCCCGCGGTGCTTCATCAAGATCTTCTCGACGCGGTCGTAGACGTCGGTCATCACGGAGAGGAAATGCAGGATGCCGTAATCGTGGGTGCGGCGCGTGAAGCCGGAGGAGTCGCACATCATGACCGTCGTATCGACGACGCACTCGTTCTCGATGTCGCGGTCGAGGACGTCCGCGTTGGCGCGGGTGCGGCCGCGCAGGCGCGCGAACAGCTGCTCGGCGGTCGGGCGGGCGGCTTTCTTCGCCTTCTTTTTCATTTCGCGATTCTAGCATGTCGTCACGGCGTTTGACGGCGAACGGCGAACGGCTCGGGACGGCCCGGCGGAGGTTTCATGTCCTTCGGGGCCGCTCGGCATTGAGCCTCGCTCGGGGTCGTCCGCGCTTCGAGCGCAAACGGCGCGGCGACCCCACGCCCCTCAGGACATGAAACCTCCGCCGGGCCTCCGCCGACGCCGCCCCCGCGCGCCGATCAGTTTATCGCAAGATGTGAAACTGGCTTCGCCGCGGTGCGCTGACCCGACGGGTCATCGGGTCGATCCCCCGCCCCGGCCCGCGTCGGCGTTTAGTACACTGTCCGCGGTGAAACAGGTGAAAAAGCGCAAGCTGAGGAGAGGCTTGCCGGTCAGCGTGTTCAAGCTCGGCAACGGGCTGACCGTGGTGGTGCAGGAGGACCGTTCCGCCCCGCTCGCCGCCGTGTCGCTCACCTACAAGGTCGGGTCGCTCGACGAGGAGAAGGGGCGCGCCGGGTTCGCGCACCTGTTCGAGCACCTGATGTTCCAGGGCACGGCCAACCTGGCCCCCAACGAGGTCTCCCGGCTCGTCGAGTCTCACGGCGGCGTGGACAACGCCTACACGATGAAGACGAACACGACCTATCACGAGGTCGTGCCTTCGAACGCGCTCGAGTCGGTGCTGTGGGCCGAGGCCGACCGCATGCGCGGGCTGCTGATCTCGGAGCGCGAGCTGGCCGTCGAGAAGCAGGTCGTGCTCGAGGAGCTGCGCCAGACCTATCTCAACCAGCCCTACCGCCGCGCGACCGACGCGGTGATGAGCTCCCTGGCGTTCACGCGCTGGGAGACCGCGCATCCGACGATCGGCGACGCCGCCGACATCCGCGCGGCCTCGCTCGACGACGTGCGGAGCTTCTACGACCGGCACTATGCGCCCAACAACGCGGTGCTCGCCGTGGCCGGGGACGCCTCCGTCGCGGAGGTGCGCCGGCTGGCCAAGCGCCTGTTCGGCCCGATCCCCCGGCGCTCGCGGCCGCGTCCGGGACCTCTCGATGAGCCTCGCCTCAAAGGCGAGCGTGTCGAAACGGTCAAGGATCCTCTCGCCAAGACCCCGTTGACCATCGTCGGGTGGCACACGCCGGAGCGCGGCACGCGCGACTGGTGGGCGCTGACCGTGGTGATGACCGTGCTCGGCGGCGGCGAGGACAGCCCGCTGCACGAGAGGCTCGTCAAGGACGACCGCCTCGCCGTATCGGCCGGCGGCCACATCCCCTATTGGTCGAGCCACGTCGCCGCGCGGGGCCCGGACATGCTCGCGTTCTTCATCTCCGGGCGCCTCGGCGCGGCCCGCAAGGCGGTGACGGACAGCCTCGACAAGGTTCTCGAGCGGTTCTGCAAGACGGGGCCCAAGGACGACGAGCTGGCGCGCGCCAAGACTCAGATCGAGCGCTCCTGGCTCGAGGGCCAGCAGTCCTTGGCCGACCGGGCGCAGACCTTGAGCTCCTACGTGGCGCTGGTCGGGGAGCCTGACGGCTTCTGGAAGGATCTCGACTCCCTGCTGAAGATCACCCGCAAGGATTGCGTGCAGGCGGCGCGCCGCTGGCTGCGCGCGCGCGGGCGCATCGTGCTGCAGGTCGAGCCGGGGGAGCCCGTCGAGACGGCGGGCGAGCCTCCGGCGCCGGAGACTCCCGCCGAGGAGCCGCGCGCGCCGGGCCTTCCTCCGCCGCCGCCCGGGCCCGCCCGCTTCGCGCGCCCTCCGGACATCGTCAAGACCTCGCTCTCCAACGGCCTGACCGTCTGGCTCGCGCGCGACAAGCGCCTGCCCTTGGTCGAGGCCCGCCTCGCGGTCAAGGCTGGCCGCATCCACGAGGTGGACGGCCAGGACGCCTTGGCCCAGGCGTCGGAGGAGCTGCTGCTCAAGGGACGCGCGGGAGAGGATGCCGCCGCCGTCGCGCGCGCCTACACCTCGCTCGGCTGGTCGCTCGGCGCCTCCTGCGAATCCGAGTGGCTCAAGCTGTCGGCTTCGGGGCTGTCGCGCAACCTCGAAGGGTTTCTCGATCAGCTCGCCAAGACCATCAACACGGCGGACTATCCCGAGGCGGAGGTGGAGCTGTGGCGGGAGAACGCGCTCGAGGATCTGATCTCGCGCCGCGCCCAGCCGCACTTCCTGTCCGAGGAGCGCCTGCGCGCGGAGCTGTTCCCCGGCCATCCCTACGGCCGCGGCGCCGCCGATGAGAAGAAGATCGCCGCCGTCGACTCGGCGCGCATGCGCGCCTTCCACGCCGCGTGCCTGCGCCCCGGCGGCGGCCACCTGGTCCTCGCCGGGGACCTCGATCCCGACAAGACGGTGAAGGCTCTCGAGCGGGCGCTTTCGTCCTGGAAGGCCGGCCCCGTCGCGCCCGGGGCGCCGCCTCTGCCCGACGCGGGCTCGGCGCGCACCATCATCGTCGACCGTCCCGGCTCCGCGCAGGCGAGCCTCATCATCGCCCAGACGGCCGCCGCCGGCCCGAAGGACCCCGATTACATGTCGCTCGTCCTAGCCAACCACGTCCTCGGCGGCACCGCGAACTCGCGCCTGTTCGAGAACCTGCGCACGCGCCGCGGCTATACCTACGGCGCCTACTCGTCGATCGAGCTTTACGGCCGGGGCATCGTGTGGTCGGCCTCGGCCGACTGCCGCACCGACGTCGCGCGCCCGGCGCTCGAGGAGATGCGCGCCGAGGTCCGGGAGCTGTGCACCAAGGAGATATCCGCCGCCGCGCTCGACAATTCGCGCCGCCACCTGCGCGGCATATTCCTGATGCGCCTGTCCTCGCTGGACCGCATCACGGGCTACCTGGCTTCGGTCGCCGAGAGCGGCCGCGATCCCCGCGAGACCGTCGCGCAGTATGAGCCGCGCCTGGCCGAGGCGACGCCCGCCTCCGCGCTCGCCGCCGTCCGCTCCCGGCTCGCTCCGGGCAAGCTCGTCACCGTGGTCGTCGGCGACGCGGCCGCGCTCAAGACCTCGCTCGCCGGCCTGTAAGCCCCCTTACGGGGCCTGGCACCAGAGGCCGTCCTCGAGCTTCCAGGTCTGCTTGGCCGTGCGGCCCTTGTCGGCCCCGCCGCTGGAGAAGCGGCCGGTGACCGTCGCGACCCCGCCGTCGATCTTCGAGGAGAGGATCTTGGCCGACGTCTCGAGGCGGCCGCCGCCGGCGTCCTTCTTCTTGGCCGTCACGTAGAAGCCGCGGCGCCCGCGGTAGGGCGCGGCCTCGCGCGAATCCTTGCACAGGCAGGTGTCGAAGTGGTCTCCGTAGGCGCCCTGCGCCAGGAGCTGCGCGCAGAAGTCGAACTGCTCGTGGACCTGCACGAGGGCGAGCTGATCGCCTTCGGCGGCCTCGCCCGTCGCGGGCGGGGCGGGCTGATCCTCGATGCCCGGTGGAGGGGAGGACGCGCCGGGCTCCGAGAGCGGGTCCGCGTCGAGGCCGGCGATCGCGACCGTCGGGCCCGGCGCGGGCGCCGTCGCGCCGCGATCGCTGGCGCTGACCGGCCGCTTCAGGCCCGGCAGCGAGAACTGGGCGGGCTTGGCGGCGGCGGGGCGCTGGCCGATCGCCGGCGGAGCCTTCGCGGCGGCCCTCGGCGCCGGGGTGGGCGCGGGCTCGGCCGAGGGCTTGGTCGCGTCGCCGAGAAGGGCCTCGAG
>JAUYSH010000111.1 GCA_030696455.1 Elusimicrobiota bacterium
GGCCGGCCCGAAAGGGCCGGCCTTCCTAGTTTTGGGCCGGGCCCTTGAAAAATTCAGCCCGCGGGGATAGACTACCTGCATGGTCCCCCCCCTCAGGACTTTCCTGCGCCTGGCCCTGCTGGCCTTGCCGGTCGCCTTCGCGCTCGCCTGCGGCGGCGACGACGGCCCGAGCGAGCCCTACGATCCCGACCTGACGGGCCCCTGCCAGGACGTCAACCAGCGCTGCAGCTCCAGCGGCGACTGCTGCGGGGTGCTGACCTGCAATTCCAACAAGGTCTGCTCCGGCGGCGGCTGCCAAAGCTCGGGCACCTCCTGCTCGAGCTCGAGCCAATGCTGCGGCACCTTGACCTGCTCGGGCGGGGTGTGCACCGGCGCGACCGGCTGCAACGGCGCGGGCGCCTCCTGCACCAGTTCGAGCCAATGCTGCAGTTCGCTGTCCTGCACCGGCGGCGTCTGCGGCGGCGGCACGAGCTGCGCCGGCCAGGGCGCGGCCTGCGGCGCCTCCTCCCAGTGCTGCGGCACCCTCACCTGCGGCAGCGGCGGCTTCTGCCGATAGAGATGTAGTAGGATTGACCAATGGCTAAAGCGACCAAGACCCCCTCGAAGAACGGCATCACCAAGGAGCTCTTCCCCAGCGGCAAGGTCTCCGCGGAAGTCCCCTTCAAGAAGGGCGTGCGCGAAGGCGCGGGCCGGATGTTCTACGAGTCGGGCGAGCTTTACGCCAAGGAAACCTACAAGGCCGGCAAGCTCAACGGCCCGACGACCACCTACTATCTCTCCGGCAAGGTCCAGTCCGAGCTCAACTACAAGGACGGCCTGCTCGACGGCCTGTGCAAGGAGTACTACCTGAGCGGCAAGCTCGAGTCCGAGACGGCCTACAAGGCCGGCAAGAAGGACGGCCCCGCCAAGATCTACGCCGAGTCCGGCGCCGTCGAGAAGTCGCTCACCTACAAGGACGACAAGCTCGTCCCTTGACGCGGACCGGCTCCTCGGCTACCCTCCGTAGGCCGCGCCGCCAGGAGCCCGATGAGACGCCAAGCCCTTCTTCTGTCGATCGTCCTGGCCGCGCCTTTGGCCGCCCAGGAGCCGAAAACCTGGTACCGCACGACGCGGGAATTCACGGAGGCCGGCGTCGTCGGCCGCAAGGGCTTCCCCTTCGAGCCTCCCGTCGACGCCAAGGGGAAATTCCTGTTCTGTGCGATCCTCCCCGCCGCCGATTGGCTCCTCGATTCCCGCGAGGAACACGTCGAGGAGGAGTACCTGAAGCTCCTCGGCGCGGCCCTGCGCCTCGACCGGCGCCTCGCTGAGGACAAGGTCGTGAGCACCGGCGTGATCGGCTTCTGCGGCAAGCTGCGTTCCCCGACGCCGTCGGTCGATCTCGACCGCCTCGACGCGAGCTGGCGGGACGCCTGCCAGCACCTCAAGCCCGCGGCCCGGCCCGGCCGCTACGCCTCGACGGAAGGCGCGCCTCTTCCCCCGAAGGCCGCCGTCGTCGAGACCCTCAACGCCCTGGCCCGGTCCCCGCGCGAGAAAACGGCGATCAAGGCGCTGAACCTCATGGAGGAGATCCAGGGGCGCGACAAATTCTTCGCCAAGACGGTCAGCGAGGTCCTTCGCGACCCCAAGTCCCCGCTCGCCGTCCGCGAACGGGCCGCCGAGGTCCTGGCGAGCGTGCACACCCACGACCTCTCCGCGCACACCCTCGCCGCCGTCTGGGGGGAACGCTCCAATCCCGAGAGCCTGCGCCGCGCGGCCCTGCGCGGTTATTCGCTGATCATGAGCTTCGGCGATCCGAGGACGGCGGGCAGCGACCCCGCGGCCAAGGGCCGCGTCCGCGACCGGCTGCACCGGTACCTGCACCCGTTGGCGGGCGTCGTGCAGTCCGAGACCAAGGACCTGGAGAACGGCGGCGACGAGCTCACCCCCCTCGGCGAGGACGCGAAGTGCGTCGCGGTCCAATACTCCCAGCGCTGGGTCTGCTACGCCAACCGCTTCGGCGCGAAGTGGTACGAGGAGGTCAAAAGGGACGAGGCGGCCGGCGTCGACGCCTGCGCCAAGGACGGCAAGCTCAAGCGCTGAATAGGCGCTGCCCTGACCTATGAAGGCAACCATCGACGCAAGCGGGCTGATTTTCCCAGCTGTGTTGTTGTTCGCCCTGTCGGCCCTCGCGCTTGCGCCGCGCGCGAGCGCGGGAGAATCCAGGGACGGCTGCCTTTTCGCGTACAACGCGGACTACGCGTTGAACTGGCTCCTGCTTCGCTCCGCCTGGGAGACGAAGTGCGGCGAGGGGCTACAATCGCGCGACATCATCCGCGCCCACCAAACCGTATTCATCGAGGCCTGCCTTCAGAAGTTCCTTCCCGGCACGAAAAAAGCCGGCTTCACGGAGTCGGATCTGCGCGCCTACTGCTCGCGCGGGACCGCCGGCGAGGCCCTATTGTCCTCTCGAACCGGGATCTCGATCGAGGCGCCCATGGTCTCGTCCGCGGCGGCGGCGAGCGCGGTCGCGCCGGTCGAGACGAACGCGTGGACTCGGATCTACGCGCTCACGAGGCTCAAGGGGAACAGGGTCAACAACTACGCCTTCGCCAAAGGCCAGGACTTCTGGGAGCTCCAAGCCACTCAAATGATCGTGCGGGTGCCCAAGCATCCGGGCGTCGAGGCCGATACGCGCGCGTCGGACATCTGCCGGGTCGAGTCCGGCTACTGCGATCGCTGCCAAGGCCTTCCCGGCTACGATCATAAGGGCTACATGCTCGTATTCGATGACGTCGGCTGCCGCGGCACTTTGGAGTCGATCCGTTGGAGCGCCGCCTCCGGTGAGACCTCCCCCCAGACGCGCGCCTGGTTGAACGCGAAGATGTTCGCGCGCGCGGGCGAAAAGTACGAGGAAGAGCTGGTCTGGTATTTCCGCAACCGCACCGCGAACTGACCGGGGCTCAGCGCGTCTTCGCGCTGAAGGCCCCGCCCAAGGCGGGAACGGCGTGCGTGATCGCCAGCAGGGCGTCGGGATGCGCCGCGATCCACGCGATCGTCTGGGGATCGGCGAGCATCTTCTTGATCACGACGGGATCCCCGAGGGCTTCCTGGATCGCGGGGCAGTCGAGCATCTTGCGCACCATCGGGCTGCCGAGCAGCGCGCGCGCCGCGCGCGGATCGCGCATCGCGGGCGAGGCGAGGAAGGCGCGGATCACGGCGGGGTTGCCGAGCAGGGCCTTGGCCACCGCCGGGCTGTTGAGCGTCACCCGGACGAGCGTCGAATTCATGTAGGCGTCGACCTTCCGGGGGTCGGCGAGGAAGGCGCGCAGCTCCCGCCCGCTGCCGAGCGCCGAGCGCGACACGAGGAACTTCGCGGGCTTGGCGAGCAGGGCCCCCAGGAACCGGTGCCTCTTGGCCCAGGCCTCCGCCTTGGGCGTGATCACGGTGAAGGGCTTGTCCACGACGGCCTTCGGCGCGCCCCCGAGGACCATGCCCGGGTCCGCGATCGGCCGCATCAGGGACGACGCCGGAGGAGGCGCGGAAGCCACGGCGTCGCGCAAGGTCTCGCCGGCGGCGAGCCTCGCCGGAGGACGCGCCGGGGCCGGGCCGGTCTGAAGATCGAACGCGCTCGCCGCGTCCGTCGTCATGAAGGTGTCGGACGGCCGCGCGAAGACCGACCAGGTCACGGCGCCGCCGGCCCCCAAAAGGCCGATCACGCTGACGACGGGCAGCACGCTTCTCACGCCCATAGGATACCCTTGCCGGAAACGCGCGTCATGGGCCTTAGGTCCTACCTCCCAGTTCATGGGGTTTTGAAACGTCCTGGAACGAGCACTGTCACGAACGGAATGGCGCCTGCGGCGCCAGGGTTTTCGCTTCGCGAAAACCTGAGAACGAACTCTCATACGCGAACTCCTGCCAAGCAGGGACTTTGGAAATCCGCGGCGATGAGCTGGAAAAAGCGCCCAAGCGTCATCAC
>JAUYSH010000002.1 GCA_030696455.1 Elusimicrobiota bacterium
CCCCCGTCGTAGCCGAGGGCGACCAGCACGGCCGCCATCGAGCCCTCGGCCGCGCCGAGCCCCCCGGGCAGGACCGGGATCAAGGTCGCGCCCTGGGCGACGGCGAAGACGGCCGAGAGCGGGCCCAAGGGCAACGGGTCGCCGACGGCCTTGAAGCACAGCCACAGGGAGATCATCGCGAAGCCCCAGTCGAGGCAGGTGAACAGCACGGCGAGCGACAGGTGGCCGTGCTCGTGGCGGATGCGCGCCAGACCCTGCGCCATCTGCCGCTCGAAGTCCATGAAGCTCTCCGCCGGGATCTCCTTGGTGGAGAGGCGGAAGGCGGCCTGGTTCGTCCAATGGAACACCCGGCGCGCCATCTTGCCGCGCAAGCGCCCGTCGAGGAACAGGACGATCAGCCCGCCGGCCGCGACGATCAGCACGCACAGGCCGATGACGCCCTCGAGCAGCCCCACGCGGCTGCCCTGCAGCCGGAGCGCCAGGGAGGCCAGCCCCTGGACGAGGATGGCGGCGAGCACCGCGTACAGGATCACCGAGGTCAGCGCCGAGGCGACGATGGTCGTCGCGATGGGCACGAGGCGCTTGTGCAGCAGGTGCGCCTTGAGCGCGAAGCCGCTGACGCCCCCGGTCGAGACGACGTAGTTCGCCGTCGTCGACACGAGCGAGATGCCGAGCACGACCGGCGCGCCGAGGGGATGCCCCAGCAAGGTCAGCACCGCCGACAGGGCGAGCCCGCCCATCGCGTGGCTCGCGAGCGCGCAGACGAGCGCCGCGCCCGCCCAGCCCCACGACATCCCCGCCGCGGCCGCGCGGACCTCGGCGTAGTTCGAGCCGACGATCCACGCGAGCAAGGTGAGCGCGACGGCGGCCCCCGCGACGAGCGCGACCCGTCCCCCGCTTCTCATGAGCACGAGGATATCAAAAAGGGCGCCGCGCCCGGCGCCGCAGGCGCTGAAGGCGGCCGCGGCGCTCGAGCTCCTCGGCCTCGCGGTCCGAGATCATGAAGCTCCCCGCGCCCCAGATCAAGGCCGCCATGCCGATGAACATCACGATGAAAGCCGGCTCGCGCTCGAGCTCCCCGACCCACGGCAGGTGGCGCGCGAGGCGGTTGACCCACCCCGACGGGCCGATATACACCACGCTCGCGCCGCGGGCGACCATCAAGACCCCCACGACGACGCACAGGCGACCCTTGAAGCGCCGGAAGTTGAACTCCTCGCCCGGCTTGAGCTCCGGCTGCTCCGGCCGCTGCTCGGCCGCGGGCCCGGCCGCCTCGGGCGCGCCCGCAGAGACGCGCGGCGGCGGACCCTGGAGGTCGGGCCCGCCCTTGCCCCATTGCTCGAACGGATCGACGAGCGCCTTCCTCTTGGAGAGCTCGGCGTAGGCGGCCTCGATCTTCGCGTACGCCGCCGCCGCCTCGGGATCGGCGGCACGCCGCTCCGGGCTCAGCCTCCGCGCCAGGCGCGAAAAGGCGTCCTTGACCGCCTGCGGATCCGCGCCATAAGGAAGCCCCAGGTCTTCGTAGGGATCGCCCATTCGCCTACCGCCTCGCTATCGGGAAGAAATAGCGCCAAAGCCAGTTCAACAGGAATCCGCCCGCGCTCCGCCGCCTCCTTCGCCCGAACTGCTCTTCCGCGGAGTCCCGGAACGCGCCCTGCGCGCGATCGCAGCGGTCGCCCTTGAACGGATCCCCGTCCTCGGGCTGCCAGGTCGCGGGATCGTCGGAACGGCCGCCCATCGCCCAAGGCCGGATATGATCGAATTCAAGGCCCCGGCGAGAGCCGCAGCGGCGTCCGTCGTCGCTCGTGAAAACGCAGCATCCGGCGTCGCGCCGGTAGACCTTCGATCGGACCCAGCAGGGAATCCAGCGCCTCAGCGCGGCGCGCGCGGGCATGCCCGCCTTGGCGAAGGCCGCCGCGACGAGTCGCGCCGACAGGCGCTCGCCGAAGCCGGCCAGGCGGTCAAGCGTGCGCGGCGTCAGCTCCTTGAGCAAGGAGACCCCCCGAGAGCGTCCCGGCCCAGGCCGAGCAGGTCGTCGGTCACGCCCCGGAACGCCGACACCACGACGACGGGCTTTCGCGGCAGGCGGCCGCGCACGATCTCGACGACGCGCGCGATGCGGTCGGGCGCGCCGACGCTCGAGCCGCCGAATTTCATCACGATCATCGCGCACAGTTTAGACCGCGGACGCGTTTAAAACAAGTGGGGCGCGTCCTTATATCCCCCTTGCTCGTTCTTTGCTTTAAAGCAAAGAACGGTCGGAGATTCTATAGCCGGACCGCCCGGCACCATGCAACTTTTTGGAGGCCGCGCGGCGGCGCGAGCGGCGAAGGGAAGGCTTGCTGAAAGCGCGCAGACACGCTACACTGCGGTGGTGAAAAAGGTGGTGGTCGTCGATGACGACGATGACATGCGGGAGCTCATGTGCATGCTCCTGCGCGGGCGCTACGAGGTGACCCCCGCCGTCGACGGCGCCGAGGGCCTCGCCGCCGTCCGCGCGGTGCGCCCGGATCTGCTGGTGCTCGATCTGCTCATGCCGGTCATGCACGGCTTCGAGGTCTGCCAGCGCCTGCGCGCCGACCCGGAGCTCAAGGGCACGAAGATCCTGATCAGCTCGTCGAAGTCCTACCGGCACGACGTCCGCACCGCCGTCGAGGAGACCGGCGCCGACGGCTACATCGTCAAGCCCTTCGAGGTCGGAGAGTTCAACCGCCGCGTCGACGAGATGGCGGGCTCCTGATGCGCGCCCGCTTCTGGGGCGTGCGCGGCTCGATCCCGGCCCCGGGCCCGAAGACCGTGCGCTACGGCGGCAACACGCCCTGCGTCGAGCTCGAGATCGCGGGAGAGACCTTCATCATCGACGCCGGCACGGGCATACGCGAGCTCGGCTTCGACCTGATGCGCCGCGCCGCCGGCGGGCCGGTGAAGGGCCGCTTGTTCATCGGCCACACGCACTGGGACCACATCCAGGGGTTCCCGTTCTTCACACCCCTGTTCCTGCCCACGACGAAGTTCGACGTCTACGGCATGCGCGGCACGACCAAGACCTTCCAGGACGTCATGGCCGGGCAGATGCACTCGACCTACTTTCCCCTCCAGCTCCCGGACCTGGCGTCCAAGCCCGAGTTCCACGAGCTCAACGGCCCGCTGCAGGCCGGGCCGGTCAAGGTCACCACCCATTTCCTGAACCACCCGGGCATCACCGTCGGCTACCGCTTCGAGCACGACGGGAAGGTCCTCTCCTACATCAGCGACCACGAGCCTTACGGCGCGCTGAACACGAAGGGCCAGTTCAGCGACAAGGAGGACGCGGCGATCGCGCGCTTCGTCGCGGGCTCCGACCTTCTGATCTGCGAGGCGCAGTACACCGCCGACGAGTACAAGCTCAAGCGCGGCTGGGGGCACGCCGCCTTCGCCGACATCCTCGACCTGGCGCAGCTGGCCGGGGTCAAGCGCATGGCGCTGTTCCACCACGATCCCCTGCACGACGACGCCAAGCTCGACGCCCGGCTCGCCGAGAGCCTCGCGCTGATCTCCTCGCGCAAGCTCGCCGTCGACTGCTTCTCCGCTAAGGAAGGCCAGGTCGTCGACTTGTAGCGAGCCAGGCGAGCGCCAGAAGGCCGGCGGAGAGCAAGGCGAGGATCAGGCCGACGCCCACGGACGAGGGGCGGTAGTCGAAGCGCGCGACGGACCGGCCCGCCGGCACCTGCACGGCGCGGAAGGCGTAATCGGCTCGGCGCACGCGGGCGGGCGCGCCGTCGACCCGCGCCTCCCAGCCCGGGAACCACCCGTCGAGCAGGACCAGCCAGCCCGGGCCGTCGGCCTCCGTTTCGACGACGACGGAGTTGGCGCCGTCGGCCGTGATCCGGGCGGAGCCGCGGGCGGCCGGGAAGGAAGGCGCGTCGCCGTCGTCGAGCCAGACGAGCTTCGCCGGATCGAAGCCGGGCGCGCGCACGGCGGCGAGGACCTCCGCGGGGCTGCCCGCGCGGGCCGCCGGCACGAACAGCGCGCGCCGCGCGGGCGCGGACGACCGGAGCACCCCGTCGCGAGTCAAGACGGCCCCGACGGCGAGCAGCGCGGGATTAGGAGGCGGCGCCTCCGCGCCTGAATAGAAGTCGAAGCTCCCGGCGCCGCCTGTCACGAGCTCCTCGTAGCGCCGCGGCGTCGTGAAGTCCCGCCCGCGCGCGTCGCGGATGCGAAACGGCATCCCCAGGTTCGGCTCGAGATTGCGGCCGAGCGCGAAGACCCGTCCCTCGCCCGCCGCGGCCTTCAGCGCCAGCACCGCCGGCGTCGCCGGGAAGAAGGTGGCCGCGGCGGCGGAGGGATTGACGTCGAGGGCGGGGATCAGGCAGAACAGGCCCGCCAGCCACGGCGCCCAAGGACGGCGGCGAAGGACCCAGAGCGCCGCGGCGCACTCCGCGGCGAGCAGCAGCAGGACGAACGCCGCGAAGGCGCTCTCCCCCGGCCGCAGCTCGTCGAGAGAGAGCCAGACCTTGATCGAGTAAAGGCCGCCCGCGGCGACCGCCGGCCAAACGATCCATGTCCGCGGCCTTTCCTTCTCTCCCAGCCCGGCGAGCACTGCCACGCCGAAGGACCAGAGGAGCAGGAGCCGCGTCGGATTCACGCTCGAGAAGCCGGGCAGCGCCTTCCACAGCCAGGGCAGAGGCGGCGCGCCGAGCGCGGCCAGAAGGCCGAACAGCGCCAGGCCGGCGTGAAAAAGGACCTCGCCGTCGCGGCGGCGGCGGACGACGGCCAGGGCGGCGAAGCCGAGAGGGATCAGCCCGGTCCAGGCGGCGCGCTCGATGAAATTGCTTTCCGGCCCGAGGCCGAACAGCCCGGCCAATATTTCCGCCCCGAGCGCGGGCGAGCCGGAGGCCAGCGGCATGAGCAGGTGCAGAGGGAGCCACGGCGACAGGGACGTGCCCCCTCGCCCCAGGGACGCGGAGGCGGCGGCCGTCGAGCTCAAGGCGTGGTACTCGAAGTACGGAAGCAAGGCGGGGGCCGCGAGCGCCGCGCCGAGCGCGGCGGCCAGCGCCGCCCAACCCAGGAAGCGGGCTCGCCCGCGAGACAGGAATATCCCGTACGCGGCGGCCGCGCCGAGAACATGGAGCATCGTGGGCGGATGGCCGCCGAGCAAGGCCAGCCCGGTGAATAACGAGAGAAGCGCGGCTTCGCGGGGCCCCGGACGGTCCGACAGCCGCCCCAGCGCCCAGAACAGCGCGGGCAGCAGGCAGGCGGTCGTGGTGTGGGGATGGCCGAGCCAGGCGACCATGAAGCCGCCCAGGGAGAAAACGACGGCGCCCAGGACGGCGCCTCGCTCCGAGGCGCCCAGGCGCTGGAGGTGCAGGCCCGTGAAGACGCCGGCGCAGAACAATTTAAGAAAGGCCGAGATCAACGAGAACGGCACGGCCGGCAGCCACAGCAGGCCCGCGTTCAAGGGATGAAACGGCGCGGCCTGGATGCACGCCGCGAAGGGCACGCCGGCCAGCAGGAAGGGGTTCCAGAGCGGGAAGCTCCCCGCCAGGAATTCCTCGCGCATGAACTGCCGCCAAGGCGCGAAATAGAAAAGCTGGTCGGCCAGCAGCCCGGTCCCGGGCATCGGAGGAAGGACGCCGTTCCACGGCGGCACCCGCCACAGCGCGGCGGTCGCGAGCAGGCCCTCTCCGCGCAGCAGGGCGGGGCCGATCAAGGCCAGGGCGGCCGCCGCCGCGGCCCACGGAAGTTTAGTCATCCTCATCGACCGGTCGCTCGCCGTCTTGCGAAGGAAGCGAGGCCGTACCCCGCCGCGGCCAGGCAGGAGAGGTACCCCAGCCGGTCGCGATCGGCCGGGCGGTGCAGGCGTCCGGGCGCGAATCCCCCGGAGAGCAGGAACGCCGCGCAAAAGAGCAGGCCGGCCGGGAAGCGCAGCCGGCGGTCGAGCCGGGCCAGGAACGCCAGGAACAGGGGAAAGGCCCAGAGGGCGTCGGAGGCGTGGGAATAGGGCTGGGCCAGGACCATGAGGCCGAGGAAAAGCGCCAGCGACTCGGAGTCCCGGCGCGCGGCGAACCGCCAGGCCAGGAGCGCCAGGCCCGCCGACGCGCCGTAGCGGGCGGCCTTGAACCAGGTCATGTCGACGACGAAATGCGGCCCGACGCGCTTGTACAGGGACACGAAGAGGCTTTGGTTGTCGAAGGCGATGAAGTTGTCGGAGTGGAACGCGGCGCTCGCCAGCCACGGCCCGAGCCAGGCGGGCGAGGCGAGCAGGAAGAGCAGGAGGCTCGCCGCCGCGAGCGCCGCCAGCGCGCGCCCGCGCCGCTGCGCCGCCAGGAAAAGGCCGGCCGCCGCCAGCCATTGAGGCTGCAGGCAGAGCACGGACAGCAGCGCGCCGCCGAGGCGGTGCCGGCCCAGCTCGACGAGACGGATTCCCAGCAGGAACGCCAGGAACAACGGAATGGTCAGCTTGTGATGCGACCAGCTCGAGACGAAGCCGGGCCAAACGACGAGCAGCAGCCCCAGCGCCGATCGCGCCGAAAAGCCGGCGAGGAGCAGGACGCTCGCGGCGAGCAGGGCCGCGTTCCACAGCCCGTAGGCCGCGGGGTAGGTCAGCGCGGCGAACGCCTGGAACAGACGGACCGCCGGCGGAGGGTAGGCGGAGCCGGCCGCCTTCGAGTCATGGGGATTGACGCGCCCGAGCGCCGCGGCGATGCAGGCCTGATAGGGCGCGGCCTCGTACGGGGACCGGCCCTGCGCCGCGCTGCGGCCCGCGCAGTAGTAATAGACGAAGTCCTCGCCCCTTTGCGGGAGGTAGATCGAAAAAACAGCGCCGAGGGCGATCAGCGCCGCGAGGGTCCGCCGCATATCCGTCACGCGCCGATTATATCTATATGCGATGAGGCGCAAATGCGATATAATCCGCGGATAGGAAGGGTGGCCGAGTGGTCGAAGGCGCACGACTGGAAATCGTGTAGGGTGTAACAGCCCTCGAGGGTTCGAATCCCTCCTCTTCCGCCATTTTTTTGAGAGTCCCCCCGCGCTCCGCCGTCGCGCTCGCCGCCTGCGCGCTCCTCATCGTGGCCTTCGCCCCGGCGCAGTATTTCGGGCGCCAGCAGGACGACGTCCTCTACCTGATCGGCGCGCGCGCCCTGACCTTGGGACGCTACTGCCTGCTCACCTCCCCGGGCTGCCCGCCGCTGACGATGATCAACCCCGCCTGGCCCGCCTTGCTGGCGCCGCTGGCCTGGTTCACCGAGCACCCGGGCCCGTTCCAGGCCGCGTCGGCTTTGGTCCTGGCCCTGGTGCCCTTGGCGCTGTGGGCCTGGCTGCGCCGGCGCGCCGGGGAGACCGAGGCGCTGCTCGCCGCCGGCCTGTTCGCCTCGTCGCCTCTCGTGCTGTCTCAGGCGGGGGCGGTGATGTCCGAGGCGCCGTTCACCTTGGCGCTGATCGCGATGGTCGCCGCGGCCGAGGCGGGACGCGCGCTCCCCGCCGGCCTCGCCGCCGCGGCGCTGCTGCTCACGCGCACCGCCGGCGTCTCCGCCCTTCCCGCGCTCGCGGTCTTTCTTCGCCCCTTGCGCCCGCGGGCGTTTCTGCCGCCGGTCCTCGCCTTCGGCGCCTGGTCGCTGTGGTCCTACTCGCGCATCGGCGCCGTCGACAAGTTCAGCATGTTCTCCCTCTCCTACGGCGAGGATCCCGCGGGGAAGTTCGCGCGCCTGGCCTGGTCGAACGCGCGCTTCTACGCCGCGAGCCTGGGCGGCGGCTTCACCCCGCCCGCGTCGGCGGACGGCGCCCTCGCCGTCGTCCTCGGCGCGGCGCTGGCCGCGGTCGCCTTGTTCGGCGCCGTCCGCGCCCTGCGCCGCCGCCCGACGGAGCCCGCCGCGCTGGCGCTGGCGGGAGGCGTCCTGATGCTCGGCGCGTGGGGCTGGCAGTACGAGCGCTACCTGATCCCGCTCCTGCCCCTGCTCCTGTGGGCCGCCGCCGAGGGGCTCGGGCGCCGGGCCAAGCCCGCGTTCGCGGCCTTGCTCGTCGCGCAGCTTCTCCTCCAGACCGCGCCCCGCCTCGGCCGCCCCGGACCCTGGGCCGAGCCCGAGCTGAAGAAGACCTACGCCTGGCTCGCCGCGCGCCCCCGCCCCGGCCTGCTCAGCAGCGCCCTGCCCGTGCGCGACGGCTGGCTGTCCGGCCTGCCGAGCCTGCCCCTGCCCGTCGTCGAGGGCGACGAGGAATTCGCCGCCGCGCTCAAGGCCGCGCGCGTGACCTACGTCCTGCGCGTCGACGGCCTCGACTTCGGCCTGCTCGCCGACGAAAGCGCGGCACCCCGCCGGGAGCTCGAGCGCGTGCGCCGCCGCCTCGACGATACCGCGCTGTTCCGCAAGCTCCACGAGGAGCCCTCGGAGCGCGCCGCCGTCTACGAGCCGCGATGAGGCTCGCCGCCGCGCGCGGCGGCCGGCAAAACCTTCGAGGCGAGGTTCTGGCTCGCGTGGCTGGCGGGCTGCGCGCTGCTCTTCACGAGTTGGGAACCTTGGACGATCCGTCTATCGGGTCTCCGACCTGCCCGCCCTCTGGGCGCTGGCCGCCTGGACGGCGGCGGCGTTCTCCTGCAACCTCGCCTTCGTCGTGCGCCCCGTCTCCGATCCCGCCAACAACCCCGACCTCGTCGACGCCGAGTGGACGGCGCGCAGCGCCCCGTCCGACGCCTGGATCCTCGCCAACGGCCGCGGCGCGGTGTACATCCCCTACTTCACCGCCCGGCGTCCCGTGAACCTGCGCTACTTCGCCGACGAAGCCGCCCTGCACGCGCGCCTCGACGCGCTCGCCCCGGAGAAGGTCTACGTGAGCGGCCGGACGCTCGAGGAGGCCGGCCTACGCGTCAAGCTCGAACGCTACGGTCTTGAGCCCGCCGCGCAGGACGGCCGCCTCTCGCTCTTCCGCGTCCGCCGGGCTCAGTAGCCCGTCCAGACCGAGCCCTTCGTGTCGGTGTGGGTGCAGTTCACCAGCACGCTGCCGACGTTCGCATCGCCGATGGTGTTGTTGTAGTACCATCCGCCCGCGTTGGTCGGGACGGCCGAGACGACCTCGCCCGCGT
>JAUYSH010000003.1 GCA_030696455.1 Elusimicrobiota bacterium
ATCGGAGCTCAGGTCGAAGGTGCAGTCCCGGTATTTTTCGGGCACCCCCTCGGAGGCCGACCCGACCTTCGACTTCTTGCGCCCGTCCCAGTCCACGAACGCGAACGGGTAGAAGGAAAAGTTTCCGTCCGGGTAGGTCTCCATCGACGAGTGGAACGGGCACCAGTCCTCGAGGACCACCCCCTCCTTGAGCATGAGCGGCACCAGGGAGCAGACCACGAAACGAAAGCGCCCTTGGTGCGCCTCCTCCCATATGTAGTCAAACACTTTGGCCAGCATAGGCCGGAAATGGTGCTTGGTCTCCTTCCAGCCGAAGCCGTGGATCACCTCGATCTCGATATTCTCGAAGCCGTAGCCGACCAAGGTCTTGTAGTTGTCGAGCATCTTCTCGACGTTGTCGGGGTGCACGCACTGGATCGCCATCGAGCGCCGCTTGCCGATCGTCTCGAAGATGGTCTTGAGGTTCGGGAGCATCCGCGCGTGCGAGCCGCTCCCGCCCTTCATGCGCCGATGGGCGTCGTGCGTTTCCGCGTCGCCGTCCATGCTGACGCTGAGGAAGAACCTCTGCTCGGCCAGGAACTCGAGCCATTCGCGCTTGAGCGGCAGCCCCGCGCTGGTGCAGATCGACAGATCCAGGTCCTTGCCCGCCTTGAGCGCCTCGGCGCGCGCGTATAGCGCCGTCTCGCGCACGATCTCGAAATCGAGGAACGGTTCCCCCCCGTACAGCAGGAGCTTCTTGACCTTGCCCGGGGACGACAGTTGGAAGCGCACGAGGTTCTCGACGTGAGTCCGGGAGATCGTCTCGCCGGAGTCCTTGTCGATGAAGCAGTACTCGCAGCGCAGCGGGCACGCCGTGTTGATCGCGACCTTGAAGCGCCGGATCTCCTTGTTGCAGGTCAGGCTACACGACGCGCGCGCGGACATAGAGCTCCTGGAACTGCGGGTGAGACTGGCACGAGTCGACGAGCTCGGAGAGCCCTTCGGCGAAGACCGCCGCGACGCGGCGGAAGTTCGCCAGCGCCGCCTCGGGGTCGCGCCCCGCGATGCGCGCGTGGGCGACGACTCCGATCGGGCAGAAGACCTCCTGGTCCCCGCCCCCTCGGCGCTCGATCCAGTCCACGAAGCCGTCGATCTGCTCGGCGGCGCCCTTCCAGTCCATGCCCGTCTCCGCCGAGCCGGCCCTCAGCGCCGGAGCCGTCCCGACGGGGAAGGAGAGAGCCTTGTCGCACGAGTAATACTTGCCGTCGGGACCGAGCGTCATGTTGTGGCAGGAGTGCCACCAGCGCTCCCCGGCGCGGTTGTGCTCGAGCGACTCGAGCACGGCGAAGAGGATCTGAAGCTGCGGAGGGCGCGTGCCCGAGTCGAGGATCACCTTGTACCAGCGCGCGAGCCCGGACAGGACCTTGCGCATCACGGCGATCTTGGCCTCCGGCCAGACCTCGTACAGCTCGGGGTTGAAGGTGATGCGGCCGAAGCCGGCGCGCTGGAAGGCGTCGATGTTGCCCAGCAAGCGGTCCACGGTGTGGGCGGTGAAGACGAGGCTGACGCCGAGGTTCGACTTGCTCAGCGGGGCGAGGCGGGCCATGACGTCGTCATGGACGGAGCGGTCCTTGGTCTTGAAATAGACCCGGTGCTTGTCGTTGTCCTCCTTGCGCCCGTCGAGGCTGATCGTGCAGTGGACGCCCACGTCCTCCATGAACGCGACCTTCTCCGGCGTGATCAAGGTGCCGTTGGTGAAGGTCTGCAGGATCGCCCGCTCTCCGGCCGTCTCGCGCGCGTAGCGCGCCGCCTTCACGAACAGGGGCCAGTCGAGCAGCGGCTCGCCGCCGATGAAGGTGATCTTGCGTCCCTCCGGCGGGAGCTTCGAGCAGAACTCGTCGATCGAGCTTTTGATCTGCTCGAAGCTGAGGCGGGCGCCGGGGCCTTGATTGACCGCTACGTAGCAGTAGCTGCAGGCCAAGTTGCAGCTGTCCGATAGGTAGACGGCCAAATGATCAAGGTTCCCCATACGCGGCTTCGCCGCCTAATAAAGGCCGACTCTCAGCAGCGCGGATTGCACCAGCCTCCGCGGCAATGCGAGCCGTGGGAGCCGTGCGAGCCGTGCGAGCCGTGCGAGCCGTGGGACCCGTGCGAGCCGTGAGACCCGTGCGAGCCGTGGGACCCGTGCGACCCGTGCGACCCGTGGGACCCGTGGGACCCATGGGAGCCGTGGGATCCGTGCGACCCGTGGGACCCGTGCGACCCGTGCGAGCCGTGCGAGCCGTGGGACCCGTGGGACCCGTGGGACCCGTGCGAGCCGTGGCTCGTATGCGAACCCGTGCCGCCGGAGTTGTGCAGGTAGTTCGAGTGCGCCGCCGGAGCGGGCGTCGCCTTGAGCAGGGCCGCGCCGATGATGCCGAGCGCGGCCGCGGTCTTGATGACGTTCTCCTTGGTGATCTTTCCTTCCTCGGAGCTCAGGAAGACGGACGCGTCCTTCTTGAGCTGCGGGAGCAGCTGCGGCTTCTTCTTTTTATCCTTCTTCGGAGTCTTCTTGGCCATGCTCTTTTCCTCCGCGGCGCTACCGCGATTTGTACTCGAGCCAGGACTCGAGAATCTTCCTGGCCTCCGGATCCTGCAGCCTCGTGAACACCACGTCGAAAAGCCCCATCATCTTCTCGCACCAGCCGTTGTCCGGCATGCGCCCGAAGACGCTGCCCTGGGTACCCTCGTTGTAGACGGGCAGGACGCTGCAAAAGGGGTTGTAGGCGCATTGGAAGCACATCGGCTGCGCGTTCGGGCTCGAGGCGAGCAGGCTCGCGCGCACCGTGGGATGGTCGAGAAGGTCGGCGAGAGTGGAGGAGGAGGCGTGGCCGATCTTGAAGAACTCGTCCCCCTCGTTGGCGAGCAGGCGGCCTTCCTCGCAGGTGTAGACCGAGCCGTCGTGGTTGTAGGCCAACCGCGCGACGCCGTCGGCGTTGGGAAACCGCCAGTGGCCGCCCTCGAGTATGCGGACCATGAAAATGAGGGCCATCTTCTCGTAGCACTTCACGCCCTTCATGTTGAGCGCGATGATGTAGTCGAGCGCCCCCGCGTAGAACTCGACGAACTCCGCCGAGGAGTAGCCGATCGTCCCCCAACTCCGCTTCGCGAACCCGATCGGGTCGAGCGGGCCGAACTGGATGCGCTCGAGGCCGAGCGCGACGAGCTGATCGACGATCTCGGGCGCGCGGCCCAGCGACTGGCGCGTGATCGTGCAGATCGCGTTGGGGGTGTCCACCTTCGCGCCGGCCGCCTTGCGGGCGAGGACGCTCTGGAGGCCGGCGAGCACGCTCTCATGGCTGTTGCCGCCGAGAAAGACCCGGTTCTTGTCGTGCAGATCCTCGGGGCCGTCGAGGGAGGTGCAGAAGGAGACGCCGTGATTGATCAGGAAGTCGATCTTCTCGTCGTCGAGCAGGCTGAAATTGGAGATCAGGCCGAAATGCAGCGCGCGCTTGTGGTGCTTGTTCTTCTCCTTCGCGTACTGGACGATGAACTTCACCACCGGCCAGTTCAGCAGCGGCTCCCCGCCCTGGAACTCGATCATCAAGGTCGGATTGCCGCTCTGGAAGATCAGGTCGACGACCTGGCGCGCGGTCTCGACCGTCATGTCCTTGCCGGTCTCTTCGACGCCGACGACGCTCGCGTGGCAGTACAGGCACTTGAAGTTGCAGCGCAAAGTCACGACGACGGTGTGGACGTTGGGGCCCTTCCAGTCGAGCAGATGGCGGGGCACGGTCCGGTCGGCGAGGTGGCTGAAGTCGTGCTGGTCGCGGATGAAATCCTTCTGCAGCAGGCCGGGCTTGCCGGGGGAGCCGGCGGCGAGGGCCTCGCCGTTCTCGATGCGGCCGCTCAGGTAGCGCTCGTAATCGGCGGGCGAGAGGAACGCGTGCTCCCCGATGTCGTTGGTGAGCAGCACGGAGGGGCCTATCATGCGGGCGTTGTGCGCCGCGACCCGCAGCGGGCTGGCCTCGAGGCGGCCGGCGGGCTCCGTCAACCTAGACAAGATCCTGCTCCTTCATCGGCGGCAGCACCGTGCCCTGATCAGAGATCTTTCGCGGCATCGTGCGGGCGACCTCGGCCTCGGCGTTGCGGACCATGTCCGCCACGAGCTTCTTGAACGCGGGCGTCGACTCCTCCGCCGGGGCCGCGGCCGGGCTCTCGCCGCCGCGCGCGGCCATCAAGGTCTGCGTCACGATGAGCGAGGAGATCTTCGCGTTGAAGCGGCCGACGAGAAAGCGGTACTCCTGGTTCAGGAGCTCGTTGCCGAACTCGCCGGCGAGCGCGGACAGCTGAGCCGCGTCGACGTCGCGGCGCTTCGCCTCGATCGTCACGGTGAAATCCGACTTCGATTCCTCGAGGTAGGCGTTGACCTTGTTCGACAGGACCTGGGCCGCGATGAGCAGCGCGTCCTTGGAGTAGATCTTCTTCGACAGCTTCAGCTTCATCGCACCGCCTCCGGTTCGCCGGCGGGAACGTTCCCGCTTTCCTGCCAGCGGCACTGATCGCGCTCGAGCCATTTGTCCATCACCTTGCGCGAGCGCGGGTCGCGCAGCTTGCGAAAGATCACGTCGAAGACGCCCATGTGGGAAACGCACCACCCGCTCGTGGGCATCTGGCCGAAGACGCTCTTCTGCGTCTCGTAGTGGAAGACGGGCTCGACGCCGCAGTAGGGCTTGTAGGCGCATTGCTGGCACATCGGCTGGTTGTCGAGCGTCGACGCGGTCACGCACGCGCGCGTCGTCGGATGGTCGATGACCGAGGTCCAGTCGTTCTTCGTCGCGTCGCCGACCCTGAAGATCGGGTCGCCCTGGTGGTCGACCATGCGGCCCTCGTCGCTGACGAAGATCTCGCCGTTGTAGTTGTAGGCGAGGCAGCCGAGCACCGCGCCCGCCGGCGAGCGCAGGTCCATGAAGCCGGGATCCTCGCCCTTGACGATCTTGCTCAGCAGGATCAGCGCCATGCGCTCCATGATGTCGGACTTCCCGGAGACGTTGAGGTCGATGATGTAGTCGAGGGTCTTCTCGTAGAAGCGCACGAACTCCTCGGCCTCGTAGCCGACGTCCTTCCAGACCCGCTTGGCGTAGCCGATCGGCGACAGCGGCCGCAGGAAGATCTGCTCGAGCCCCAGCTTCACGTACAGGTCCACGATCTGCGGGCCGTAGTCGAAGGAGAAGCGGGTGGTCGTCATCAGCGCGCCCGGCAGGTAGTACTTCTTCTTCGGGTCGGCGTTGCAGCGCTCCTGGATCGTCTCGAGCCAATGCACGACCTTGGGCTGGGCCTCGCCGCCGCCGAGGAACGGGCGATTCTTATTGTGCAGCTCGGCGGGGCCGTCGAGGGAGGTGCAGATCGAGACGTGATGGTCGAAGAGGAAGTCGAGCTTGTCCTCGGTCATCAACGTGAAGTTGCAGACGAGCGCCATCAGCAGCTTGCGGTTGCCGGCCTTCGCCTTCGCCTGGGCGTACTCCGTGATGAACTTGACGACGGGCCAGTTCAGCAGGGGCTCGCCGCCCTGGAACTCGATGCAGATCGTCGGGTTCGGCGTGGAGAAGATGAAGTCGACGGTCTTCTTGGCCGTCGCGATGTCCATGTCGGTGTCGGTCCGCGAGGGATCGACGACGCTCGAGTGGCAGTACTGGCACTTCTGGTTGCAGCGCAAGGTCACGACGATCATGTGCAGGCTGGGCCCGGGGAACCACTGGAACGAGCTTCTCTTGACGTAGTTCGCGGCCAGCTGCGGGAAATCGAGGCGGTCCTTCAGGAAGCCGCGGCTCTCGAGCTCGGGATAAAGCGGGTCGGAGGCGGCGACCTTGCCGGCCATGAAGCGGTGGAAGTCCTCCGTCGAGAGCATGAGGAACTGGCCCCAGTCGTTCGTCAGCAGGTGCCAGCCGCCCATGTCGCGGAAGTTGAACGCGGCGAGCTTTCCCGTGTCGACGGCGGCGCCCTTCGCCAGCGCGGTGAGGCGGCTCATAGGCCCGCCTTGTTCCCCTGCTCCTGCTTTTCTTCCCAGGAGGCCTTGATGCCCTTCGGATCCGCGGCCACCTTCTTGTCGTTCATCGACTTGATCTCGGACTCGACCTCGGAGATCAGCTTCTCGATCTCGGCGCGCTGCTCGGCGGTGAGCTCCTCGGCGGCCGCCTCGGGCGCCGCGGCCGCCGCGGACGGAGCGGGAATGGTGCCGTTGGCGATGAGCACCGCCTGCTCGGCGATGTGCTCGCGGATCGGCAGGTTGTTTTTGGCCACGGCCCAGCGGACCTTCTGGGACTCGAGGTCGAGGAGGAACTCCTCGGCGAGCGCCTTCGGCTTGACGGCTTTGGGATCCTTGGCGCGCAGCGAGACGACGACCTTGCCGGCGCGATCGCCCGACAGCGACACGAACGCCTTGTCCATCATCAGGTAGGCGGCGCCGTAGACGGCTTCGAGACCGAGGGTTTTGACGTCGAGGCTGAGGGCGGCGTGCGCAGAGGTGAGCTTGGGGATAATTTTTTTAGATTTATTCTTCGATTTCATTCAAATTCCTGCGCTATCTATTAGGAAAGGCCGGGCCCTTCGCGACAGTGTAGCAGGATAGTCACCTCATGTCAACATTCCATTTATCCAATAAAAGCATGAACTTTTCGTCATCCAGCCGCTCTAAAATGCGGTCCAGAATTCCCATCTGCAGAACGCAGGCGGGGCTCGATGGGGTCTGCCCCCAGACCGTGCCCTGAACGGCGTGGTTCGAAGACGGCGCCACCGCGCAAAAGGGCCGGTACGCGCATTGCGAGCACATCGGCTGGTTATCGGGATGCGCGGCCGCGATCACGGCGCGGACGACGGGCCGCTGCGCGATGTCCCGGTAGCGAAGTTCCGCGGCCGAGCCGAGCGCGAACTCGGGGTTCGCGCAGGCCTCCTCGGAGGTGTAAACGCGGCCGGCGGCGTCGTAGGCGAGCTGCTCGAGCACGTCCATGCCCGGAAGATTCCAGAGGCGGCCGCCCAGCAGCCCGAGCGTCCACTCATCGCGCAGGTTCATGCGCTCCCCGTCCTGGACCAGGTGCCCCAGGAACTCGCCGTAGAAACCGGAGAACGCCGCGACGCTCTCCCCATCGAGCCCCGCGGGCAGCAGGCGCGCGGATTCGACTCCCCATTTTTCAAACCAGCGGACCCATGCGCGCGGGTCGGCCGCCCCGGGACCCAGGCGCGCGCGCGCGCGTTGGGCGCGAAACGGCGGACCTTTTCCCATGTCCGGCTTTCCGGCCAGCTCGAGCGTCGCGCAGCGCGTGACACCGTGCGAACGCAGGAAGTCCGCCTGCTCGGACGTCATGGCCCGCGCGCGCGCGATCAGGAACACCGGCCGGCGGGACCACTCCCCGCGCCGCCGGGCGTACTGGACGATGAACCAGACGATGGGCCAAACGGCGCCCGCGTCGTCGAAAACGAGCTCGAGCGTCAGCTGAGGGCCGGGGCAGGCGAAGACGAAGTCCACGACCCGCCGCGCGGTCTCAAGCTCCATGCCGTCGAGACGGAGCACGTGCGCGCCCGGTCCCTTCCAAGAGAGCAGGCTCCGCTCGAACTGAAGGCGCGCGGCCGCGTCGAAGTCGAAGGCCCCGGCCAGGAAGCCGCAGGCCTGCAGGACGGGCCACAGAGGATCGGACGGCTTGAGCCCCGCGAGGAAGCGGTCGTATTCCTTCCGCGTCAACAGCGCCCAGCGGCCGTGCTCGTCGGTGATCAGCACGCGGCGGCCCAGCATGCGATATTGATGCGGCGCGCTAGCGCCCGGGCGCGCCTTCGGCGGATTATCCAGCGAGGTCAGCCGGCTCAACGCATGCCCCGCGCCCGCTCCAGCAATTCCTCGAGCTCCCGGGCCCGGTCGGCCTTGACCTGCGGCTCGAGTTCCTCGAGCGGATCGGCCGGCACCGCCGGGAAGCCCTTCGCGAAAAGCGGCGCGAAAACCGCCTGCGTCAGCGGCGCGTTGGCCTGCACCACGCGCTGGCGGTATTCGTGATTCAAGGCCTCGTTGAGGAACTCCCCCGCGAGCGCCAGCAGCCCGGACGCCGGCAAGGCCGCCGCGGGCCGGATCTCGACGGAGAACGCCTTCTTCGTCTCGTCGACGAACACCTGGGCGCGCGTGCCCAGCGCCAGCGCGCCCGCGGCGAGCGCCTCGGCGCCGTACGGCGGGCGGCCGAGCTTGAAGACGACGGCGCCTTTGACGATCTTCATCGGTCCTTGCGGGACTCTTCCCATGGCCGGGTGATGCCCAGCGGATCCTTGGGGCCGGGATCGGCGTCCGCTTCGGCCAGCAAAGCGGCGATCTCCGCCTTCTGCTCCGGGGTGAGAGACGCCTGAGGGGCTTCGGTCCTCCCGCCGGCCGCCTCGGCGAGCGCCAGCGCGCGGCGAAGAGTCTCCGCGCGCAGGCCGAGCCCGCCGCGCGACAGCGACCAGCGCAGGACCTGGTTGGCGTACTCGCGCCGGAACGCGGCGGCCAGAGCCTTGGCCGCGGTCTTCCCTTTCGGCCGCAGCTCGACGGCGCCGCCCTTCCCCTTGCGGCTCACGAGCACGTACGCAGCCGCCGTCATAAGGTAGGCGGCTGCGAGAAGCGCGTCCTCGTCGACGGAGGCGAGGCGCACGACGGCGGAAGCCCGCATCAGAGCGGCGGGCAACAGTTTCCGGAAACAGTTTCGCGCGGGTCGAGCCTCAAGGCTGAAACACCCGTTCTTCGGCGGTGGCGACGGGATGATACGGGTCGCCGCTCAAGGTCACCGGCCGCTCCGCGAGGATCGGCGCGATGTCGGGCGCGCCCATGTGCTTGATGTAGCTGCGGTGCACCCCGACGCACTGGTCCTTGTAGGCGCATTTCGTCCGGCAGCCTTCCTGGTAGGTGACCTTGAAGCCCGCGAGCGTGTTCCACACGAACGGCCACAGCCTCGTCGGCACGGTGCACAGCGAGAAGTGATAGAGCCGCGCGTCCTTGAAGCGCTTGAGCTTTTCGTAGTTGCGGTCGAGGTGCGCGGCGCACTCCGACTGCGTGAACTTGAGCTGGCTCTTGTACTGCTCGGCGAAGCCCTCGATCTCCTCGAAGAGGAACACGACTCGATCCACCCACGGGAACTCCGCGAGCAGGAAGTCGAGCAGGCCGTCGAGCCAGCGAGCCTGCACCTTGGTCATGATGATCCGGATCTCGACGAGCTGTCCCGGCCGGCGGTGCTCGGCGAGGTGGCGCAGGCCCGCGGTCGTCTGCTCGAAGCTCCCCGGCGTGCGCGAGATGCTCTCGTGCGTCGCCGCCGTCGGGCCGAACATCGGGACCGCGATCTCGAAGGGGAGCTGGGCGATGCCGCAGGTCCGCCGCGCGAAGTCCTCGTAGGCGAACATGCGCCCGTTGCTGAGCAGGCGGATCAGGTTTCGGGGAAACTCGGTGCGGATGTGGGCGAGGATCTTGAGGAAATCGGGGTGGTTCGTCGGCTCGCCGCCGGTCAGGTTGAAGTAGTCGCGTTCCTCGTCGAACTTGACGAAGGTGCGCAGCCCCGATTTATAATCCGAGACCTTCTTCTTGAGTTCGTCGAGCGTGTACTTGTCCGTGGTGTGCCGGAACCCCTCCACCGGGTTGGAGCAGAACACGCACGCGATGTTGCACTGCGGCCATATGGGGAAGTCAGGCATGGACCAGGGGCTTGAGCTCGTCGTCGCCGACGCGCTTGAGATACTCGTTCCAGACGCCCTCGCAGCGGGCGTACAGGGCGCAGCCGGCGCATTTGGCGGGCTTGCTGCGCCCGGCGACGACGCGCCCGGCGCCGACGTCGTCGTTCTTGAAGTCGGGAGCCCAATGGCGCGTGCGGAAGGTCGCGACCTCGCGGATCTCCGAGATCTGCTCGAGGTGGTCGGGGAAGTGGCACAAGGGCACGTAGCGCGCGACGAAGTCCTTCGTCCCCCCGGCGCGGCCGATGTCGAGCGCTTCCCTCATAAAAGGAGCGGCTTCGGAGATGCGCGGCACGAGGCCGTTGAAATTGGTGTAGGCGCCGCCGTAGGTCGGATCGACGAAGATGTACTCGACGTGGTGTATGTCGAGCCGTAGAAAGAGCCGGGCGATGTCGGGCAGGTGGGCCATGTTCTGCTTGATGACCGTGCAGTTCCCGAAGATCCGCTTCAAGCCTTCCTTCCGGACGTTCTCGATCCCCTTCAGGAGGTCGTTGAAGGATCCCTCCGCGTAGGTCAGGTCGTCGTGAAGCTTCGCGTTGTGGCCGTGGATCGAGAACACCAGGTCGGTCACGCCGGCCGCCACGGTCTCCTTGGCGAACTCGGGGTACGCCAGCATGCGCCCGTTGGTCACGACGACGATGTCCTTGAAGCCGAGCTTCTTGGCGGTCTTGACCAGCGGGATGAAATCGCGCCGGATCGTCGTTTCCCCGCCGATCATCTCCAGGTACTCGACCCCCTGCGCCTTCGCCTCGACCATCTCCTCGACGATCGCGCGCGTGGACTTGTCGGGAAGATCTCTTTTATTGAGGTCGATGCAGAAATGGCAGTGGCTGTTGCAGGAGAAGCCGGTGAACAGCACCAGCTTCTGGGTGCGCCCGCCCTGCGGCGGCGTCCAGTCGCTCATGAGCGCAGCTCCCCTTTCAGCGACCACAGATACTTCCCCTTGACGAACTCGCGGGCGACGACGCCCATCTTGATCAAGGTCTCCGCGGCGTGGATGACCGCGTTCTCGTCCTTGCAGTCCTTGCACAAGGGCAGGGACTCGGCGACGGCGAGGAACTGCTTGGTCGTGACGTTGTTCTTGAGCTTGAGCACCTCGAGCACGCACTGCTCGTTGTCGGTCAGGATGCCGCCGCGGCCCTCGTGCGTCTCCATGCGCGGCGCGCGGGCGTCGTAGCGCTCGGGGATCTCGAGGATGGGCTTGATCTCGTCGGTGCCGAAGTAGCGCGCGTAGCTGGCGTCCCACCCGATGCAGCGGTCGTTGTAGACGCACTTCTTGCACTCGTCGGTCTTCATCGTGTGCGCCTGCGCCGTTTGGTCGAGGTCGCGCTTCTCGCCGAGCGGATTGACGACCATGGTGTTGAACGCCGACCAGCCCAACATCTGCTGTTCGTAGCCCGGCAAGACGCAGGGCGTGAAATGCAGCAAAAGGGGCGGCTTCGGGTAGTTGATCTTGGTGAAGACCTCGTACGCCTTCTTGATGTACGGCGCGATGTCCGTCATCTTCACGCCGATCTTCGCGCCGACGGCGGCGTTAAGCTTCATATTCCCCTCGTACAGAGGGGCGATGATCACGAAGTTGGAAAGCTGGTGCTTGAGCAGGAACAGCTCGTAGAACTCGACCAGATGCCTATAGTTCAGTTCGTTGAGGACGATGTTGACGCCGATGCCGACGTTCAGCTTCTTCAGGTTCTCGATCGACTTCAGATTCTTCTCGAAGGCGCCGGGAACAGCCACCAGCTTGTCGTGAAGCTCGGCGGTATGTCCATGCAAGGAGTACTTCACGAAGGTCAGCCCGGCGTCCCGCAAAGTCTTCGCGTACTCGTAATCCGCGATGCGGATGCCGTTGGTCTGAATACGCACATAACCGTAGCCGATCTTTTTCGCCAGGGCGATCAGTTTGGGGAGTTCCGGACGGATCGTCGGCTCCCCCCCCGTAAAGCCCAAACGGCGATAGCCGTTCTTGTAGGCCATGTACATAAACTCTACGGCCTTCTCGAACGGAAGATCGTTCGGCTCCTTGCGCCATTCGAAATCCTGAGAGCAGAACAGGCACTTCGCCGAGCAATTGTAATTCAACAATATGTCGAAGCACTTCGTGCCGTCGAAGCTCTCGCGGTCGATCCGCTCGAGCTTGGGCAGCTCCGCCATGATCCGGGGAGCCTCAGCCACCGCAGGCCTCCTTCGCGTAGGCGCGCGCGGCGTCGAGGAACGCGTCGACCTCCGCGGCCGTGTTGTACGCGCCGAGCGAGGCCCGCGCCGTCGCGTCGACGCCGAGGCGCCGGTGCTGAAGATGCGCGCAGTGCTCGCCGACGCGGATCGCGATGAACGCTCCGTTAAGCTCGTGGTTCAGGTAGAGGTTGAAATCGACGGGCGAAAAGTCGGGATGAACCGCCGCGAAAGTGACCAGGCTGCCTTTCTCGAGGTCCTCGGTCCGGCCGAGCACCCGTACCGCGTCGATCGACTCCAGGCCCTCGGCCAGGCGCCGCGCGAGCCCGCCGACGTGCGCGCGCAGGGGTCCCGCCGGAAGCGACTCGCGGACCTTGAGCGCCTCGTGCAGGCCGATCGCCCCGCCGAAGTTCTGAACGCCCGCCTCGAAGCGTCCCGGCGCGTCGAGGTAGGCCGGCTCGGGCGCGCTCTTCAGGTCCCAGGACACGGACTTCACGGTCCCTCCGCCGAGCTTCCAGGTCCCGAGCCTATTGAGCTCCGTTTCATGGCCCCACAAAACGCCGACGCCGAACGGGCCGCCGAGCTTGTGCGCCGAGAAAGCGACGAAGTCGGCGCCGAGCGTCGAGACGTCCTCGCGGTGCGTGCCGAGGTACTGCGCGTCGTCCACGAAGACCTTGATCCCCTTGCGCCGCGCGAGCTTGGCCGCCTCCGCGACGGGCACGACCCCCCCCATCACGTTGGACGCGTGCGTGATGGCGAGCAGAGCGGTCTTGTCATCGAGATGATTGCTGAGCCGGTCTAGGTCGAGAATGCCGTTCTCAGTAGGGCAGATCTCCAGATCGATCTCGCCCCGCCGCGCTTTCTCGATGAAAGGCAGCGCCACGGCGTTATGCTCGAGATCGGTTATAAGGACTTTACGTCGGCCTGAATCAAACGGGAATCCGCCGCAGACCATGTTCGCCGCCTCGGTCGTCCCGGAGGTGAACACGATCTCGTTGGGCGTCTCGGCGTTCAAAAACGAAGCGGCCGCGCGCCTCGCTTCTTGAAACCAATCCTCGACCTGCTGGCTGAGCAGGTGCGTGGAGCGCTTGCCCCCGCAGCCCCCCCAGTTCGCGTAGAAATCCGACAGCCGCTCGGCGACCCGCGCGGACTTGAGCGCGGTGCAGGCGCTGTCGAGGTAGACCAGGCGCTTGCCGCCGATCTCGCGCGCGAGGGCGGGATACAGGGCGCGGACGGCCGCGACGTCGAAGGCGGCGGCGGCCGCGGGCGCGGTGCTCAGGGGAGGACCGCCTTGATCAGCGGCATGGGCCTGAGCTCGCCGTAGATCTCCAGGTAGTCGCGGCGCGGCCCCGGGCAGGCCTCGCGCATCACGCAGCCCTCGCAATCGGCGATCTGCTGCTTCTCGGCGAGGTGCACCCCCGGCTTGTGCTCGCGCATCTTGCGGTAGTCCGCGTGATGCTCGCGATAAGCGATGACGAAGCAGACGGGGATGTGGTCCACGTCGAACTCCACGCCGTTCTCCTTGCAGGCCTTGAAAGCGGCGTTGAGGAAGGGCGCGGCTTCCTCGAAGCGGGGCATGACGAGCTCGTTGCCCTTGGCCCGGCCCATCCCCTTGCAGTAGCTGAACTGGATCCAGGAGAAGCCGGGTATCTCCCGGGCGGCGAAGCGGACGAAATCCTCGCAGTGGCGGTAGTTGAGCGCGTGCACGATGTAGTTCAGCCGGACCTCCGAGCCCTGCGCGATCAACTGGCGCACGCCCGCCACGCGCAGGTCGAAGGCGCCGGGCGTCTCCGTGACCTCGAGGTCCAGCGCGGCGTTGTGGGCGGAAAAATTGATGTTGAAGAAGCTGACGAGGCCGCGGATCAGCTTCAGGCGCTTCTCGTCGTAGCGCGTCAGCAGCACGCCGTTCGTCTGGAGCTCGATGAGCTTGCCTTTTTTACGGCAGTGCAGCAGGATCTCGAGCAGCTCCGCGGGATCCTTCAGCATCGGGTCCCCCCCGGAGATCTGGACGTGGCCGGTCTTGTCCCGGTCTATCTCGTCGAGGAGGTTTTTGAGGGCATAGGTCCCGGAGCGGCCCTCGGACGAGCAAAAGACGCACTTGATGTTGCAGACGCCGTTGACGGGAAGGTGCAGCGCCATGGGCGAAACTATACCACATTCACTTTTGGCCCGTCCGACGGGACGCGCCTACAGGCTCGGGCAGCCCCCGGTCGGGCAGTCGCAGCACAGCATCGTGCCGCCGGGGTCGGTGGTGCCGACGGTCATCGTGTATTTGACCATGACGCCGCTCGTGTAGGTCGCAAAGCGGCCGGCGGGGCAGTTCTGCACGCCGATGCCGTAGACCTGCGCGATGCAGTTATAGCTCGTATTGACGATAGCCTCCGTGAAGGAAAGCTTCTGGCTCGTGGAGATGGCGCCGCTGACGCTGGCGTTGCCGGTGGTGATCGTATTCCCGTTGACCGTCATCTCGTCCCAGACCTTGACCCGGCGGACGCCGCCCCCGCCGGAGTTGTTGCCGACGAGCATGAGGCCTTGGTAGGCGCCGCTGTCGTTGTAGATGGCGGCGCCGCCGGCCCCCGTGCCGTAGGTGTTCCAGGCCACGTAGCTCGGGGTGAGCCCGTAGGTGCCCGCGATGCTGCCCCCGGCGACGGTCACCTTGGAGCCGCCCACCGGAGTGACGGTGCCCACCGCCAGAGCGCCGCCGTCGCGCGCCAGGAAGGTGTTGTTCGTCGTGATCATGTTGGTGTAGACGCCGGAGGGGGCGGGGTAATAGGTCGACAGCGTGACGCTCTCCGAGTCGAGCTCCGGGACCGCGCACAGCATGATGGCGAAGGCGCCCGCGGCGGTGATAAAGCGCCGGCTGAACGACAGATTAAACTTAACCGTGATTTCGGTCATAGTACCCTCCGTCCCTCGCAGTGTACCCCCGCCTCCCTCATTCGTCAAGGCCCAAGGCGGGCAAAGCGGCCCGCAAAAGGGCGGCCCTGGAGCCCGGAGAAAGGGCTCCCGGCCGCAAGCCGTCCCAGACGCAGGACAACGCCTCGGGGAAATCGAGATCCCGGCTCAGCGCCTCGCGAAAGCGGTGCAGGTAGCCGGTCACCCCGCGAGAGCTGGGCTCAAGGGTGACCCCGGACAGGGACCGCGCGTGGGCCTTCAAGGCGGACAGCTCCGCGCGGGCGGAGGCCAGCCCCTCGCGGGTCAGGGCCAGAGGCTTTCTCGGGTGGGTCTTCAGGCACAGGTAATGCAGCTCCGCGGAATAGGGCAAATCCTCCCCGGTCGTCGGGCCCAGAGCCACGCTCAGGTCGGGGCTCCCCCTCCCTGCCGCCGGTTCGTAGCCGAGGAAGGCCAAGGCGCCGCGGGCGGCGGCGGCGACGGCGCGTGCCCGCGCGCCCTCCCCCACCACGAGGAAGAAGACCTTCGGGGGCGAGGCCGGCGCCCACGCGGCCAAGGTCCCGTCCGCGGCGAGAAGCCTCAGGCTCATGGGCTTATGTTACAATAAAATCCATGCCGCCCCGGCGCTACCCCGACACCGGAGTCTTTTACCGCGCTCTCGACCGAGAGTTCCCCATGATCGTGCGCGGGGAAGGGTGCTGGCTGGTGGACGACACGGGGAAGCGCTACCTGGACGCCTGCGGCGGAGCCTACGTCGCCAACCTGGGCCACGGCGTCTCCGAGGTCGCCGACGCGGTGGCCGAGCAGATCCGCAAGGTCGCCTACGTCAACGGCACGGCCTTCACCAATGAGCCCGCCGAGGCGCTCGCCGCCGAGTTGCGGACCCTCAGCCCGAAAGGCCTCGATTTCGCCTACTTCCTTTCCTCCGGCTCCGAGGCCGTCGAGGCCGCCCTCAAGCTCGCCCGCCAGCACTGGGTCGAGTCGGGCAAGCCCGACAAGCACAAGATCATCGCGCGCACCCCCGGCTACCACGGCAACACCTTGCTCGCCCTCTCCGCCTCTGCGCGCGGCGCCTACAAGAAGATGTTCGCCCCCTGGCTCGTGCCGGTGACGATGATCCCCGCCCCCTACCCGTATCGCTGCGAGCCCGGCTCTCCCGCCATGACGGCCGAGGCCCTCGAAGCCGCCATCATGAAGGAGGGCGCGGACACGGTCGCCGCCTTCATCGCCGAGCCCGTCGGAGGCTCCTCCACCGGCGGGTCGGTGCCGCCGAAAGATTACTTCAAGCGGGTGCGCGAGATCTGCGATAAGCATGATATTCTGTTCATCGCGGATGAAGTACTGTCCGGAGCGGGCCGCACGGGCCGCTGGGCGGCCATGGAACATTTCGGCGTGACGCCCGACATCATGACCATGGGCAAGGGGCTCTCGGGCGGCTACGTTCCGTTGTCCGCCGTGCTCGCCTCGCGCAAGGTCATCGATCCCATCGCCAAGGGCTCCGGCGCGTTCAAGCACGCCCAGACCTTCTCTCACTCCCCCGCGATCTGCGCGGCGGGGTTGGCCGCCGTCAGGCATATCAAGCGACAGCGTTTGGTTGAACGCTGCGCCGTGATAGGTGAACTGCTGCATGACAAGCTGGCGCCCCTCCTTCAATTGCCGTCGGTGGGAGACGTGCGCGGCCTCGGCCTGCTCGCCGGGATCGAATTCGTCGCCGACAAGAAGACCAAGGCTCCCTTCCCCCGCTCGCTCAAGTTCGCGGAGGCCTTCGTCGCGAACGCCCAGGACGCCGGCCTCATCCTCTGGCCCAACACCGGCCACGCCGACGGCGAGAACGGCGACCTCGTCATGCTCGCCCCCTCTTTCATCGTGACCGAAGCGGAGATCGACGAGATCGTCCTCCGCTTCAAGATCGCCCTCGATCGTACTGTGGAGATACTCCTTGTCCTCCGCTAGCGCGGCTCCGTTCAAGATCTCCTTCTCCTACGCCTCCGCGGACCTCTCGCAGTTCCACAAGGACTTCGACGCCGCGCTGGCGCTCGCGCGCTCCAAGTCCGGCAAGCAGCATCCGCTCTGGATCGACTACAGGGCCGTCGAGTCCGCCTCCGAGCCCCTGCCCGACTACTCGCCCATCGACGGCTCCTTGCTCAACAAGTTCGCCGCCGCGACGGCCGAGCACGTGGACCAGGCCTGTCGCGCGGCGAAGAAGGCGCAGAAGGCGTGGGGCGCGCTCCCGTGGCAGAACCGCGTCGAGATCATGCGCAAGGCCGCCGCCCTTATTCGAGAGCGCAAGTACGAGATCGGCGCGGTGATGAGCCTCGAGGTCGGCAAGAGCCGCATGGAGGCCATGGGCGACGCCGAGGAGTCGGCCGACCTCATCGAGTACTACGCCAAGAACATCGAGGACAACAACGGCTACGTCGTGCCGCTCGGGAAGCTCTCCCCCAACGAGAACACCCGCTCGGTCCTGCGCCCCTTCGGCGTCTTCGTCTGCATCGCGCCCTTCAACTTCCCGATGGCGCTGTCGACCGGCATGTCCGCCGCGGCCCTGCTCGCCGGCAACACCGTCGTCTACAAGCCCGCCCAGGACACCCCGTGGACCGGCCTGATGCTCTATGAGGTGTACCGCGACGCGGGCGTGCCCGTCGGGGCCTTCCACTTCATCACCGGCAAGGGCTCCGTCATCGGCGACGCCTTCTGGAAGCACCCGTGCGTCGACGGCATCGTCTTCACCGGCTCCAAGGAGATCGGCATGAAGATGGTCAAGGAGTTCTCCGTCCACTGGCCCAAGCCCGCGCTGATGGAGCTCGGCGGCAAGAACCCGACCTACGTCTCCGAGACCGCGGACCTCGACATGGCGGCGGAGGGCGTGATGAAGTCCGCCTTCGGCCTCCAGGGGCAGAAGTGCTCCGCCTGCTCGCGCGTCTACGTTCATGAAAAGGTGTACGACGCCTACGTCGCCAAGCTCGTCGAGAAGACCAAGGCCATCAAGTGCGGCGACCCGACCGAGAAGGACGTGTTCTTCGGGCCTGTCGTCAACGCGAAGGCCGCGAAGACCTTCGAGGACGCCATCGTCTCGGCGAAGAAGGGCGGCAAGATCCTCACGGGCGGAGAGCGCATGAAGGGCGGCCTCTACGACAAGGGCCACTTCTGCGAGCCGACCATCGCGGAGCTCCCGCTCGACCATGAGGTATTCATGAGGGAGCTATTCGTTCCGATCCTCGCGGTCGGCAAGGTCAAGGACATCGACCAGGCTATCGCCGAGGGCAACCGCGCGGAGTACGGCTTGACGGCGGGGATCTTCACGGCGAAAAAAGAAGAGATCCAGAAATTCTTCGACGAGATCGAATCCGGCGTCTGCTACGCCAACCGCCGCACGGGTGCGACCACCGGCGCGTGGCCGGGCGTGCAGTCCTTCTGCGGCTGGAAGGGCTCCGGCTCGACGGGCAAGGGCGGCTGCGGCCCCTACTACGTCACGCAGTTCATGCGCGAGCAGAGCCGCACCATCATGGAGTGATGACATGGCCAAGACCCTCGCGCCGGTGAAGGTGGACTATCCTCGCATCGTCACGGCTCCTCCCGGGCCGAAGGCGAAGGCGATCATCGCCAAGGACAAGGAATTCTCCTCGCCCTCCTATATAAAGGAGTACCCGCTGGTCATCGCCGGCGGCAAGGGCGCGATGGTCGAGGACGTCGACGGCAACCGCTACATCGACTGGATGGCGGGCATCGCCGTCAATTCGACGGGCTACCAGCATCCCGTCGTCACGAAGGCCGTCGTCGAGGCCGCGCAGAAGTATCTCCACATCTGCGGCACCGACTTCTACTACCAGGGCTTCAGCGATCTCTGCGAGGCGCTCGCCAAGTCCGCGCCCGGCGGCGGCAAGTGGCGGACCTTCCTGTCCAACTCCGGCACCGAGGCCATCGAGGGCGCCGTCAAGCTCGCTCGCCATCACACCAAGCGCCATGCCTTGGTGTCGTTTCATAGCTCGTTTCACGGCCGCTCCTACGCGGGCATGTCGCTGTCCTCGTCGAAGGTCAAGTACCGCAAGGGCTTCGGCCCGATGCTTCCGGAGATTTATCACCTCCCGTTCCACAACCCGTACCGCAACACGCTCGCGGACTGCGTCGCCGCCGCCAACGACCTGTTCGCGACCAAGCTCGACCCCTCGGAGATCGCGGCCGTCGTGATGGAGCCGCTGCAGGGCGAGGGCGGCTACGTCCTGCCCTCGAAGGAGTTCCTCGAGTTCTGGCGCAAGTTCTGCACCGACAACGGCGTCCTCCTCGTCTTCGACGAGGTTCAGAGCGGCGCGGGCCGCACCGGCAAGATGTGGGCCTGCGAGAACTACGGCGTCGTGCCCGACGTCATCGTCACCGCCAAAGGCATCGGCGCCGGCATGCCGATCGGCGCGATCATCGCCAAGGAGTCGGTCATGACCTGGCCGCGCGGCTCGCACGGCTCGACCTACGGCGGCAACCCCGTCGCCTGCGCCGCGGCGCTCGCCGCGATCGGGCTCATCAAGACCGAGCTCGCGGGCAACGCCGTCAAAATGGGCGAGCGCCTGCTCGCGGGCATGAAGAAGCTCCAGGCCAAGCACGACTGCATCGGCGACGTCCGCGGCCTCGGCCTCTTCGTCGGCGTCGAGCTCGTCTCGGACCGCAAGACCAAGGAGCCGGCGGGCCAGCTCATGGCCGATCTCGAGCAGCTGGCCTTCACCAAGGGCCTCCTCCTCCTCGGCTGCGGCAAATCCACCATCCGAGTGGCGCCCCCGCTCGTGCTCACCGAGCACGACGTGGACAAGGGCCTCGAGATCTTCGACGCCTGCCTCATGGAACTGACCGCGTGAAGAGCAAAGTTCTGTCAATGAAGGACGCCGTCGCGTCTCTCGTCCACGACGGGGACACGGTCGTCATCGAAGGGTTCACCCATCTGATCTGCTTCGCCGCCGGCCACGAGATCATCCGCCAGAAGAAGAAGAACCTCACCCTCGCCCGGCTGACGCCGGACCTGATCTACGACCAGATGATCCAGGCCGGCGTCGCGAAGAAGCTGATCTTCTCCTGGGCCGGCAACCCCGGCGTGGGGTCCCTGCACGCCTTCCGCCGCGCCGTCGAGGCCAAGCCCCCGACGCTCGAGATCGAGGAGTACTCGCACTTCGGGATGGTCTCGCGACTCTCCGCCGGGGCGGCGAACCTCCCGTTCTGGCCGCTCAAGAACTACGAGGGCACCGACATCCCCAAGGTCAATCCCCTCATCAAGTCGGTCGAGTGCCCCTACACCGGCGAGAAACTGGCGACCGTGCCGGCGCTGCGCCCCGACGTCACCATCGTCCACGCCCAGCGAGCGGACAAGGGCGGCAATACCCAGGTCTGGGGACTGATGGGCGTGCAGAAGGAGGCCGCCTTCGCCTCCAAGCGCGTCATCGTCGTCGTCGAGGAGCTCGTCGACGAGTCCGTCATCCGCCAGGACCCCAACCGGACCTTGATCCCCGGCCTCCAGGTCGACGCCGTCGTCGTCGAGCCGTGGGGCGCGCACCCGTCCTACGCCCAGGGCTACTACGACCGCGACAACGAATTTTACGTCGCTTGGGACAGAACGGCGCGCGACGTGAAATCCTTTTATATGTACCTCGACGAGTTCGTCTACGGCGTGAAGGACCGCGCCGAGTACATGAAGAAGAACGCCGGCCTCGCGGAGAAGCTCAAGGCCAAGCCTCAGGTCTGTGCGGGCGTCGACTACGGATATTAAGGCCGCGATCCGCCACCTGAAGAAAGCGGATCCGATCCTGGCCCGCCACATCGAGGCCGTCGGCGCCTACGGCCTCGTGCCCAAGGACCATGACACCTTCGAGTCTCTGGTCCAATCCATCGTCTACCAGCAGCTCAACGGAAAGGCCGCCGCCACCATCCACGGCCGCGTCCTCGCGCTGTTCGGCGGCGAAAAAGGCCTGACTCCTAAGCGCCTGCTCCTCATGCCCGACGCGAAGCTGCGCGGCGCGGGGCTGTCGGCCAACAAGCTCCTGGCCGTGCGCGACTTGGCCGAGAAGACCTTGTCCGGGGTCGTCATGCCGCGGCGCGAGCTCGAGAAGCTGCCCGATGCCGAGATCATCGCGCGTCTCACCGAGGTGCGCGGCATCGGCGAGTGGACGGTGCAGATGTTCCTGATGTTCAAGCTCGGCCGCCCCGACGTCCTGCCCGCCGGCGACTACGGCGTGCGCAAGGCCTTCGGTCTTCTGTACCGCAAAAGCGCCAAGCTCCCCCCGCCGTCGGCGCTCGAGAAGCACGGAAGGCTCTGGGCCCCCTACCGCACCGTCGCCAGCTGGTACCTGTGGCGGCGCCTCGACACCGTCGGACAATCCTGACCCCGGCGCCGCGGTACACCCTGCGCTCCCCCTTCTTTGGGTGATGCCGGATCAGGCATCACGCAAACCACTCGCCGCCGCCCCTTTGGATGATGCCTCATCAGGCATCATCCAAACAGGGGCTCGACAAGGTCATCCTCCCGGGGCCGCGAGGGAACTTTTTGGCACCCTCGATCGTATGATAAGGTGCCCTCCCTCACCAAGGTCCCCCTCGTCCATCGCGTCGCGCTCAACGAGCTCGTCGTCCGGCTGTCGCGGCCGCCCAAGGCGATGACCTATCCGCCCGCCGTCTATCTCCGTGCCCTGCGCGCGTCCATGCGCATGAGCCAGCGACAGCTCGCGCGCCGGACCGGGCTGGGTCAGGCCCAGATATGCCGCATCGAACGAGGGCGTATCGATCCCGGCGTCGAGGCGTGGCGGCGCCTGTTCGACGCCCTGTTCTGCGACCTCCTCGTCGTGCCGCGTCCGCGGCGAAGGCCCAGCGAGGCTCTGGGAGAGCGCCTCACGCGGGGCGACCCGTTCCGGGACCTCCGAAGCCCCTGGGCGGATAAATAGACGGGAAAAACGCTAAAATGCGGGCATGACCGCCACGACCACGGCCTCGACCGATTACACCCTCAACGAGCTCATGTGCGTGCTGGCCGCGCGCGAGATCGGCGACGGCGACGTGGTGTTCGTGGGCATCGGCCTGCCGAACCTGGCCTGCAACCTGGCCCGCGCCACGCACGCGCCGAACATGACCTTGATCTACGAGTCGGGCGCGGTCGGCGCCGTGCCCGAGCGCGTGCCCCCCTCGATCGGCGATCCCGCCTTGGTCACCGGCTCCTTGATGGTCACCTCGATGTCCGACATCTTCCAGAGCTTCCTGCAGAACGGCAAGATCCAGATCGGCTTCCTCGGCGGCGCGCAGGTCGACAAGCGCGGCAACATCAACACGACGTCCGTGGGGCCCTACGCCTCCCCGAAGGTGCGCCTGCCGGGCTCCGGCGGGGCCTGCGAGATCGCCCAGCACGCCCAGCGCGTGCTCATCGTGACCAAGCTCGATAAGCGCGCGTTCCCGGACAAGGTGGACTTCATCACCTCCAACGGCAAGCGCGTCAAGAAGGTCATCACCAACATGGGCATACTCGAGCCCGACGAGACCGGCGAGCTGACCTTGACGGCGCTGTACCCCGGCGTGACCTTCGAGCAGGTGCAGGAGAACGTCGGCTGGGCGCTGAAGAAGGCCCCGCGCCTCGCCGAGGTCGCGCTCCCGACGGCCAATGAGATCGACCTGCTGCGCAACAAGCTCGATCCGAAGCGCCTCCACATCAAATGAAGGCGCTCGCCCTCGCCCTCCTGCTGCCGGCCCTCGGCGCCCGCGCGGAGGTCCGCGAGATCAAGTCCATGTCCGAGATCGTCTCCGAGGTCCGGCCCACCACCTTGCTCGTCTTCGACCTCGACAACACCCTCATCGAGCCCGTCGGGAACATCGGCTCGGACCAGTGGTACGACTACGCGCTCACCGCGCTGCGCCGCGACGGCCTCGACGCGGCCGCCGCCGAGAAGGCGGCCAACGCCCTCTGGACCCGGATGCTCGGCGTCGTGAAGGTCAAGCCCGTCGAGGATCTCACGCCGATCCTCCTGCGCGAGCAGCAGAAGCGAGGCCTGAAGATCCTCGCGCTGACCGCGCGCGGGCCCGAGGACGCGCCGGCCACCTTCGCCCAGCTCAAGGCCATCGGCGTGGACCTGAGCTCGAGCGCGGTGATCTTCGTCGGAGACGGCGACAAGGGCGAGGCGCTGCTCTCCTTCCTGGACAAGAGCAAGCTCCGCCCCACGCGCGTGGTGTTCGTCGACGACAAGCTGCGCCACGCGAAGGCCGTGGACGCCGTGATGACCGCCGCGGGCATCCCCTGCGTCGCGTTCCGCTACGGCGCCGCCGACGAGAAGGTGCGCGCCTTCAAAGAGGTCATGAGCGAGGCGTCCGACGCCCGCAGCGCCGCGCTGCTGTTCCACGGGCGAGAGGCGGCCCGATGACCTCCAAGCTCCCTCTGTCCTTCCTGCGCGTGCCCCCCGAGTGGACGCGCGCCGCCGAGCGCGGCCGCGTCGCCCTGTATCTGTCCTCCTGGCTGGTGCTGCCCGCGGCGGCCTGGCTGGCAGCCGCCGACGAGCTCAAGCTCCTCGCGGCCGGCCTCATCGGCGCCGCGCTGATGCCTCTCGTGCTGCAGATGATCCTCCTGCCCGGGCACCTCCTCGCCCGCCGCCACGGCCGCCTGTACGCGTTCGGCGCGGCGGCGTTCACGGCCGGCGCGCTGTGCGCCTGGACCTGGGCCGCCTCCGCTCCGGTGCTCGAGCGCGAGCACCTGCCTTTCCTCCTGCGTCTCCTGTGGGCCTACTGCGTCGCCGTGCTGCCCTTGGCCATGACGGCCTCCGCCGACGAGGACTCCTTCGTCGCCTTCGTCGGCGCCGCGCAGGTCCAGGTCGGAGTGATCGCGCTCTCGGCCGCGCAGGCCGGAGGCCTTCCCCCTTTGCCGAAGCAAGCCGCGCTCGCTTTCCTCGCCGCCGTCTCCGCCTGGGCCGTGCAGCGCGCCTGGCTCCAGGCCCATCCCGTGAAGAGGTAACCCCATGGCCGCCACCACCGACACGAAGCAGATCATCTACTCCCTCATCGACGTGGGGCGCATCCACCCGCCGAAGAAGCAGGTCCTCAAGGGCATCTACCTCTCGTTCTACCACGGCGCCAAGATCGGCGTCCTCGGCGACAACGGCTCGGGCAAATCCACCCTCCTGCGCATCATGGCGGGCAAGGACACCGAGTTCACCGGCCAGATCACCCAGTCGAAGGGTTATACGATCGGCCTGCTCGAGCAGGAACCCCAGCTCGACCCGGAAAAGACGGTCAAGGACACCGTGTCCGAGGGCGTCGCCGAGACGATGAAGCTGCTGGCCGACTACAACGCGATCAACGACCAGCTCGCCGACCCCAACCTGACGCCCGAGGGCATGGAGAAGCTGCTCGACAAGCAGGGCAAGCTGCAGGAGAAGATCGACACGAGCAATGCCTGGGAGATCGACAGCACCCTCGAGGTCGCAATGGACGCCCTGCGCTGCCCTCCTTCCGACCAGAAGTGCGGCACCCTCTCCGGCGGCGAGAAGCGGCGCGTGGCGATGTGCCGCCTGCTGCTGCAGAAGCCCGACATCCTGCTGCTCGACGAGCCCACCAACCACCTCGACGCCGAGTCGGTGGAATGGCTCGAGCAGCACCTCGCGAAGTACGAGGGCACCATCATCGCCGTCACCCACGACCGCTACTTCCTCGACAACGTGGCGGGCTGGATCCTCGAGCTCGACCGCGGCGAGGGCATCCCCTACAAGGGCAACTACGCCTCGTGGCTCGAGCAGAAGGGCGCCCGCCTGGCGCAGGAGGCCAAGTCCGAGACCAAGATGCAGAAGGCCCTGGCCGAGGAGCTCGAGTGGGTGCGCGCCGGCGTGAAGGGCCGCCGCGCCAAGTCCAAGGCGCGTCTGTCGAACTACGACAAGATGCTCGAGGAGGCGCAGAAGGAGAAGAGCTACGACGCCCTCGAGCTGTACATCCCGCCGGGGCCTCGCCTCGGCGACACCGTCATCGAGGCCGAGGGCATCACCAAGGCCTACGGCGACAAGCTGCTCTACGAGAACCTCACGTTCAAGCTCCCGCCCAACGGCATCGTCGGCGTCATCGGACCGAACGGCGCGGGAAAAACCACGCTCTTTAGAATGATCACCGGGCTCGAGAAGCCCGACGCGGGCACCTTCAAGGTCGGCGAAACGGTCAAGCTCGGCTACGTCGACCAGAACCGCCAGCTCGACGGAGAGAAGAACGTCTGGGAGGTCATCTCCGACGGCCTCGACATCGTCAAGCTCGGCAAGCTCGAGATGCCTTCGCGCGCGTACTGCGGCCGCTTCAATTTCGCCGGCCAGGACCAGCAGAAGCTCGTCAAGAACCTCTCCGGCGGAGAGCGCAACCGCGTCCACCTCGCCAAGATGCTCAAGGAAGGCGCCAACGTCCTCCTCCTCGACGAGCCGACCAACGACCTCGACGTGCACACCTTGCGCGCTCTGGAAGAAGCCATCCAGGCGTTCCCGGGCTGCGCCGTCGTCATCAGCCACGACCGCTGGTTCCTCGACCGCATCGCCACGCACATCCTCGCCTTCGAGGGCGACTCGCAGGTGACCTGGTTCGAGGGCAACTTCGAGGCCTACGAGGAAGACCGCAAGAAGCGGCTCGGCGACGTGCAGCCCAAGCGCATCCACTACAAGAAGCTGACGCGCCGCTGATGGCCTCGGCTTATCCCGCGGCGCTGGCGCTGCTGCTGGCGGGCTGGCTGGCGCTGCTGCCCTCGGCGCTCGGCCGCCTGGGGCGGAGGTGCTCCGCGAACGGACTCCGCCTGCTCGCCGCGCTCGTCTTCGCTGCGCTGGCGCTGCGGCTGGCCGGGGGCCCGGCGCACCGGGTGTACTACGACGAGTTCGAGCACATCGACATCGCCCGGCATCTCGCCGCGTCCGGGACTTTCGCCGAGACCCTCGTCGGCGGACTGCCCGGCTACGACGTGCTGCGCCGCCCCACCTGGCCCGGGGGGCACCACGTCGCGCTGGCCGCGTTCCTGACCTTGGGCGGCGGCTCCTTCCTCTGGAGCGCGCTGCTGTCTTCGCTCTCCGCCCTGTTCGTGTTCTGGGCGGCGCTCGAGCTGTTCGACGACGAGCGCGGCGCCCTCGCGGCGGCGTTCGTCTGGGCGGTCCTGCCGCTGGCCGTGAGCTACGGGCGAGCGAGCGACCTCACGAGTTCCTCCCTGTTCTGGATCGCGGCCTCGCTCGCCGCGCTGCACGCTCGCGAGAGGGAACAGGGGCTGAACGCCTTCGCGGCGGTCACGCTCGCCTACGCCGTCAACGTCCGTCCCGAGAACGCGCTGCTGCTGGCCTACGGCGCGCTCCTGCGCGCGCCGCTGAGGGTGCTCGTGCCCGCGGCGGCCGCCGCCGCCTTCCCCGCCGCGATCGCCCTGGCCAACCGCGCCGAGGCCCTCCCCGGCTACTCCGCCTCGACGACCGAGCCGCTGGCGCACCTGGCGCGGCAGCTGCTCCCCAACCTGCGCTGGCTCGCGGAGCGCGCCGAGTTCTTCCTTATCGTCATCCCGGCGGCGCTCGCGGCGATCCTCAAACGCCCGGCGGCCCGCCTGGCGGCGCTGTCCGCCGCCTTCTTTCTCCTCTATAACTGCTTCTTCCGCGGGCGCTTCGACACGGGCACCGAGGACCGCTACGCGCTGAGCGTGCTGCTGCCTCTGGCCGTCGCGGCCGCGGGCGCGCTGGGTCCCGCAGCCGTCCCCGCGGCCTTGCTCGCGGCGGGCCTCGCCGCGGGCGGCGCGCCGCCGCCCGACGCGGAGCGGGAAGCCTCGCGCCGTTTTTTGGAGCGATCGGCGAAGCTGATCCCGGAGCGCGCCTTCGTCGCCGCGTTCAATCCCCCCTTCGTGCGCGAGGTCACGGGGCGCCCCTCAGCATGGGCCTTCCTGATCCTCGAGGACCTGCCCCGCTTTGAGGCGGAGCGCTCCCGCGTCGGCTCCGCCCCGCAATTGGTGCTCTACAAGGACTGGGCCTGGAGGTCGCGCCCGGAGGAGGCCGCCCGCCTCGAGACGTCTCTGTCCGTGGGCTATGCCGCCAGGCCCTTGGCGGACAACGGCCTGGACTTCCTCGTCCTGCTTACCCCAACACCTCGCGCGCCACGATGAGGCTCTGGACCTCGGTCGTGCCCTCGTATATCTCGGTGACGCGCACGTCGCGGTAGTAGCGCTCGACGGGGAACTCGCGCACGAAGCCGTTGCCGCCGTGGATCTGCACCGCGTCGAAGCAGGCCTTGTTGGCGATGCGCGAGGCGAACGACTTCGCCATCGACGCCTCCATCGTGCATTTTTCACCGTTGGCGAGCTTCGAGGCGGCGCGGTAGACGAGCAGACGCGCCGCGGCGATGTTGGTCGCCATGTCGGAGAGCTTGGCCTGCGTGAGCTGGAACTCGGAGAGCTTCTTGCCGAACTGCTTGCGCTGCTTGGCGTAGCTCACGGCTTCCTCGAGCGCCGCCTGGGCGATGCCCACGGCCTGCGCGGCGATGCCGATGCGGCCGCTGTCGAGCTGGCTCATCGCGATCTTGAAGCCCCCGCCCACCCCGCCGAGCAAGGCCTCTTTAGGAATTTTTGCGTTAGCAAAAACCGTCTCGCGCGTGTCGGAGGCGCGCAGGCCCATCTTCTTCTCCTTCTTTCCGACGGAGAAGCCCGGCATGCCCTTTTCGACAAGCAGGCAGGTGATGCCGCGCGAGCCCGCCTCCTTGTTCGTGGACACGAAGGTCAGGAACACGGTTGCGAAGCCGCCGTTGGTGACCCACGACTTGGTCCCGTTGACGAGCCAATGATCTCCCGCGTCCACGGCGCTCGTGGACAAAGAGCCGGCGTCGGTGCCGGCGCCGGGCTCGGACAGGGAGTACGCGCCGATCCACTCTCCGGAGGCGAGCTTGGGCAGGAACTTCTTCTTCTGCTCGTCGGTGCCGTGCTTGGCGATCGCGGCGCAGACGAGGGAGTTGTGCACGGTGGCGCAGACCTGGAACGAGGCCGAGCCGCGGGCGAGCTCCTCCATCGCCGCCGCGTAGGCGAGCGGGTCGACGCCCAGGCCGCCGAATTCCTCCGGCACGGACAGGCCGAAGAAGCCGAGGTCGGCGCCTTCCTTGTAGACCTCGGGCGGGATCGCTTCGTGCTCGTCCCACTCGAGGGCCCCGGGCTTGAGCCGCTTCTCGGCGAACTCCCGGGCGGAGTCGCGCAGCATCGCCATCGATTCGGTGAAGTTGAAGTCCATGTTATTTTTTCGGGTAATCGTAGAAGCCCGCCCCTGATTTGACGCCCAATTTCCCGTCGGCGACCATCTTGCGCAGGAGCTCCGCCGGCTTGTACTTCACGCCGCCGAAGCCCTTGTCCAGCACCTCCATGATGGCCAGGCACACGTCGAGGCCGATGTAGTCGGCCAGGGCGATGGGGCCCATCGGGTGCGCCATGCCGAGCTTCATGATGGTGTCGATGTCTTCCTTGGAAGAAACGCCTTCCTGAAGGCACAGAACGGCCTCGTTGATCATCGGCATGAGAACACGATTCGAGACGAACCCGGGAAAATCGTTGGCGACGGCGGGGATCTTGCCGAGCTTCGCCGTGAGCGCCTTGACCGTTTCGGTGGTCTCATCCGAGGTCCTCTTGCCGCGGATGATCTCGACGAGCTTCATGACCGGGACGGGGTTCATGAAGTGCATGCCGATGACGCGCGAAGGGTCCTTCAGCGTCGCCGCGATGTCGGTGATCGGCAAGGAGGAGGTGTTCGTCGCGAGGATCGCCCCCGGCGCGCCGTGGGCCTCGAGCTCCTGGAACACCGCGGTCTTGATGTCGAGGCGCTCGGGAACGGCCTCGACGGCGAACTGGAAGCCGGCGGCCGCCGCGATGGAGGTCGCGGTCTTCAGGCGAGCGAGCGCGGCGTCCTTATCGGCCGCGGTCAGGCCGCCCTTGGCGACCTGGCGGTCCATGTTCTTCGTGATCGTCGCCACGGCCTTGTCGGCGAGCTCCTTCTTCGCTTCGACGAGGACGACTTCAAAGCCTTTCTGGGCGAAGACGTGGGCGATGCCGTTGCCCATCGTGCCGCCGCCCACGACGCAGACGCGGGTGATGTCCATGGGCCGAGTCTATCAAATCTCCCGCGGGACGCGAGCGGGTGGGTCTTTTGCCGGGTCCGGGCGGACCGGACGGCCCAGAGGGAATTCGGCCGCGTAACCTAGAATAAGCTCAATGAACCCTATCCTTCTCACCGTCGCGATGGCGTTCGTGCCCCCCTCTCACGCCGGCGTCGTCGCCGCTCCGCGGCTCACCGGCTCCCTCGGCTCGACCGCCGTCCTCCCGACGCTCGGCGGCGTGGGCCCCGCGCTTTCCGCTCCGGCGCTGTCCGCGCCCCTGTCGCTCACCGCCCCGTCCCTCTCCGCGCCCGCCAAGGCCGAGGCGCCCCGGCTGATGCTTCCCACGGCCGTGCCCGCTTTGCCCGCCATCCCCGCTTTGCCCGCTCTGGCGAACCTCGTTTCGCCCTCCGCCAAGACCGCGCCGAGCTCGAAGTCCCTCGACGACTCCGCGACCGAGGCCAAGACCTTGTTCGACGGCGGCCGCGCCGCGGCTCCCGGCGAGGGCTGGACGCTTGACGCCTTCACCGGAGACGGCGGGGCGCCGATCCAGTACAAGTCGCGCGAAGGGACGGGCGGCGGCCGGGCCCGGGTGTACGCCGGCGGCCTCGCGCTCACCGAGAGCTTCGAGCCCCTGTTCGCGCGCGCCGAGAAGCCCGCCGGCAAGGAGCTTTTCCTCTGGACGCGCGGCCACGCGCCCTCCGCCTGGCTCCCGACGAAGTCCCCCATCGACGCCGACGCCCGCGACCTCGCGCGCGCCGTGCTCATCGCGGCGAAGGACTCCCCCGGCGGCAAGGTCGAGCTCGCCTTGCACTCCTTCGGCACGTTGGTCTTCCAACGCATGGTCCAGCTCCACGCCGAGCCCGCCGTCGCCGCCGCGCTCAAGGCCCTGTCCGGCTCGCGCGTGTTCCTGCTCCACGCGACCACGCACTTCGAGGGAAGCGAGAAGAAGGCCGGCCCCGATTTCGAGCGGATGAGCCAGGCCACCCGCGCCGTCGTCGACTGGCTCAACGCCGGCGACGCGACGGCCGAGCTCTGGGAGTCGACGGCCCGCATGAACCCGTTCCTCGCCCCGGCGATCGCCGCCTGGCTCGAGACGTGGCGCTACCAGCGCGGCCAGATCATCGCGCTGGCCTCCAAGGACGCCGCCGGCATGATGCTCGCCGACCTCAAGGAGCCGTGGGACAAGGCCGTCGATCACCTGCGCAAGGCCTTCATCAAGGACATCCAGCACGACGCGAAAGACCCGGGCTGGCAGGAGGCCATGCTGCGCCGCTCGAGCGACATGTTCCGTCTTGAATTTTCGCCGGAAGACACGGCGAAAATTCACGACCTCGATATGCGCCTCGAGCTCGTCCACGCCGACGGCGACAAGCTCCTGAACTGGGAGAGCGCCAAGGTCCTCTTCGAGCGCCTCGGCATCGAATCCCCGGAGAAGGCTCCGCCCTCCGGCACCGTGCTGAAGGACAAGACCGGGAAGTTCCGCGCCCGCATCGTCTCCGGCGACCACTACTTCCCGCTCAAGAAGCGCGACGAGCTGGCGAAGATCCTCAAGCCGTGAGCCTCCCCCGCGCCTACGCCTTCCGCGTCGACCTCCCCCGCGAGCCGGGGATCGTCGAGGCCGACCTCCCCGACCTGACCAGCGCGGCGGGTCCGCTCACCGAGGACGCTCTTCACATCGCGCCGCCCAAGGCGCTTTGGACGAAGGTCCCCAAGCCGGTCCCGGGGACGCTCATCACCGGGACCTTGCCGCCGGAAAACCGCGCGCGCTTCCTCCTGCGCGTGCCGAGCGACTGGAACGGCCGCCTCGTCGTCGGCGCCGCCTCGGGGATCACCGACGAGAGCACCTACGACCTCTACTTCTCCGACTTCCTCCTCTCCAAGGGCTACGCGTTCGCCGCCACCGACAAGGGCGTGCGCCGCGCTTTGCTCGACGGCGACACCGTGGTCATGCCCATGACTCCGGAAAGCTCCGTGCGCCGCTGGGCCGGGCGCCTTGAAACCCTGGTCGAGACCGCGCGCGAGCTCATCCTCCGCCGCCACGGCTCCTCGCCGGAGCGAGTGTACGCGGTGGGCCTCTCGAACGGCGGCTTCATCGCCCGCCGCGCCGCCGAGATCGGGTTCGTGGACGGAGCGGTGGATATCTCCGGCGTGATGTGGCGCGCGGACAAAGGCAATCTTCTACGCGAGCTTCCGGCGCTGCTGCGCGCCGTTTCCAAGGAGCCTTGGGACCAGGACGCCATCGCCCGCGCCAGCTTCCCCCGCGTCGACGCGAAGTGGAAGCCCCTCGCCGACCTCTACAAGCTCGTGTACTGGGAGTCCTCGCTCGGCATCTTCCTCAGCGACCTCGACCCCACCTACGCCGGCGCCCCCGCCGACTACGACCTCGACTCCCGCCCCGCGGCGCTCGCCGCCATCCGGGAGTTCGAGAACACCGGCGACCTCAAGGCCCCCCTGATCTCGATCGCGGGGCGGCATGATTATCTCATCCCCTGCGCCGGCCACGCCGAGGCCTACCGCGACCTCGTGCGCTCGCGAGGCAAGGCGGATCTGCACCGGTTGCTCTTCGAGGACGACGCCGCCCACATCGACACCAACGCGGACATGTTCCCCTTCGTCACCCCCCTGATGCCCCGCGCCCACGCCGCCTTCGACGAATTGGTGACCTGGGTCGAGAACTGATAGTTGGTGTCAGGCCTAACGGTAATGACAGTATTTCCGCCTGGCCTTACTGCGCCGTCCAACCCCCGTCCACGGTAAGCGCGGCCCCGCGCATCTGCGAGGCTGCGTCGGAGCACAGGAACACGACCATGCCGCCGATCTGATCCGGGGTCGCGAACTCGTGCGAGGGCTGCTTCTCGGCGAGCAGCTTGGTCTTCGCCTCGGCCTCGGTCATGCGGTCGCGGGCCGCGAGCGCGTCGATCTGCTTCTGCACGAGCGGCGTCAGCACCCAACCGGGGCAGATCGCATTGCAGGTGACCCCCGTCGGCGCGGTCTCGAGGGCGACCGTTTTGGTCAGGCCGATGAGGCCGTGCTTTGCCGCGACATAGGCCGCCTTGTGCACTGAAGCGACAAGTCCGTGCGCGGAGGCGATATTGACGATGCGCCCCCACCCGCGCTTCTTCATGCCGGGCAGGGCCGCGCGGATGGTGTGGAAGCTCGAGGACAGGTTGATCGCGATGATCGCGTCCCACTTGTCGGCCGGGAACTCCTCGATCGGCGCCAGGTGCTGGATGCCTGCGTTGTTGACGAGTATGTCCACCTTGCCCAAGGTCCTCTCGGCCGCCATGATCATCGCGGCGACCTCGGCCGGCTTGCTCATGTCCGCGTCCTGATAGGCAGCCTGCGCCCCGGACAGCCTTTCGAGAGATAGCCTTATGGCCTCGATCTCATTTGCGTCGCCGAATCCGTTGATCATCACCGACGCGCCTTGCTGCGCCAGCGCCTTGGCGACCCCCAGACCGATCCCGCTCGTCGATCCCGTCACGACCGCAGTTTTTCCATTCAGCATAAGCCGATTCTACAGAATTAGGTGTCAGGCCTAACGGTAATGACAGAAATATCCTTGGAATACCGAGTGACAGAAGTCGAGGTCGTATGAAGCCATTCGGCGATCGCATGGAGAGAGTGCCCCTGACGAGCAGCCTCATGCGTCAGGTCCCGCCGCGCGGCCACGACACGCCTTCGCCGGTCCGCCGATCGCATTTCCCTGAGCGTGACCCCGGTCCGCTTCTGTACTCGAATGGCGATGTCATCAAGGACAGCCTGCGGAGCCTCGATGAACCGGCGAAGGTGCTTAGGTTCTTCGTCGGCTTTCCAAGGGTCGAAATCAGCGGGAATCGGCACGTCGGCCGATCCATCCGCATCGCCCTGGCCCGCGCTTGACCAAGGCCAATCGCATGCGCGCGCGACGAGCTTCGCCCGCACCGGATTCTCATGGATGTATCGGATGACGACGGCGAGGTGCGCGTCGTCCAGGCAATGCTTCGAGTGGTATCGCGCTTGGAATAAGTGCCCGGTGCGGTTGTGCCGAAAATTAAAGGCGGTCACGTATCCCGTGAGGAGCCTCTGCATGATGGCGGAAAGAGGAACGCAAGCGACCTGGATCGCGAGATGGAAATGATTCCCCATAAGACAATAGGCGAAGACCTCGGCGCCCGAATCCGAGCATATGCGCGCAACCGCTTTAAGAAAGGATCTGCGATCGTGATCATCGACAAAGATTGTCCGGCCGTCCACGCCCTTTGCCATGACGTGATAGACGGCGCCGTTGAAATGGATCCGGAGTCTTCTTCCCATACCTATCATACGATTGCCCCCCCTGAAAAGTTGCATCCGATTTTCGAAATACTGTCACTACCGTTAGGCCTGACACCAATTTCCTATAATGGGCGCATGGCCAAGAAAGTGAAGGCGGACGCGTCGCGGCAGCCGTTCCAGTACCCCCTGAAGAGGGAGTTCGTGGAACCGGATTGGACGCGCCTTCCCGGCTATAAGGGCGTCACCAAGGAGCAGTGGGAGTCGGCGCTGTGGCAGCGGCAGCACTCGGCCAAGAATCTGAAGGACCTCAAGGACGCGTTCGGGCCGTTCCTCACGGACGAGCTCGCCGAGGAGATCGTCAAGGACCAGAACGAGAAGGCGACGATGTCCCTCCTCATCCCTCCTCAGATGCTCAACACGATGAACGAGAAGGACCTCAAGAGCGACCCGGTCCGCCGCTACATGATCCCCATCGTGTCCGACCGCCATCCGGAATGGCCGAATCATCCCAAGGCGAGCCGCGACAGCCTGCACGAGTCGGAGATGTGGGCGACCGAGGGCCTGACGCACCGCTACCCGACCAAGGTGCTCGCCGAGATGATCGCGACCTGCCCGCAGTACTGCGGCCACTGCACGCGCATGGACCTCGTCGGGAACTCGGTGCCCCAGGTGACCAAGCACAAGTTCGAGGGCCTGCCCAAGGACCGCTACGGCTCGATGCTCGAGTACCTGCGCAAGACGCCCTCCGTGCGCGACGTGGTGGTCTCCGGCGGCGACGTGGCCAACGTGCCGATCGCCCAGCTCGAGGCGTTTTTGATGGAGTTGATGGACATTCCCAACATCAAGGACATCCGCCTGGCCACCAAGGGGCTTCAAGGCCTTCCTCAGCACTTTCTGCAGGACGAGGTGCTCAAGGCGCTCGAGCGCATCTCCAAGCGCGCGTGGGACCGCGGCATCGACATCGCCGTGCACACCCACGTCAACCACGCCCAGCAGGTGACGCCGCTCGTGGGCAAGGCCGTGCGCAAGCTGCTCGAGATGGGCTTCCGGGACGTGCGCAACCAGGGCGTCTTGCTGCGCGGCGTGAACACCACGCAAAAAGACCTGCTCGAGCTGTGCTTCATGCTGCTCGACCACGCGAAGATCATGCCGTACTACTTCTACATGGCCGACATGATCCCGAACTCGGAGCACTGGCGACTGTCGATCGCGGAAGGCCAGAAGCTGCAGCACGACATCATGGGCTACCTGCCCGGCTTCGCCACGCCGCGCGTGACGGTCGACGTGCCTTACGTCGGCAAGCGCTGGATCCATCAGCTCGCCGACTACGACAGGGTCAAGGGCATCTCCTACTGGACGAAGTCCTACCGCACCGGCATCGAGGCCGACGACGAGGAGGCCCTGACGCGCCGCTACGAGTACCTGGACCCGGTTTACACCTTGCCCGCCGAGGGGCAGGCGTTCTGGCGCAAGGAAGCCGCCGCCGTCGCCGGCTGAGCTAGCGAGGGGCCGAGCCGAGGTACAGGCGGATCCCGACGCCGCCGTCGGCGTTGACGCCGCCCGACGGCGTCATGCGGAACACCGGCCCGGCCTCGGCGAAGACCTCGATCGGCTGGCGCGAGAGGCGCCAGGTCAGGCCGAGCATCGTGCGTATCCCGAACTGCGTGTCCGACGCGGTCTCCAGGCGAGGGCCCGCGCCGAGGTAGACGCCCAGCTTGCCCTCATCGATCGGGGGCAGGAGGTTCCAGGCGTGATAGAGGAAGTCGCCCCAGAGGACCGTCGAGCCGCTGAAGCCGACCCCGACGTCCATCGCGTAGACGTCATCGAACCACAGCTTGGCCGTGCCTCCGATCGGATCGCCCGCGATGACGCCGACGCCGACCTCCTTGAAAGGGCCCTGCGCCGCGGCGGCCAGAGGCGCGGCGGCGAGCGACAGCGCGATCATGATCGTTTTCACGGCGATATTATATCACCGTCCGGAGGAGGGCGCCCGTCAAATACTTTCTAAATTATCGGGCGGGCGCGCGGGCGCGCGGAAATCGCTATCATGAGGCGTGAGCCGTTTTAAACCGATCTTGCTTTGCCTCCTGTTGAGCGCGTGCGCCGGCGGCGTCGAGTGGCGCCGCGACTGGGAGCTGGGCGGCCGGGCCCTGAGCCGCGGCCGGCTCGCCGAGGCCGAGCCCGCGCTGGGCGCGGCGCTTTCCCGCGCGGAGGGGTTCGGGCCCCAGGACCCGCGCCTGGCGGCCTCCCTCAACGCGCTCGGCGACCTGCGCATGGCCCAGGGCGCGCCGTCGAAGGCGGAGGCCCTTTACCGCCGCGCGCTGGTGATCATGGAGAAGCGCTTCGGCCCCGACGCCCCCGAGACCGCCGCCGCGATCGCCTACCTCGCCGAGGCCTGCGCCGCCTCCGGCAAGGAGGACGAGGCGGCCCGGCTCCTGCGCCGCGCCTTGGCCTCCGCCGAGAAAGATCCGAAGCGCCACGTCGAAGCCGCCGCGCGGCTGTCCGAGCTCGGCGGCCTGCAGCGCGCCCGCGGCCGCGAGGACGAGGCCGCCGCGGCGTACCGCCGAGCGCTGGCGATCACGCAAAAGGCCCTGGGCCCGTCGAGCCGCTTCACCGCCGACCGCCTCACCGACCTGGCGCTTTTCCATCATGCGCGGGGAGACTTCGCCGAGGCGGACGATTATTACCGGCGCGCTTTGGCCGTCAAGGAAAAGGTGCTGGGCCCCGGGCACCCGGAGACGGAGGCGGCCTTGAACGACCTCGCGCTGTTCTACGAGGCGCAGGAGAAGCTCGACGAGGCGGAGGCGCTGTACCGGCGCGCCGTCGACCAGCTCGAGAAGGCGCACGGCAAGAGCAGCCCCCGCCTCGCCGGTACCCTGGGGCACTACGCCCACCTGCTGCGCCGCCGCGGCCGCGCCGTCCAGGCCGCGGATCTGGAGGCCCGCGCCCGCCGCCTGATCCACCGAGGGAAAGCGCCCCGATGAGAGCCCCGAACCTGCGCACCCAGCTCGTGCTCGTCACCGGCCTGGTCTGGGTCTATTCCCTCGGCGTCGGCGCCTCCCACCGGAAGCAGAGCCGCGCGCACGAGCGGCTCGAGGCGGCCTTTCAGCAGGGGCTCACCGTGCTGGCCACCTTGCCCCGGCTGCGCGACGAGCTCCGACGCGTCGACCAGAACGGCGACCAATTCCTGCTCTCCGGGCAGGCGTCCTGGCTCGAGCGCCGCGAGGAAAGCCTCGTGCGCGTGCGCTCGGCGCTGGGCGAGCTCGAGGCGGCCGCCGCCGATCCGCGGGCGCGCGCCTCGGTCGCCGAGGCCGACCGGCGCCTGACCGCCTACCTCGCCGAGCGCAGCCCT
>JAUYSH010000056.1 GCA_030696455.1 Elusimicrobiota bacterium
CGCGCCTTCGGCGCGAGGCGCCGGCGTCCGCGCGCAAGCAGGTCCTCCAAGGTCTCCGCGGCGACGCGCTCGTCCCGCAAAGGCCCGAGGGCCCGCGCGGCGCGGCGGCAGGCGGCCCGCGCGCGGGCGCAGGGTGCGGCGACGCCGGTGCCCCGTCCGAGGCGCAGCACGGCCCGCGCCCGCTTCAGGCTCACGCGGGCCTCATGCACCGCGCGGCTCGAAGCGGGCCGCCTCTCCAGCCACCGGCGCGCCCGCGCGACCTCTCTCAAGGGGTTCATCGCCGTCGTCCGCCGCAACGTTCTATCCCCCCGGGCGTGGCCCGATCGTTGCGGCCGGGCTCGCGAGGCGGGGAGGGACGATGAGCTTCAACAAGCGCATGCGCCGGATACTCGAGGTTTGCACGGCCATCCTCCTGCTGCTCGTCCTGGCCACGGCCCTGGCGCTCAAGCCCGGGGGGACCGCCGGCTCGACCGCCGGCGCGACCGTCGAGAACCCCGTGACGCTCAACATCCGGACCATGCTCTATCATTGCCCCGCCTGCGACCTCGTGCGCCATTGCGGGACCGACTGCCGGATCGTGGACCTCTCCGAGGCCGTGCGCCGCGGCGGCAAGCCCTGCTCGACCTGCGGCGGAGTCTGCGCGGCGAGGTAGCTAGCGCTTCGACGCGCCGTGCGTCCCCGCCGAGAGGACGTGCTCCCCGAGCCGCTTGAGCTGGGCCGGCGTCAGGCGCTCCTTGAGCAGGGGAAACAGGACCTTTTCCTCGTAGGACAGATGGTTCTCGATCTCCTCGCGGGTGCGGCCCAGAAGCTCGCGCACGCGGTGCACGTGCTCCCCGTCGCAGGTGAAGGTGACGGCGCCGAGGAGCTTCATGATGTCGGCCACCGTCCGCCGGCCCTTCGTGAATTCGGCGACCGTCTCCTCGTCGAGCCCGAGCGGGGCGGCCGCCTCGGCGAGGATTTCGTCCTCCGCCGCCTCGTACCGCCGGAAGGAGGTGAAGAAGGCGTCGACGCCGCGCTGCAGGGCATCGTTGTCGAGCGAGACGCGGTCGTCCCAACCGACGCCATGGGGGCGCCGGAACGGCGCCTCGAGCGCCTCGAGCTCCCGGCGCAGGGCCAGGTGGCTCTCGTGCAAGAATTCGACGATATCCATAAGACCTCCCCCCGGCCCCGCCGCTATTTCAGGCTCAAGGACCTTTCCCGGCCCGCCGTCTTTCCTCCCGCGACGAGCAAGTGCGCCGCGCGATGCGCGAGGGGAACGGCGAGCACCGGAATCGTGGACCGCCGGAGCACCTGCTCCAAGGTCGTTCCGAGGAACGCGTCCTTGAGGAGGGATTTCCGGTGCGCGACGAGCACGATCCAGTCCTGGCCCCGCATCGCCTTCAGAATGCCCTTCACGGCGCCGCCGACCGCCGCCTGCGACTGCGCCCGGCACCGCTTGCGCAACTCTCCGGGGAGGCGATGGATCAGGTTCGACAGCCGGTACTGGAGGTTTCCGCTCCAGACCGGGTCGTCGGTGACGTGCAGCACCTTCAACTGCGCCGAAAGGACCGCGGCCGCGGCCGCGGCATAGGCGAAGCCATGCTCCGCGTAAGGGGTGAAATTCACCGGAGCGAGAATCGAGCGGATGTCCCGGACGCTCCCGCGGGCCGCGAGCACCGGAACCGGCGAGGAGCGGATCACCGCCTCGGCCGTCGAGCCCAGGAGGGCGCGCTTGAGACCCTTGCGGCCCCGAGTGCCGACGACGATCATATCCGGGCGGTGCAGCCGGGCGTGCGCGATTATGCGCCGGGCCGGATCGCCGTGAAGCACGTTGACCTTGACGCCCTCCCCCACCTTGGCCGAGATCGCGCCGCGCAGCTCGGCGACGCCGGCCGGGGTCAAGGTCGTCGGAGGCATCACGTCGACGCCTCCCTGCCAGGGCTCGACGTAAACGACCTCGAGGGCGGCGCCGCATTCTTTCCCCAGCGCGGCCGCGTGCTTCCAGGCGGTCCGCGAGACGTCCGACAGGTCGTAGGCGACGAGTATTTTCTTCGGAGGGAATCGGATCATAAAGCCCCCAGTTCGCGCATACTCAGAGGCGCAACGATACGGCCTTGCTCCTTATCGCTTGTCGGCGACCAGGACGCAAAGGACGAGGGGCAGGTAGGCCAAAGAGGCGAGGAAGACGCGACGGGCGGAGGCCTGAGTGAGCTCGCGCGCCGCGGCCAGCGACAGGACGAGAAACAAGCCGCCGAGGGCCAAGGCGGTGAACAGGTACGCCCGGCCGGCGAGCCCGAGTCCGAACGGCAGCACGGAGAAGGCGAGCAGGAGGGCCGCCGTGGCCGCCATCTGCCAGGACAGCTCCGCGCCGGACGGATCGGTCACGGAATAAACGCGATAGCCGCCGAGCGCGTAGTCCTCGCGGTACAGCCAGGCCAAGGCCAGGAAATGGGGCATCTGCCACAGGAACTGTATCGCGAACAGCGCCGCCGCCGAGGCGTCGAGCGCGCCCCCCGCCGCCGTCCAGCCGATCACCGGCGGCAGCGCCCCGGGGATCGCGCCCACCCAGGTCGAGAGCGGAGAGAAGCGCTTCATCGGCGTGTAAACCAAAAGATAGCTCGCCAGCGTGAAGGCCGTCAGCGCGCAGGAGACCACGTCGACCTTCCAGTACAGCAGGCCCAGGCCCGCCGCGCCCCACAGCAGGCCCAAGGCGTGGGCCGCTCCGGGAGCGACCCGCCCGGCCGGGATCGGGCGCCGCATGGTGCGCTTCATGCGCGCGTCGAGGTCCGCCTCGAACACCTGGTTGAGGCATCCGGTCGAGGCCGAGGCCAGAGCCACGCCGGCCACGGTCCACAGGAGCCGGGTCCAATCGAAAGGCCCTCGCGAGGCCAGCGCGTAGCCCGCGGCCGCGCACAGCGCCACGAGGACGGTGATGCGCGGCTTGGCCAGCTCGAGATAGGCCTTCATCTCAGGAGGGCACGCCGTAATCGTACGGATGGCCCGCGGCGACGGGCGGGGTCTTGAAGTTTCCGTGCGGAGGCGGCGACGCCGCCTGCCACTCGAGCGTGAGGGCCTCCCAGGGGTTGTCCCCCGCCGCCGCGCCGCCGCGCAGGGAGGAATAGACGTTCCAGGCGAACACGATCACCGACGCGCCGACGATCAGCGCGGCGAAGCTCGCGAAGGTCTGTACCGGGTCCATCCACGCCGGGAAATCCGCCACGTGGCGGCGCATGCCGTGGTTGCCGAGCCAAAACAGCGGGATGAACACGGCGTTGAAGCCGACGAACATCAGGCCGCACTGGAGCTTGGCCAGGCTCTCGTGGAGGCGCCGTCCCGTCATCTTGGGGAACCAATGGTGGAAGCCCGCGAAGAAGCCGAACACGGCCCCGCCCATGATCGTGAAGTGGAAGTGGGCGACGATGAACCAGGTATCATGCAGATGAAGGTCCGTCGGGGCGTCGGCGAGCGGGATGCCGGTCAGGCCGCCGATGAGGAAGTTGGCGACCATCGCCAGCGCCCACAGCAGCGGCGAGTCGAGCCGGAGCTTCGCCTTCCACAGCGTGCCCATGACCGACAGGAAGACGACGCCCGTCGGGATCGAGATCAGCTCGGTATTGATCATGAACGGCAGCTTGAGGAGCATCCACATGCCCGAGGTGAACATGTGATGGGCCCAGACGATGAAGCTCAACGCCGTGATGGTCATCAGCGCGCCCGCGACGAGCGAATAGGCGAACAGGGGCTTGCGCGCGTACACCGGCAGGATCTCGAGGATCGCGCCGAAGGCGGGCAGGATCATGATGTACACGGCCGGGTGCGAGTAGTACCAGAACAGGTGCTGGTAGAGGAGGACGTTTCCGCCGAGGTCGGCCGTGAAGAAGGTCGTGTGCAGGACGCGGTCGAAGGTCACCATGATGAGCGAAGCGGCCACGACCGAGGTGCCCATGACCTGGATGATCGCGGTGGCGATGATCGACCAGGTGAAGATCGGCACGCGCGCCCAGCCCATGCCCGGCGCGCGCATGGTCAGCACGGTGGCGATGAAGTTGACGCCGCCGAAGATCGAGGAGAAGCCGGCGGTGACGAAGGCGAGGATGAACAGCTGCTTGCCGATCGTCGTGCCTTGGGTGGACAGCGGGGCGTAGGCGGTCCAGCCGAAGTCGAGGCCGCCCAGGAACGGCGAGGCCAGCAGGAGGATCACGGCCGGCGGCAGCAGCCAGAAGCTCAGCGCGTTGAGGCGCGGAAAGGCCATGTCGCGCGCGCCGATCTGCAGCGGCACGATGAAGTTGCCCAGGCCCCCGGCCGTGGCGATGAGCGCGACGACGACCATGGTGATGCCGTGCAGGGACATCACGGTCACGTACTGCTCCGGCGTCAGGAACTGCAGGCCGTGGCGGGCGAGCTCCAGGCGCATCACGAGCGCCAGGACGCCGCCGACCAGGAAGATGATCACGGCGGCGGCGGTGTATTGAATGCCGACGACCTTGTGGTCCACGTCGAAGGAAAAATACCGTGTCCAGCCGTGCTTCTCCTCGGGCTCGACACCCATGGCGTACGTGCGCATGGCCTTGGCGCCGCCGACGACGGCGAGGAAGACGAGCAAGGCGGCGAGGTAGCCGATCACGCACGCGGCCTGGGGCCCGAGGGGGCCCGAGAGGCCCAGGAACCCCGCGAGGAACACGACGACGCCGGCGACGACGGCCGCGAAAAATTCGGTCATTTCATTCTCCAGGGTTAGAACTCGGCCTTCATGTTCTCCTCGAACTCCGCGTGCTCGAGGACCTCGACGATGGCCTGCATGTCGTAATGATCCCGCCCGCACAGCTGATTGCACAGGAGCAGGTACTCCCCGAGCTTCGTCGGCGTGATGATGAGCGGAATGGCCTTGCCGGGCACCGCGTCCTGCTTGATGCGGAACTCGGGCACCCAGAAGGCGTGGATGACGTCGCTCGAGGTCAGGATGAGACGATGGCGCTTGCCCTTCTCCATGTAGAGCTTGGCGCCGAAGGTCTTGTACTTCGGATAGTAGAACTCCCAGCTGAACTGCGAGGAACGCACCTCGATATCGATGTCCGCCTGCGCGTCGCCGACGATGGCGCGCAGTTCGTGCGCCCCGAGCGCGGCCAGGGCCAAAGTCAGGACGACGCTGCCCGCGATCCAGCCGACCTCGACGAAGCGGCCGCGGCTGCGGTCGAACTTCTCGCCCTGCTCGGTCCGCTTCGCCGCCCGAAAAGCGACCACGCAGTAGATCAGGAAGGCCATGACGACGGCGTAGATCACGCCCTCGACGACGAGCAGGCCCGTCCAGGCCGCGTCCACGTGCGCGGCCTGGGCGGAGGCGGCCTGGGGCATGGTGGGAAACGAGGTGAAGATCGCATACAGCCCCCAGCTGATGAGCGCGCTCAGGGCGGCGATGATGACGACGGCGTATCTATTTTTCAAGACCCGACCTCCAGGAGCCGCCGCGCGTCGCGGGCGAGGGCGGCGTTGTCCGTCTCGCTGAGACCGTCATAGAACCGGCGGATCGCCCCGTTCTTATCCACCAAGGCGAAGCGCGTGCTGTGCGCGGCGCGCTGCTCGGCGGGGGCCGAGGGGTTGATCGAGAGGGGCAGGCGGAACCCCGCGTACAGCAGGTGATAGGTCTGCGAGGGCGTGCCGCGCAGGAACACCCAGCGCTCGAGGTCGGCGCCGTAGCGCTTGGCGTAGGCGCGAATACGCTCGGGGGTGTCCCCCTCCGAGTCCACGGCGACCGTCAGCAGGCCGATCTCCGCCGGCAGATCGCGGCTGAGCGCCGCCAGGCGCGTGCTCAGGATGGGGCAGGGCCCGGCGCAATGCGTGAAGATGAAGTCCACGACCCAGACCTTCCCCAGAAGGTCGGGACGCGCGAACTCCCGCGTGTCGCGGGCCCCGACGGCCGTCATCGTGAAGTCGGGAAGGGACGCGAGCGGCTCGGGCCGCCCGCAGGCGCCGGCGAGGAGGACGGCTGCGGCGAGAAGGACCTTGCTCATCAGAAGCGCGCGAAGGTCATGTCGGGGAGGATGCCGACGAGAAGGATCAGCACGGCCAGGACGCCGACGCCCAGGATCACGAAGGTCATCGCGCGCTCGCGGCGCAGGCCCATGAAGTAGAAGCCGATCAAGGCCGCCTTCGCCGTCGCGATGAGCACCGCCAAGGTGACGGTCATGATGCGTCCGCCGTGCGTGAAATGCCCGGCCGCCAAGGTGGCGCCGGTCAGCGCCAGCAAGGTGAGGTAAACGCCGAGGTCAAGGGCATCGTCGGAGTGGGTCGCTGTTTCTTGGCTCATGAGGGGTCTCCGGTCAGATGAGATAAAGCAGGGGGAAGAGGAACACCCACACCACGTCGACGAAGTGCCAGTACAAGCCGGCGTACTCCGCGCGGCGCGCGACGGCGGGCATCGGCGCGGACGCCGAGGCGTACAGCGCGACGCCGTTCCACACCAGGCCGGCCACGATATGGAGGGCGTGGAGCAAGGTCAGGGCGTAGTAGTAGGAGAGGAAGATGGACAGTCCGGGGCTGGCCAGGGCGAGCTCGGAGCCGGGGTAGTAGCCGTGGGAGATCTTGAACGCGTACTCCGCCGACTTGACGACCAGGAAGCCCAGGCCGAGGACGATGGTGGCGATCATGTTGGTGCGGAAGCCCGCGCGGTCGCCGCGCTCCGCGCGCGAGATCGCGCGGACCATGGTGTAGGAGCTGGTGAGCAGGATCACCGTGTTGAGCGCCGCCAACGCGAGGCCGGGCAGATGCCCCGCCTCGGGCCAGACCACGACACCGAGGGCGCACTCGGGATTGCCCAGGCGCGTGCCGATGTACGCCGACAGGAAGGCCCCGAACAGCAGGATCTCCGACAGGATGAACAGCCACAGGCCGACCTTGCCCCCCTCGTCCTCGCGCCAGCCGTCGTTGCTCGTGAGCGTCGCGTCCATGTCTTAGCGTCCCCCTTGGGCCTGTCCCGTCCGTTCCGATTTAGGACTAACGTTGAGCGGATGGATCTCGAGGCTGCGGGCCATCTCCGCCAAGGTCGTGCGCGAAAGCGACACGCGCACGTCTTCCTCGCGCTCGCGCAGCGGGCAGAACACGACGCAGTCCGTGCCCTCGCACTTGCGCTCCCCGTAGAACACGCAATCGGCGCGGTGGTAGGGGCCCTCGCAGGCCTCGAGTATGTCGAGCAAGGAGATCTCCGCGGCGGGCTTGGCCAGGGCCACGCCGCCTCCGGCGCCGCTCTTCGTCGTGATGAGCCCCGCCCGCGCGCACAGCTCTATGATCTTGGAGAGAAAGGCCTTCGGCAGATTCTGCCCGTCCGCCAGCGCCTGCACCGGAACCAGCTTGCCGGCCTGCGAGCCGGTTTCCAGGGCGAGGCGGGTCAGCGCCGCGATGGCGTATTCCCCTCCCCGATTCAAATTCAAGCAGCCGGTGTTCATGGATGTTTTATGTCTTTAATATCTCCAATCACTCTCGTGCAACGCTTCAGCCATGCTTTTCCCGAAATTCTGGAACAGTTTTTCCGCTTCAGGTGGGGAGGCGACTATCCTTGAGGATAGTCCTCGGCTCAAACGCCGCGGAGTTCGATTCTCGCAGAGGCGGCGGACGCGGCGTCGAGAAGGCGGGTCAAGGCGACGGGATCGTGGGACGAGAGCAGGGCCTCGTCGCGGCAGCCGTCGGGGCGGAAGGCCTGGAGGACGTGCTTGCGCGCGCCCAAGGCGAACAGCGATGACGACAGGGCGACGAGCTCCGCTTCGGAGATCAAGGCGGGATGCACCGTGGTCCGGCACTCGTGCTCGACACCGCTCTCCACGACGAGGCGCAGGCTCTCGAGCGCTTTCCCCCCGCTGCCGGGGGCTCCGTTGACGGCCTCGTAGCGCTCGAAGGGGCCCTTGATGTCAAGGCCGACCCAGTCGACCAAGGGCAGCAGGTCCCGCAGCCGCTCGGGATACGCCCCGCCGGTGTGGAGGCCGATCTTGAAGCCCATGGCCTTGACCTCCTTCATCGCGGAGACGAGGCCGTCCTGCAAGGTCGGCTCGCCGCCGCTGAAGACGACGGCGTCGAGCAGGCCCTGGCGTCCGCGCAGGAAGGCGCGCGCCGCCCCCCACTCGCGCTCAGGGGCGGCGTCGGCCGGGATGAGGTGCGAGTTGTGGCAATAGGAGCAGCGCCAGGGGCAGCCTTGGCAGAAAAGGACCGCCGCCAGCGCGCCGGGATAATCCGTCGTGCTGAGCGGCGTCAGTCCGCCGAGGCGGAGCTCCGCGGCCTTAGGAAGCGAGCTTAGGCTCGCATTCCTTGAAGAAGCGGCGATCGTAGTGCTCCCCCTTCTTGCCGATGTTGAACGAGGCGACCGGGCGGTGATAGCCCATCACCCGCGTCCACACCTCGCAGGGCTGGCGCTCGGAGTCCTCGAGGCCGTTGACCGTCTGGGACTGATTCTTATTCATTGAGCTCTCCTTTTTTCAGCCAGGCGTTCGACATCGCACTTCGGGCAGAACGGGTGCTCCCCGTCCAGGTAGCCGTGGGTCGGGCAGATCGAGAACGTCGGCGTGATCGTGATGTAGGGCAGGCGGAAGCGCTCGAGCGCGCGCTTGACCAGCATCTTGCAGGCCTGGCCGCTCGAGACGCGCTCGCCCATGTACAGGTGCAGGACGGTGCCGCCTGTGTACTTGCGCTGAAGCTCGTCCTGGCGCTCGAGGGCCTCGAAGGGGTCGTCGGTGAAGCCGACGGGCAGCTGCGAGGAGTTCGTATAGTAGGGCCGGTCGGCCGTGCCGGCCTGGAGTATGCCGGGGAAGCGCTTGCGGTCCTCCTTAGCGAAGCGGTAGGTCGTGCCCTCGGCGGGCGTCGCCTCGAGGTTGTACATGTGGCCCGTCTCCTCCTGGATGGCGACCATGCGCGCGCGCACGTGGTCGAGGAAGCGCACGGCCATCGCGTGGCCCTCGGAGGCGGTGATGTCGTACTTGTCGGCGCTGAAGTTGCGGATCATCTCGTTGATGCCGTTGACCCCGATCGTCGAGAAGTGATTCCTCATGGTGCCCAGGTAGCGGCGCGTGTACGGGAACAGGCCGTCGTCCATCAGGCGCTGGATGACCTTGCGCTTGATCTCGAGGCTGTTGCGGGCGATGTCGATGAGCTCGTCGAGGCGGCCGAGCAGGGCCTTCTCGTCGCCCTTGTGCAGGTGGCCCAGGCGCGCGCAGTTGACCGTGACCACGCCCAATGAGCCGGTCTGCTCGGCCGAGCCGAACAGGCCGTTGCCGCGCTTGAGAAGCTCGCGCAGGTCGAGCTGCAGGCGGCAGCACATGGACCGGATCATGTTGGGCTTGAGCTCCGAATTCACGAAGTTCTGGAAGTAGGGCAGGCCGTATTTCGCGGTCATCTCGAAGAGCCGGTCCGCGTTCTCGCTCTCCCACGGGAAGTCCTGGGTGATGTTGTAGGTCGGGATGGGGAAGGTGAAGACCCGGCCTTTGGAATCGCCGGCGATCATGACCTCGATGTAGGCCCGGTTGATCATGTCCATCTCTTCCTGCAGCTCGCCGTAGGTGAAGTCCGTCGGAACACCGCCGATCAAAGGATGCTTGTCGCGAAGGTCCTCGGGGCAGACCCAGTCGAAGGTCAGGTTGGTGAAGGGAGTCTGCGTTCCCCACCGGGAGGGGACGTTGAGGTTGTAGATCAGCTCCTGTATGCACTGCCGGACTTCTTTATAAGGAAGCTTATCCTTGCGGATGAACGGCGCCATATAAGTGTCGAAGGAGCTGAAGGCCTGAGCCCCCGCCCACTCGTTCTGCAAGGTGCCGAGGAAATTGACGATCTGACCGACGGCGCTGGACATGTGCTTGGGCGGCCCGGCCTCGACCTTGCCCGGCACGCCGTTGAGTCCCTCCTGGAGGAGCGTGCGCAGCGACCAACCGGCGCAGTAGCCGGCGAGCATGTCGAGGTCGTGAATATGTATGTCTCCGGCGCGGTGCGCCTCTCCCATCTCGGGCGAGTACACGTGGTTGAGCCAGTAGTTGGCGACGACCTTGCCCGACACGTTGAGCACCAGGCCGCCCAAGGAGTAGCCCTGGTTGGCGTTGGCGTTGATGCGCCAGTCGAGGCGGTTGACGTATTCGTTGATCGAGGACTCCACGTCGACGACGGTCTTCTGGTCGCGGCGCATCTTGCGATGCTGCTCGCGATAGACGATGTAGGCGCGCGCGGTCTTGAAGTGGTCGGCGGAGATCAGCACGTGCTCGACGACGTCCTGGATCTTCTCGATGGTCAGCGGGCCGGAGGCGGAGCGGCGGGCGAGGACCTTGAGGACCTTGTCGGTCAGCGGCCCCGCGTCGGCGTCGCCGAACTCGCCCGTCGCGGCGCCGGCGCGGGCGATGGCGGAGCGGATCTTGGCCTGGTCGAACTCCACGCAAGAGCCGTCGCGCTTGTTGACCGCCCGCAAGGTCGAAACCACCGCCTGCGTCTCCGCGTGTTTGGTCGTCATTGGGGTTTCGTTCTCCTTATGTGCCGAAATTGTGCGAGCACGCAGGCACGCAACAGAGATGCCGCAGAAGACTGCTCCATACTGGCTCACATCGATAAAAGATAACACTCGATGGAATCTGAATGTTCCAGGAAAGGACACCGGAGCGGCCCGCGTTGGCGGTCAACTTGGTACGGACCAAGTTTGTGGATAACTTTGCGCACGGGCCGGTGCGAGGAGTTACTCGGCGGAAGACAGGGCCGCGACGATGTCGTCGGCGAGCATCACGCGCGAGAACCCCTGGGCGAGGCTGCGCAAAGCTCCGAGATGGAGCTGCTCGTCGTGGGCGACGGTCGCGTCGGCGGGGATGAAGGTGCGCAGGCCCAGGTCGAAGGCGGCGCGGGCGGTGGACTCGACGCACAGGTTGGTGGCCAGGCCGCAGACGACGAGATCCTCGACGCCGGCCTTGCGCAAGGCCCCCGCCAGGCGCGGGTTGGAGAAGGCGCTGTAGCGCGTCTTGCGCAGGACCGCCTCCCCCTTGAGGGGAGCGACCGCCGCGGTCACGAGGGACTCGGCGCGGCCGTCGCGGCAGGTCTTGGCCCACCACTTCGTCATCAGGCCGCCGTCGCGGGCCGGGTCGCGGTGGGCGTGGCGCGCGAAGAACACGGGGCGGCCGGCGGCGCGGAAGGCCTCGAGCAGGCGGGCGGACGCCATGACGGCGGCGCGCGACTGGGGCAGGTAGGCCGGGGAGTTGCGGTCGACGAAGAAGTCGATCAGGTCCACGACGAGCAGCCCGGCTTTGCGGAGGCGCAGGGCCTCGCCCCGGAGCTTGAAGCGGGAGAGCTCCCCCATCCAGCCGCGGGCCTTCTCGTGCATCGTGGAGGGCGCGACGTAGCACTCGCTCTCGAGCAGCCCGGCGCGCAGGCCGGCGCGGGCCTCGTCGCGCAGGGCGGCCGACCACAGCTGGCCGCAGGAGGTGGCGGCCTCGATCTCCTCGGGGGCGCTGGGCGAGAGGATCACGTCGAAGCCGCGCGCGCGCAGGCCGGCCTGCGCCGCGGCGACGTCGGGCGGGGCCTCATGCCACAGGCGAGAGGAGCCGCTCGCCTCGGCGGCGCGCGTCGGATTGACGGGCGTGATCTTGACGAGGAAGGTCTCCGGGTCGAATATTTCAGCGACGACGGCCGGGTCGAGAGGCTGGCCGGGGGCGAGCGCGAAGTTCAAGGTCACCTTGCGGTCGCCGGGGCGCTTCCAGCGCCGGCCGAAGTCGGCCACGCGCTCGAGGCTCCAGGGGCGGGCGCGCATGACCTCGCGGCGGACCTTCTCGTCGGTGGAGTGCGCGGAGAACTGGAGCTGGAAGCGGCCGTCGCGGTAGAGGCGGTCCTTGACCTCGCGCATCTCCTCGAGGCGCTCGGCCGCCGTCGGGGTGTCGGGCCCGACGGTCGAGATCGAGGCCGTCAGGCCCGGGCCCCCCCACTCCGCCGCCAGGCGCTCGAGGGCCTCGGGCGTGGCGGGGTTCAAGGTCGGCTCGCCTAATCGCGCGAAGTGGATCTTGAACTTCGGATGGCGGCGGGCGTCGAGCCCGGGGTTATCCTTGACCACGCGGCGGACCTGGGCGACGATCTCTCCGGCGGTGAGGTTGCCGCGCCAGCCCATGGCCCCTCCGTCGCACATCCGGCAGCCGATCACGCAGCCGACCTGGGTGGAGAGCATCAGCACCCATTTTTTCTCTTTCGGCACGCCGGGCTCGACCGTGTCGACGAACTCGATGAGGCGGTCGCGCGCGCCGGAAAGGCGCGCGAGGTAGAGCTGTCCCAGCGGCCCGGCGGAGCGCGTCTCCAGTATTTTCACGGCCGCTCCCGCAGCCAGCGCATGGCGCGCATGGCCGCGGCCATGCCGTCGCCGGCGGCCACCGCGACCTGGCGCTCGAGGCCGCCGCGCGCGTCGCCGGCGACGAACACGCCCGGGCGCGACGCGAAGCGCGCCCACGCGGAGGCCCGCGCGCCGATGAGGACGAACACCGCGGACGCCTTCAGGCGCTCGCCGCCGCTCAGGACGAGGCCCGTCACGCGCCCGCGTCCCTCGACGCGGAGCACGCGGCCGCGGCGGACCGCGACGTTCGGGCGGGCCGCCAGGCGCGCGAGCAGGAGGCGATGGGCCTTGAGCGGGCCGCGGGCGACGAGGGTCACCACGCGGGCCGAGCGGGCGAGATGCGCGGCCTGATGGACGGCGGCCTCCCCTCCTCCGATCACGGCGACGGCGCGCCCGCGCCAGGCGCCGGCCGCGTCGAAGGCGGCGTGCTGCACGCCGCGCCCCCAGAGGCGCTCGGCGCCGGGGGCCTTCAAGGGCTTGAAGCGCGCGCCCGTGGCGAGGACCACCGACAGGGCCGAGAGGCGGCGGCCGTCGGTCAAGGTCAGGCGCTGGGCGCGGACCCCGGGAGCCAGCCCGGCGAGCTCGCCGCGCACGGTCTTCAGGCCCCAGGCCCGCGCCTGGCGGACATACGCCGACATGAGCCGAGGGCCGGAGACTCCGCCCGGCCAGCCCGGCGCGTTCTCGATGACGGACAAGCGGCGCGCCTGCCCGCCGAGGGCGCCGCGCTCGAGAAGGACGGTGCGCAGGCCGGCGCGGGACAACTGCAGGCCCGCGGCGAGGCCGGCCGGTCCGCCGCCGACGACGACGGCCTCCCAGGGGAGCGCGGCCCGGCTCACTGCTCGTGTTCTCCGCTCGCCTGGAGCAGCTTCTTCGCGTCGAGGATGCGGATGCGCCCGCGCTCCGTGCGCAGGATTTTCTTGGCGCGCAGGACGGCCAGGCCGCGGAACACGGTCTCCTGCGAGGCGCCGACCCAGGTCGCCAGCTCGTGGCGCGTGGCGGGGATCTCGTCGCCGAAGCGTGCCCGCAGCTCGAGCAAGGTCGAGACGATGCGGTCGTTGACGCTCTCCCGCCCGAAGCGCACGAGGTTGCGGATCGCGCGTATGCGCTCCGCGCACTGCTCCGCGGTGCAGCGGGAGACCGCGAGCGAGCGGTGCGAGAGGGCCTCGAAGGCGCGGTCGGGGATGCGGACCGCGACGAGCTCCCCCTCCGCCACGGCGGTGCAGGTGTGCGGCGCGCGGCTGCCCAAGCGGCAGTACACGCCGAACAGCTGGCCGGGGCCGAGCGCCTCGGCCTGAAGGGTGCGCGTGCCGCCCGCGAAGATGAGGATGCGCACCCTTCCTTCGACGATCAGCCAGCCCGCGGTCGCGCGGTCTCCCTCGGAGAAGACGACGGCCTTGGGCGCGAAGCGGTGCAAGGAGCATGCCGCGGCCAGGGCCTTGATGTCGGCCTCGGACGCTCCGGTGAACGGAGGGGTTCGGGCGAGGAGGGCGGCGATTTGCGCTTGATCGGAGCTCAACCCTACCCGCTACGCAACGGGACGGCCAACCGCGGCGGGCCGAAGCGTTGCGGGACGATCCGCGATGAGAAACCTCCCCTGGCTCTTCCTCCTCCTGTCGCCTCTGCTCGCCTCCTGCCGCCGCGAGGCGCCGCCCGTGGCACTCACCCCCCAGCAGGAGGACCGCAAGGAGCTGCTGCGCCAGCCGCGGGAGGACTGGACGCCCGCAACCGCCGGTCGGAAGCTGAGCCTCCTCCTGCTGGCGGAGCGCAGCAAGATCCGCAAGGGCGAGCCCTTCGGCTACCGCCTCGAGATGCAGAACGCGGGGCGCGAGCCCCTGCCGGTCAAGGAGGACGCGCCTTCCTTCATCAAGGACGGCTCCCTGTGCGGCTCGAACGCCTTCCGGCTGTACGCGACGCCGCCGAAAGGGAAGGAGCGCGTCCTCCCGTGCAAGCCCGTGGACGTCGCGGAGGTCCGGCCCAGCACCGCGCCCGCCCGCCGGCCGCCGTCGGCGCTCGACGTGACGCTCCTGCCGGGAGAGTACCTTCTGACCCGCGGCTCCGGGCCGGGCAAGCCCTTCCGCCCGCTCGAGACCGCGACGGCGTTCGAGGCCCTGGGCACCTACCGCCTCAAGGCGGTCTACGCCCCCGAGGGCGGCGTCCGGGCCGAGTCCAACACCGTCGAGGTCGAGGTCGTCCCTTGACGCGCGCGTTTATCTTGAGATAAACGCAAGTCCGACTCGGTCCAGGACCGAGTCGCTTGAGGGCCGCGAATTTCAGTGGTCGCCGGGAGGCCGCGGCCCGCGCGCCGGCTGGTCCTTCTGTAGAAGCTTGGCACGCTCGGCGCGGATGCGCTCCAGGAATGCGGCGCTAGCGCCGCGTCGGGACAGGGCCCGGTCGTACAAGGCCCGCGCCTCGTCCGCGCGGCCCGTCGACGCGTACAGCGAGCCGAGGCTGAGGTAAGGCGCCGGGAAATCGGGATCGCGGGCGATGGCCGCCTTCCAATCCGAGGCGGCCTCCTCCCCCGCGCCCATGAGCGAGCGCAGCACTCCCCGGTCGTTGAGCCAGCGGGCGTCGCCGGGGCGGGCCCGCAGACGACTCTCGACGATGGCGAGCGCGCCGTCGTGCCGGCCCTCGCCCTGGAGCTGGAGGACCCGGCGCCGGGCCTCCTCCTCGCCGAAGGGTTCGTCGCCGCCCAGGCGCCGGCGCAGGCGCGCCGCGCCGCGCGCGTCGCCAAGCTCGTGATAGCCTTGGGCGAGGCGGCGGAGCCTCGCCGGGCTCGACGTCAACGGCTCGGCGGCCGCCAGGCTCGCCAGGGCCTCGCCCCGCCGTCCGTTCTGCGCCGCCCGGAGGGAGAGGTCGAGGAGGATGTCCGCGTCGGCGCCATCGCGCAGGCCCGCCCGCTTCATCACCGCCAGCGAACGGGAATATTCGCCGGCGTCGCGGTAGGCGAACGACAGCGAATGCAGCATCTCGCGGTCGAGAGCGAGGGTCTCGGCGAAGGCGAGGCTCGCGAGCGCCGCGGACCGCTCGCCGGAGCACGTCTTCGCCGAGGCCAGGTCGAGGAGCAGGTTGACGTCCTCGGGCCGGGCGACGGTCGTGCGCTTCATGACGGCCAGGGCGCGGCCGCAGGCGCCGAGGTCCCGGTAAAGGATGGCCAGGCGGCGGGCCCTTCGCGCGTCGAGGCTCAGCCCCTCGACGTACGCCAGGAGCTCGAGCGCCGCCGGCCGCCGGGCGTCCTTCGCCGCCGCGGCGGCCATGTCCATGACCAGGTCGGCGCCCTTGGTCCCCTTCATGTCGAGCCGCTTCAAGACGGCGAGGGCGCGCGAATAGCTGCCGATGTCCCGGTAGGCCAGGGCCAGGCCCCGCAGGCGCTCGTCGTCGAGCCTCAGGCCCTCGGCGAAGGCCAGGTTCTCCAGCGCCTCCGCGCGCCGGTCGTCCTTGAGAGCCTGGGACGCCGACTCGAGCAGGAGGTCCGCGTCCGTCGCGCCGCCCGGGCCGGCCCGCTTCAGGACGGACAGGGAGCGGGCGTGCTCCCCGTGGGAGCGGTAGGCGACGGCCAGCTTGCGGGTCCGCGCCGGGTCGAGCCTGAGGCTCTCGGCGAAGGCGAGCATCTGCAGAGCCGCCCGCCGCTGCCCGGAGTCCCCCGCCGTCGCGGCCATGTCGAGCCAGGCGTCCGCGAACCGGTTGCGCTCGGCGAACTCGAAGCCCGGGACGCCGGCGAAGAACTCGAGCAGCGCGGGACGCTTCGCGGGAGGCCAGCTCGAGACGACGGCCAGCACGATCCGCGGGAGCGTGCTCCCGTGGGACCGGGCGGCGTCGAGCGCGGCGGCCGCCTCGTCGCGCCGTCCGGCCCCGGCGAGATACGCCGCCCTGACCACGCTCTCCCGGAGCCCGGACAGGGAGCGTATCGCGGCGGGGCCCGGGGCTCTCAGGATGGCCGCGGGCGGCCCCCCGGCGGCGGCCAGCGCCCAGGCATGGGCGAGCTCGCGGTCCCGGCTCGGCCCGAGCGAGAGGGCGCGCGCGAGGGCGGCGCGCGCCTCGGCGGGGCGGCCGTCCAGCAGCGACGCCATCCCCCGCTCGTCCCAGAGCCAGGGATCGCGCGGATGCCGCGCGAGCTCGCGCTCGAGCGCCCCGCTCCCGGACGAGCGCGAGGGATAGGCCCACGCCAGGGCGAGCACCGGCGCCAAGGCGAGCAGGAGCAGAGCGAACACGCCGTGGACGCCGGTCGCGCACGCCCGCGTCAGGCGCGGAGAGGACGGCCGGTCCCACGGGAGCAGCAGGCCGGAGGCCAGGACCGCGAACAGCGGCCACGCCGGGGCGAAGTAGTTCGCCTGCACCGGCATCAGGCAATGGATCGCGACCAGATACCCGGCGAGCAAGGCGAGCTGGCGGACCTCCTCCCGCCCGCGGTGGAGCCACAGCGAGCCCGCCGACAAGAGCAGGAGCAGCGGATTGAGGCTCGCGGCCGCGAGCGCGCGCCGCCCGACCGCGCCCAGATAGGCCAGCGGCCGGGCGAGGAGCTCCCGCGCCGCCCACACGTAGATGTTCTCCCCCGCGGCCGCGCCCATGAGGTCGCGCGGGTCGGCCATGCCGATGGTGCCCACGTAGCCCAGCGCGCCCGTGATGATGTTGGCGTCGACCCGGCCGTCCTCGAAGACGATGAGGCGTCCGCTCACGCGCCAGTTCATCACGATCCACGGGACCAGGAACAGGAACGGGAGCGCGCAGAGCAGCGCCGCGTCCCGCCGGCGCGCGCGGCCGCGCGCCCATTCCCAGGCGGTCACCAGGAACGGGAACAGGAACAGGACCGACATCATGAGGAACCCCGCGCCGAGCGAGGCCCCGAGCGCGGCCGTCCGCGCGGGCGAGGGCTTGCGCGCGCGCCGGACCAGCATCCAGGCCGTCAGCAGGACGGCCAGGACGTACAGCCAGCGCTCGCCGCTCTCGCTCGACGGCGGAGCGAGGCAGAAGAGCAAAGCCGCGGCCGCTCCGCTCAGCGGGGAGAACAGGAACGCGCCCAGGGCGAACGCCGCGCCCGCGGCCGCGAGCAGGACGGCGAAGCGGACCCCGACGGCCGCGGGCCGCGGCAGATGGGCGCAGAGCACGGCGTTGGGGACGGAGTAGGCGGGCATCGCCCACGCCGCGCCGGGACGCGGGATGCCGTGGAGCAGGGCCTCGCCCCGCTCGATGTGATAGTCGGACCCCGCCGCGCATTGCTCCCCGCGCGAATCCCGGTCGAGCTTCTCCACGCGGGAGAGCAGCAGGACGGCGGCGCAGGCGAGGAGCACCGCCGACGCGGCGGCGCGGCGGCGCGCGCTCAGGACCATGAGGGGAACCGCGCGGCCGACTCGACGGGCCGGGTCGAGGAGCCCAGCACGCGCTTGTAGCTCCCCTCCTGGATGAACAGGTCGAACCAGATCAGGAAGCTGAGCACGCACCACAGCGGGCGGCCGTGGTCCACGCGCCCGGCGAGATGCTCGGCCCACATCTCCGCCACGGCCCCGGGGTCCAGGATCCCGGATCTTCCCACATTGGCCCGCGAGAACGAGCGCTCGGCGAGCGCGCGGAAGTCCTTGAGGAACCACAGCGCGTGCGGCATCTCGAGGCCCATGTTGGAGCGGCGCATGATCGCGTCCGGGACGAGCCCCCGCATCGCCCGCTTCTGGATGCAGCGGCCGCGCAGGCCCTTCACCTTGAAGCGGTTGGGGATGCGCGCCGCGAAGTCGACGACGGGCCTCTCCATGAACGGGAAGCGCGCCTCGACGGAGTGGGCCATGATCATGCGGTCGTTCTTGACCATGAGGTCGTCGACGAAGTAGTACTCGAGGTCGATCCCCGAGACGCGGTCGAGGTCGTCGCCGCCGTCCTGGCCGTCGAAGAGCGCGCGGAACAGCCCCTCGGTCGGCGGCCCGTGCCAGTCCGCGGGCAGCAGGCGGCGCTTGGCGCCGTCGGAGAGGGCGTGGCGCCAGAAGAAATGTGACTCGGCGACGCCGAGCTCGGCGCCCTCGGTGAAGCGCTTGGAGAGGAAGTCGAAGCTCAGCTTGTCGTAGGAGGCGGGCAAGGCGGCCGCCGCCGAGCGGATGAGGCGGCGCAGCGCGGGCGGCGCGAGGCGGCGGTACAGGGCGCGGACCTTCAGCGCGCGGTGGGTCTCGTAGGCGTTGAACAGCTCGTCGCCGCCCTCGCCGGACAGCAGGACCGAGACGTCCTTGCGCGCCTCGCGCGAGAGCAGGAACATGGGGACGGCGCCCCCGTTGCCGCTGGGCTCGTCCATGAACGCGACCGAGCGCTCCAGGTTCTCGAGCACGCCGGCGGGGTCCACCGCGATCTCATGATGGATCGAGCCGGCGAAGCCCGCCATGAGGCGCTGGTAGCGCGACTCGTCGAAGCTGGCCTCCTCGACCTTCAGCGAGTAGGTGTGCAGGGTCCGGCTGGCGCCGAGCTCCTTGGCCAGGGCCAGCAGGGTGCTCGTGTCGAAGCCGCCGGACAAGGTCAGCCCCACGGGCGCGTCGGAGCGGAGGTTGGTCCGCACCGACTCGAGCAGAAGCTCATGGAGCTTCGCGGCCGCGACGTCCTCGTCCAGGGACTCGTCGGCCGCGAAGACCGGGCGATGGTAGCGCCGCGCGTCGACGCGTCCCGAGGCGAGGTCGATCTCGAGCAGATGGCCGGCCCTGAGCTCCTCGATCTCCGCGTACGGCGTGCGCGCGCCGGGGATGTAGGCCAAGGAGAGGAAATGCCAGAGCGCCTCGCGGTCGAGGCGCTTATCGAGGCCCGGGACCTCGAGCAGGGCCTTGAGCTCGGAGGCGAAATAGAGGCGGCCGCCGCGGCGCGTGAAGAACATCGGCCTCAGCCCGTGCGGGTCGCGCACGAGGAAGGCCTTGCGGCGCCGCCGGTCGTACAGGCAGAAGGCGAACATGCCGGACAGCCCCGGGAGGAAATCGAGCCCCTCCTTCTCGTACAGATGGAGGAGCACCTCGGTGTCGGAGGCGGACCGGAAGGGACGCCGGCGCGCCAGCTCCTCCCGGCGGTCGAGCGCGCCGGTGACGGTCCCGTTGAACGCGAGCCAGACCGAGCCGTCGCCGTTGGGCATCGGCAGGTTCCCCCGGTCCGAGGGGTCCATGACGCTCAACCGCGCGTTGCCCAGAGCGCAGTCCTCCTCCCAGAAGACGCGCTGCACGCTGGGGCCGCGGTGGCGCAGCAGGCCGGTCATCGCGCGCGCGACGTCCGCGTCGGCCTCTCCGAGCCGGCCCTCGAGCGCGACGATCCCCGCGATGCCGCACATAGGCTACCCTCGGGGCCTCAGCGCCGCCAGTCCGTGGAGGCGGGCGTACGGCGCGGGCACGCCCGCGCAGCGGAGGTCATAGCGGCAGGACCGGCAGGACGGGAGCTTGGCGCGCCCGGCCAGGCCGCCGTCGCCGGAGAAATCCTCCGCGTAGCGCACCCTGTCCTGGGGCAGCGCCCGCGGCGACGCGTGGAGCGCCGGACGCTCCAGCACGCAGGGCGGGAAGGAGCTCTCCCCTCCCGAGCGGGAGACGCTCAGGCCCGCCGCGCGGCAGCGCGCCGCCGCGGCGCGCAGGAAGGGCGCCGCCTCCTCGAGGGAGACCGTCCAATCCGGGACCTTCTGATGGCCGAGCTCGTTGATCATCGAGAAATACAAGCTCGGGCGTCCCAGCTTCGCGACGAACTCCACGAGCCCCGGCAGGTCCCGGTAGTTATGGGCGTTGACCACGACGTTGACGGTGACGCCGCAGCCCCGGGCGCCCAGCACGCGGACCAGGCCCGCCACGGCGCGGGGGAATTGGCCGCGGCTGCCGGTGATCCGGTCGTACGCGGCCGGCTTGTGAGAATGGAGCGAGAACAGGAAGCTCTTCACGCCGAGGCCGGTCAGCTTTTCGAGGAGCCCGGGACGCGCCAGATAGACGCCGTTGGTCTGCAGGACGAAGCGCCGGAAGCCGCGCGCGCGAGCGGCGGCGACGATCGCGGGCAGGCGCGGGTCCGAGGCGGGCTCGCCTCCGGAGATCGTCAGCTCGCCGCGCGGACCGGAGCGCGCGGCCTGCGCGTCGAGCGCGCGCTCGATCTCGGCGAGGTCCGCGCCCTTGCCGGTCAATTCCACGAAGCAGAACGCGCAGCGCTGGTTGCAGGCGAACGTCGTCCGCAGCAGAAGGTCGCGGCCCTCGTGGCCCTCGTGGCTCTCGGCCAGCGCGGGGCTGGGAGCGGCCAGCGGGGTCACCTCCTCGAAGCCGTACAGCTCGCCGTAGCTCCCCCAGACGCCCTCGCAGCGCGCGTGATGCGCGCAGCGGACGCACTGGGGGCCCTTGGCCTTGAGGGTGTCCTTCTTCTTCTCCTGCCAGACGAAGCGGTCCGGCATCGGCCCCCGGCGCGTGGCCATGCTCACGTCGTTGTCCGGGTCGAAGCCGGCCTCGTCGAGGTACTTGGCGGCGAGGTGCTCGAGCAGCGGCCCCTTCACCCCGGCCAGGAGCAAGGCGCATTTCGGTATGCCGCCGAAGGTCAGGTGCCCGCGCGGGCTTTTCTCGGCGCGCAGCATGACGCGCAGGATCTTGGGCATGGCTTCCTTAAAAGAGGGGATCCAGCGGCGGTCCCCCCGCGCCTTGCCCTGCGGCCAGATGTAGTTGAAGCGGATGTCGTCGAGCCCGAGCGCGCCGAAGAAATCGATGTACTCCGCCATTTCGTCGAGGTTGGGCCGGCACAGCACCGGATTGAGCGCGAGGTTTCCGGGCAGGCGGCCCTTCGCCTTGAGCGCGAGCAGGTTCTTGATCCCGGCGAGCTTGCGCGCGAAGTTTCCGGGCACTCCGGTGATCGGGCCGTCCTCGAGCTCGGCGCGATGGCTGTGGACCGAAAGGGTCGCGCGGGTGAGGCCCGCCGCCGCCAAGGCCTCGCAGAAGGCCGCGTCGGACAGGCGGGTGCCGTTGGTGCAAAGGGAAATCCGGTCGTAGCCCAGCGACTTCGCGTAGGCGACGGCCTCGACGATATGGGGATAGACGGTCGGCTCCCCGCCGAGGAAGCCGGCGGAGCGGCAGCCCAGGGCGCGGAAATGCCGCAGCTCCTCCTTGACCCGCTCGAGGTCCGCCCACGGCTCGTGGCCGTCGCGGTTCATGCTGCTCATGCAGAAGGCGCAGAGGTTGTTGCACAGCGTGCCGAGGTGTATCTCGACGCGGCGGGGCTCCGGGCTCACGCGGCGTCCTCGCGGGGGTGCAGCATGAGCGCGATGTCGGATATCTCCTTCCAGGGGATCTTATCGGCCTCCTTGAGCCAGGCGGCGCAGCCCATGGTCATCACCCGGTCCGCGTACGGATACTTCCCGCGGGTCTTCTTGGTCAGGTCGAAGAAGACGCTGATCCGGCGCCGGCCGAGGAGAGGCTTCATGACCGAGAGGCACTCCCGAAGCTTGTGGACGTTGAGGAACACGAAGACGGGCTCGCGGTCCCGGCGCACGGCGTCGAGGAAGACCTCGTTGCCTCCGCCCTGAGGCGAGGCCTCGAGGTAGATGACGAAGGACCCGCGGTTGTGCGTCCCCGTCCAGTCCACGGCGCTCAGCGACAGCATCGTCGACAGGATGGAGGCGCCGGCCAGGGCCGTGATCGGCGACTCGCGCTCGCGCAGGCGCTTGACCAGCCAGGCGCCGGGGTCGATGAAGCAGGGGATGCCCCCGGAGCAGATCAGGGCCACGTCCTCCGCGGCGAGCTTGGCCAGGACCTTCTTGAGGAAGGCGGGGTCCTCCTTCTCGGGGATGAGCAGGAACTCCTTGCCCGCGCAATCGACCCCCAGGTCGCGCGTGAACTGCTCGCGCGTCAGGTCGGGCTCCTCGGCGAGGAATACGCGCAGCTTGCGCGCCACGCGGGCGGCGTGGACGGTGATGTCGAGGCGGTTGCCGATGTGCCAAGGCACGAGGAACAAGGTGCGCGCGGGGGTCGTCATGATATTCGCTCCATCCAGATCGGCTGAACGTATTTTTCCCATCTACGCACGCCCTTGGCCCAATCGAGCCAGGACGTCAGCGCCCGGCGCATCTCCGCCCGCGGCGCGCCGAGCCGGGCGCGCGCGAGGGCCAGAAGCTCGGGCGGCGCCTGCGCGAAATCCTCGGCCATGCCCTTCACGTCGCCGGCGGCGTCGCGCAGCAAGGCGCGGTTGATGTGAGTCCAGAAGTTCTTGGGGCCGCGGACGACGAGGTGCTCGAGGTCCGCCGACGCCTCGCCATGGCGTCCCGCGAGGCGGTGGGCCTCGGCCCGCCAGCCGCGGGCCTCGAAATCCTTGGGGTCGCGGGCCACGGCGGCGTCGAGGTCGGCCAGCGCGCGCGCGTGGTCGCCGCGCTTGAGATGGACGGCCCCGCGCCAGCCGAAGACGAAGGTCTTGGCCCCCTCGGCGACGGCGGCGTCGAGCTTCCCGAGCGCGCGGTCGTACTCCCCCAGCCACAGGAGGACCTCTCCGTGCCAGGTCAGGACCTCGCCGAGCGCGCCGGGGCCGCAGGTCCGCTCGGCCTCTTCGAACTCGCGCAGGCCGCCGGCCGCGTCCCCGCCCGCCATGATCGCCTCCGCCATCCGGCAGCGCACCCACCAATGCGACGGCGCGCGGCTCAGGATGTCCCGGCTGATCGCGACGGCGCCGGGGAAGTCGAGCACGCCGAGCTTGACGAGCACGAAGGACTGCCACATCCACGAGTAGCGGTCCGCGTCGAGCGCCTTGAGCTTCGCGTACTCGGCCATGGCGGCCTTGTTGCGCGCGAGGTTGCTGAGCAGGATGGCGCGGTAATACGAGAACCAGTGCGGGAGCGCGCCGGCCGCCGCCGCCGCGCGCACGCGCGCGAGCTCGCGCCGGAGGAACGCCTCCTCCGCGACCGCCCGGCGTATCCGGCGCCACCACGGCCACATCAGCTGGCCCGGCGACTCGAAGCGGCCGAAGCGGTCGAGCACCGCCTCCCCCAGCCGGAAGGCGGGAACATAACGGCCCGCGCACATCAGCGCGGAGAACAGCTGCGGCCATTCGCCCGCGAGCTTGTCTCCGTCCCCCGCGCGGGCGACCGCGCCGAGAAGGGCGCGCTCCAACGCCGGCGAGAAGCGGCGGGCCTCGATGAGGCGGATCAAGGCCTCGAGCGGCGCCCCGGGGACCGGGGCCGACGCGAGGCCCTCGCGCACCTCCGCCTCGATGCGCTCACGCCCCGCCTTCGTGCGCAGCGCCTCCGCCAGGCGCGCCTCGCGGTGCGCGGCGTACTTCTCCTCCTCGAGCAGGCGGTCGAGCTCGGGCGCGGCCTTCACGTCGGCGCGCGCGGCCTCGCGATAGGCGCGCTCCGCCTCGTCCAGGCGCCCCTCCTTCTCCGCGATCCGCCCCCGCCAGAGCTCCGCCTCCCACGCCTCCCCGCCGCGGGCGCGCGCCAAGGCGCCGCGCGCCGCCCCGGCCTCGCCGGCCGCGAGAAGAGCCTCGACCTCGGCGAAGGGGCCCTCAGCCACGGGGCCTCCGCATCCAGAGCGCGTCGAGGTAGCGCTCCGGGCGGCGCACGCCCTTGGCGCGGGACAGCGCCGCCTCGAGCAGGGCGCGCTTGCCCTTGGGGCCGCGCGCGGCGGCGAGGAGGTCGGGCGGGACCCGCGCGTAGTCCGCCGCGAAGCCCTTCTCGTCGCCGAGCGCGCCGCGCGCGAGCGCGCGGTTCACGTAGGCCCAGGCGTACTTGGGGTCGAGCGCGAGCGCCCGGTCCAGGTCCAGCAGGGCCCGCGCGTGGCGGCCCGCCAGGCGGTGGGCCTCTCCTCGCCATTGGTACGCCTCGAGGTCCTCGGGGTCGGCCTCGATCGCCGCGTCGAGGTCGGTCAAGGCCCCGCGGCTGTCCCCGAGCTTGAGGCGGGCGGCGCCTCGCCAGCAGTTCACCCAGATCTTCGTGCCGATGGCCGCGCCTTCGTCGAGCGTCCTCAGCGCGGCCCGGTAGCGTCCGGCCCAGAGCAGCGCCGCCCCGTGCCAGGTCGTGACCGCGCGGCGCGCGCGCTCTCCGGAGGCGGCCGCGGCGGCGCGCGCGAACTCGCGCAGGCCGCCGGGGACGTCGCCGCGGGCCATGATCGCCTCCGCCATGCGGCAGCGGAACCACCAGTAGTCCGGCGCGCCGGCGAGGAGGGTCCGGCACAGCGCGATCGTCCGCTCGAAGCGGCCCGCGAGCAGGAGGTGCATGACGAAGGGATGGTGCATCAAGGCGTAGCGCGGCGCGCGCAGGCGCAGGATGCGCGCGTGCTCGGCCAGCGCCTGCGCGTCGCGGCCGAGGCCAAGCAGGAGCACCCCGCGGCAGTACGCGGACCAGGCGGGGAAATCCCTCGCCGCTCCGGAATCCTCCAGGCGGGCGAGCTCCCGGGCGCAGAACTTCATCTTCTTATCCGAGCCGCGCGAGGAGACCCGGTGCCACCACGGCCACAGGAAGCTGTTGGCCAAGGGCGTGCGCGCGGATCTCTCCAGCATCGCGTCGCCTAGGCCGAACGCCTCGCGGTAGCGGCCCCGGCACAGCAGGGCCGAGAACACCTCGGGCCAGGCCGCGTCCGCCGCCTCCGAGACGGGAGCCGCGGCGAGGGCCGCGGCGGCCTCCTCGAACCTCTCG
>JAUYSH010000092.1 GCA_030696455.1 Elusimicrobiota bacterium
CTCGCGCTGATCGCCGAGCTCGGCCTGGGGAGCCAGACGATCCTGGTCACGAGCCGGTTTGAAGAGAAGGCCATCCTCGATGAATGCCTGCGGCTGAAGGCCCGAATGATCCCCAAGGGATTGGCGGGCTTCGTTCCCATCGCCGTGCCGGCGACGCCGGATGCCGTCCTTCTGGACGACGACCTCTTGGTGCACATGGCCTGGGAGATCGCCGCGGAATCCAGGGGCCTGCGCTTCTTATCGCTCAAGAGCCGCGAGGAACTCCTCGCCAACGCCGAACAGCTGCCGAAGAACACCCCCATATATCTTGATTCCGAGCTCGGCGACGGAGTTCACGGAATGAACGTCGCCGAGGAGCTTCACGCCCGCGGCTTCTCTGAGCTTTACCTAGCGACCGGCCACGCCCCGGAGTCCTTTCCGCAGACGGCTTACATCAAACGCATCGTCGGCAAAGAACCTCCCTGGGCGTAATTCGGTGATCGATTCTTGGCCGGCCGAAGAAAGCGCGTGTCGGCACAAGCTGACTAGTCCTTGAAGGGATCTCGCTTCGCTTCGCGCTCGGCGTCCTGCTCGTAAGATTTTGCGAAGTCCCTAACAGCGGCAGCAATTCTTTGGAGCCCAATCGCATCCAGAGCCTCGGCGCGTTTGTGGAACTTGTCCGCCAGGTCTAGTTCTGCCTTCCCGCCATCGTAGCCATGGACACCACGCCGATTGAATAGCTTGTTGGTAAAGCCTGATCGTAGCTCATCCGCATCGCGCTCGTTTAGGGCCTCTGCAACGGCCTTCGGAATCCAAAGACCGCTGGGGTCTGCTGGAGCATAAGCAAGAACCTGCCCGACGTGGTGAAGGCCGACGGGGAGATGTCCAGACGCTTCGCAAATACGTTTTACCTCTGCGAGCCACGCAGTGAAGGCTGCTACATCAAAGCTGCCGTCTGGACGGACTCCAGGCACTAGCGTCCACTCATGTAGGAGCCGAATTGCGTTCTGAGCGATGTTGCGCTGCTCCTCAGTCGGCTTGTAGTCCTTCGCTTCTACCTTTTCCGAACGATAACAGGCCTGAATTACCTCGCAATAGAACGCCGGTCGATCAGCGATCATCTGCATCAACGTCTTCGGTTTTGCCGAGTGGTGCTCACCAAGCACAGGCAAATAGTTCCACTCGACCTTGAAGAGCGCCTTTTCATCTTTCGGCGGATTCGCCTGCAACCACTTGATCAACTCTTGAGTCGCGTGGGAGTCCATCGCGGATCGAGTCTCGCTTGATCCAGGACTCTCCATTAACGCGCGCACTGCAAACTCAGGCGGGAAGGCAATCTTATGGAAGCGGAGGCGCGTCAGGCACTCAAGAGCGGCCCGCGGCCTTCCATGCAAGAGCAACTTATCCACTGCCTCCAGCAAGTCCTCCTTTGCACTGGATCTGAACACCCCGGCATTTTTCCAGTAGAGCGCAGCGTCAGCACCAAGTGTTTGTTCCGCGCGTTGCCAGGCTTCCTTTTCGAAGGGCAAGGTCACCAAGAGCGCAGTTTTTTCCTGAGCCATCCAACCCTTGGCGAGCAACTGGTCGATCCAGGCCCATTGGCGGACCATAAATCGGCCGATCGTGTATCCGCCGGCCAGGTCCTTTAAGTGCTGCTCCTTCGATAAGAGATTGTCTGGTAAGAGAGTGTTATCGGCATGGTCCGGAGCAATTTCCCCGAAGGTTCTGCCCAGTTGCCATGGCGACTCGACTTCTTTCGCAAGGCTGATAATGGCATCCACGCCCCCTGCATCAAAGACTGCCTTTGCCGCGCAGTGCCGCTTTTCGCCTAGGATTTGTTCCTGTTGGGCGTGATCTTCTGTCTCCTCGTGGAGGTCCCAATCGCGACTGCTAAAAAGTCGGCGAGCCGTTAACGCGGGCGCTTTCGGCTCGAGCCCTTTGGCAACCCGATCGATCTTTTCTATAGCTTCCGGGGTCATAGCCCAGTCAGCATCAGAAAACTTCCGGTGTTCAGTAATCAGGGAGATAAGGGCTTCCCAAATCGGAAGCCGCTCCTTGTCCGCTAGTTCGGTCACCTTCTCGGATCGCAGTAGGTCAAGAAACCTGGCATTGTTGGGTGTGGGCAGATCGGGCAGGTGCTCAGTTAGCTCCACAATCCACGCAGGGTTGGTAGCCGCGAGGTCGATCGCCAACTCAGAGTAGGTCTGGACCTGCTCCAGATAGTCTTTATTTAGAACTTTGTCCGACCAATTCTTGGGAATTAGCTCGCGCCAACTCGGTTTGTGCGTTCCAGAAGTCGTGCTATGAGATTTCGGCAAGAGGGCCAGCAGCAGTGGCCAGCCGACCTTGGGTTGCTCTCGAAGCAAAGCAGTCACGGCCGCTTTTCGCTTGGGGGGGTCCGCCGTAGTCTGCGGATGCCAGGGAAGAAAAATTGCGATCAGAGAGTTCGCAGGCCGATTCGCCCAATTACCACCGGGGTCGAGGGCCGCAAGATCTCCGAGAATGACGGCAACTTGAGTTAGATAGTCCGGGCTCCAGGCGAGCGATTCAAGCCCCCACAGCAGGCCCGTCATGTAGGTCCTGCCCGCAAAGCCGCTGGACTCCTGGGCAAAGACTTGGACGAAAGGAGGCGGGGACTTCTTTAACGCACCTTCTACGGCATCAAGAAACTCAGACGGCGCAGCTTCCGCAAGTATGGGAAGGCAGTCGCTCAGGCTAGCCCAGAGAAGCCAGTCGGCGTCGGAAAGAATCTCTCTGACTACCTGGGCTGCCGTAGCTTGCGGCCTGCCGAGGGTAGCCATCGTCAGCGGAGACGGATCGGAACCGAGAAGCGCGAGCGTCTCGGCGAGGCCCTTTCTGAGCGAGCGCGAGTGCTTCAGCGCCTTGTCATGAATCGCCGCCGCAAAGCGTTCATTCGGATCAAGGTCAAACTGGGGATCGCGTTCAGAAAGAACTTCGACGGCAACGGCTTTGAGCTTGGCGAGCTGTGGATCAGTGATGCGCGACGCGATCTTCTTCCAGGTGTCCTTCCGATCCGACACTTCCCATTTTCCGTCCTTCTGCTTAAGGGGGGACTCTGGGCGCAACGCGACCTCTTTAAGAGCGTCAACCCACTCGTTTTGATTTTTGATCATGTTATTCGATCAGCTTCCTGGCCGCGTCCATGTCACCCTCGGTCTTCTCGTTCCACGAGCCGAGCAGAGTGGCTAGCATAAGCGCATTCGCCTGGTCACCGACCAGCGGCGGCGGAGCCGCCTGCGCGGCCTCGACGGCGGCCCGAAGCAACTCCGGGGGAATCTCGACGGGGGCTTTGTTAAATACATCTTTGACTTCTTGCGGGAAGCTGTCGATCGTCAGCTCCCCGGGAGCCTGGTTGCAGCCGAAGACCACCTCTGCGATTCGCGCCCACACGAACGAAAAGCCGTCATCCTTGAACTGCGAGAGATGCGACTCCAAGAGGCTTAGGGACGTGCCCGCCTCGTCGTCGAAGTCGAAGCCCATGATATGGAAGCGGGAGAGAAAGCCCCACAGCTCCGCATCGGTGACAGGTGTGCCCTTTGCCGTGTCGAGGTGCGTCCGAAACGCCGCCAACTTGGTGCGCTGGCCCTCGCTCACGGACTGATCGAGCGACATTTTCTGGGCGAAGCTCTCAGCCGTGTTCTGCCGCGCAAGGCGAAGCATCGGTCGGACGTCATCGATGTCCTTTGCGCTAAGAGGCCCAGTAATCAGCGCAATAATATCGGTCGCGGGGTCGAAGTGGGTCCGCGCTGAAAAGTCTCGCCATGCGGCAGCAATAGACTCGGCGAACTCCTGATTTCCCTGAGTGAAGGCGACGTTATGCTTGATCTGGCCGAGCAATCGCGCTTTGTTACCCCCGCGCCGATCCTCGACAAAGACGACGACATCGTCGGTATGGTATCCGACGGTCCGAGCTTGCAAGATCAGCTTCTTGATTGGCCGACGGAGGAACGGGCATGAGCCGCCGCTAAGCATTAAGAGAGCAAAGGCGGCCTGAACGCTATTTTCAAATCGTGCGCCGCCCGAGCCCGTGACAAATCCGGGGCTGAGCTGCTTCGCCGGTGATCCTTGTGGAGCTTCGTCCGTCATCGCCCCTGTACCCAGAACAATGTGTTACCTATCTCCCCGTTCACTCACGCCGTCAAGTGCCCGTTTAGTTAAACGCGCAAGCGTCCAGCGGATGTTCTCGCCACTGGCAACCGCTCCGCCGCATTGTTTCCACAGTTCATCCGGAGGCGATGCGGACCAAAACTTTGCCGCACGGTGGTGCCAATAATCGCCACCAGGGATTGGGGACCAGTCCTTAGTCCACTGATAGTCGCCCGTAATTTCCGCTATCTCACGCCTGCGCACTCCATCGCTAATTATGACTAAATCGCCTTTCCGCATTTGGTGTGCAAATCGCAAGAGACACTGTCCGCCTTGCCCCGAATTATTGAGCTGAGGGTACGACAGGCGGATCGCATCCCCGATCTCAGAGGCCTCGGCTGAGTGTCGGCTTAGGTCACCGATTTTACCCCAGCCAATAGCAATCCGAGAGGCCTCCTTAGATCGTCTGATGGCCAAATCACCAGCTTCATGATGCGCGATTAGACGCCAAATTTGTGGTTCCATTTTTCAGCTCCGATACTTCCACCATGTCAACGCCAGGCTGAACCGCGGCGGCTACCCGCTATCTAACCAAGATGAGGCCTCCGACCGTTCAAGCCGATGTTAGGTGCCATCCGCTCTCGTTCCGTAATGCTCGAGGTGCTGAAGCGTTTCTTTGACTGGGAGTTCTTCTTCGAATAAATCCTGAAACGCTTCATATATCTGCTCTATCCACAGCTCGCGGTCCTTTTTGTTTAGAAATTCCAAGAGCTTGGCCGAGAGTGGGTCCTCTTGGAAATGAAAAACCGCATTTCGGAAACGCCGAAGAGCATCAACATAGTCAGTCTTGGCCAGGAGAATATCCAAGACCGCATGGGACTTCTCCAGATCGCGATATCCTTCAATCACGACGTAAATCAGTGCATAGAATGTGCACATCCGAAGTGTTTGCGACTGCATCTGTGCCAAGTCCTGGAATTCTGCTTTTGGAAGTCTCGCAACGGGTTCAGCGATAGGAGCCGTCTTCAGCATGAACTGCTTGATTGCATCCGCAGTTACCCAGTGCTTGTGTAGCGCGATAATTTTATCGTTCATGGTCATCAACGCTAGGCTGAACGGCGGCGGCTACCCGCTATCCAGCCAATTTGAGGCCGCCGTCCGTTCAAGCCGATGTTAGATTGCCTTTGAACCACTCTGAAAGCTGTTCACAATAGCGGCAATAGGTGATAAACAGATATAGGTGTGCAAGCGCCTGCCATCTGTCAACTTCTATCCCTTTTGGGTGTCCTGCATCATCTCGCAAGGATTTGATCATCGACTCATAAATCGTCTCCAGCTGGGGGCGATAGTGCTCTTTTAAATGCTCTGGCAATTTCCCCAGGCGAAGCTGCATCTGCTTATTAAAGACCTCAAAGATTCTTCCTATGAGACGCTGCTGAAGAACCCTCTGTAATTCATCCTTCTGTCGTCCCTCGGGGAGATTCGACTGATAGGAATCAATCAGTCTTCGAATTACCTTCTCAGCAGCCACTCCCACCATGACAGCAGATGCGTTGTAACACTGTGCATGATAGGTTTGAATCGCTTCGACTAAATAGAACTCCACAGTCAAATCAATTTCACGGAGTTCCTCACGAAGCACGTCGATGATGTCATCCAATCCCGCTGGGTACTGCCGACCTTCTGCACAGCGCTCACCAAATGATGTGACGTTAAATCGGGGAAATGGTGTTTGGTCCCATGCTCCGGTGCTATTGGGGTGAGGCATCATCAATCCTTTGTTAGCCATCTCCCAGATCGCCTCTTTTGCAATCCGCCCGTCGTCATTTTGAAGATCAAACGGTATTCGTTTTGCTCGAAAATGATCATCAACCTGCGCAAGGAAGTCTGCGAGACCCCATTGGCGTCGCCGATCACCTTTAAGAACGTCGAATATCACTCGTTCAATTTCTTTTCGTGTTGGCATGGAGAACCTAAATTTACGGCAATCTAACTTTAAATTCACTCGGTCGGCCTAACGCGTGAGACCGCAAGAGCATGATTTGGAATTATAGCGCGAAAACCAGCTAATTGCTGATATGGGTTTGGGCGTGAATGACCGCGGGTTTGGTCGGCCTAATTCGGATATCCCTTCTCGGGCGCGACGTTGATTCGGTCGACAGATCTCTAGATGCCCCTCGCCGCGTGTTCGCCGTTGACCCCCTGGCATCGTTATTGACCCGAAATAACGACGGCCAGAGAGGTAGCGATGGAACGCGCATTGAGACAGGAAAGACGAAATACGCAATGGGAGGCGGTCGCCGCCGGTATTGCGGCTCGAGACGATCGTTGGTCGGGGGTATTGAAGCTCATCGCTTCGGAATACCCGTACTGCACTATGAGCGGGGTCCATGTCGTGGAGGGCTGCATCGTCGCCTGCGAAGGCATCCAGAGCAGCTTCGTGTTCGGCGGCGCGGACGCTGCGGCCTCGCAGACCGAGCCCGCGTTCGACGCCCATTGGAAGTCCCTGCATGCTCTGTGCGCCAAGCTCGGCTCGGGTCGTCTCGCCGAGATCCGTTTCAGCCAGGGACGGCCCGTCAGCGCCCGGATGAACGCGGGCGGGCGCCGATTCCGCCGCCTGGTCGTTAAGGTCGCGGCCGCCTCGGAGCCCTCGCCCATGAGCTGACAGCTCCGACGTTTTCCAGGCGCGACGCCTCGGGCAATCGCCCGATCAGAGCGGAGGTAAAGCCCTCCGGCTCTCGCACAGAGAGTCGCCCGCTCGCCCGCCGGACTCCCGTCCGGCCTTGGCGAGCAGGCCGCAAGCGCGCCCTGAATAGGCGGCCGGGCAAAGCCCGACGCCTCAATAGAATCGCCGACCCGCCGAGAACCGGAGGCTGGTGAAGGGATGGTGCCTTCATGGCCCAGCACAAAGTCGTCATCGTCGCCGTCAATGCCGTAAATCCGGACGCCGCGCTCGCTCGCAGAGTGGCCAAGTCCCTGCTGCAGCCGCACAAGACCCCGAAGCAGATCGTCGAGGACCTGCTCGAGCGCCTCGGCAACGTTAAGCGCCGCCGCGAGCTTCGCGGGCTCAACCACTGGGGCGAGTTCGCGCCCGCCTACCTGCAAAGGATGCTCGTTCGCCATGAGGTCCTGCGCCGGCGCGCGGTTGAGGAGTTCTTCCGTTTGGAAAGAGACCGCGCGCTTGCGCGGGCCCAGGCAAGCCTTGGCGATCGCGCTGAGGCCGAAGATGCCGTGGGTGAAGCCTTTCTGAAGCTCCTGGCCGGAAAGACCGGCCCGTCCCACTTCTACCGATTGCTCTCGCAGGTCTGCATCGGCCGCAAACGCATGCGGAAGACCGCCGGCGCCTTGTTCAGCCGGGAGAGGGAGTTCGAGATCGGGAACGAAGAGCAGGGCTCGAACGGCCCTGGGTCCAGCAGCCTCTCGGAGGGCGATCCGTTGGAGATACTGCTCCACGAGGAGGCGATCCAGGAGGGAATTCGCGAGGTCCAGACCAACTGGGAACACCGCCGTGTCCGGGACTTGCAGTGGTGGAATGAACTCGTTTCGCACTACGGTCCGGAGGATAACGTCGGAAAACGGCGGGCTGAAACGCATATGTAAGTGCAGGGAGGCCTGGTAGCCAGTCAGGAAAACCTCGGGGCGCATCAGCCCCACCCGCCCGCACCCAAACTCAGAAACTCGCGCCAAGACAGGGGGAAACTACTCATGGAAACGTCGGAAACTCAGGAGCCCGGAGGCAAGGAAGGCCGCGGCGGCCGGCCCCCGAAGACGGTGGTAATCACGGTAAACCTGTCGATGACCGACTATGAAACTCTCGCCAAGGCGGGCATCAAGAAGATGAAGCAGACGGGCGAAGACGTGCCGCGCGACCGCCTGATCTCCGAGGCGATCCAGCTCTACGCCAAGAGCACGAGCGCGGGGGAGTAGTGCGGACCCCCTCGGGCAGGTCCTCGGGCATGTCCGAGGGGGGCGTCAGAAGGGTAGAGGGCGGAAAATCACGGATATTGCTGCCAAACCTTGCCCTCTTCGTCCGCGCCGTTGGCGCGTTCGCCTCCTGACCCCTCCCTCCCAACCACTAAGAGTGGTGTGGGATGAAGGGGTCAGGAGGACAGAGGGCAAAAGGCAGCAAAAAGGAGAGAGAAAGAAAAAAACAACAGCAACAACAACAGCAACAACAACGGAAACAACAGAGAAGGGAACAGAGAACAGAAGGGAAAGACGGAAGGAACGGAAACCAGAGAACGGAAGAACAGCAACAGCAGAAGAGGGAGAACTCATAGATGACGAAGACGGCGGCGGAGATACGGCGCGGGGAAATCCAGCTCACGGCGCGGGACTTTAAGATGCTCGCGGCGCTTGAGAAGTGGATCGTGCTCGGCATCGGCCAGATGGTGGGGCTGGGCCTGGAGCCGACGTTGGGCGAGGCCGAGCTCATCGAGCGCTTCTTTAACAAGATGGAGCGAGAGGACTACAAGCTCGGCGTCTTCAACCGCGTCCACGCGCTGGAGGCCCAAGGCTATATCAACGGGCACTCCTTCCTGCGCCAGCCGAAGGCTTACACGTTGACCGAGCGGGGCTTCAACGCCCTGCGCGACGAACCGGTGGAGCGCCGTCCCGAGATCCGCGACTTCGTGAGCGAGGCCCTGATCCGCCACGAGTTGAAGGTCTCCGCCGTGGGCCTCGTCCTCACGGAAGTCCTGGGCCTGGCCGCCGCCCGCCAGCAACCTAAGGCCGTCTGGACGCACACGGGAGGCCGCCGGCGCCTCGTGGTCGAAGGAGCCTCCGACCTCTGGATCGAATCGTCCGAGCCCAAGGCGATCGAGGTGGAGTTGACGCAGAAGTCGAAGCGCCGCTATGAGGACATCTTCGAGACCTACCGCCGCCGCCTGACGCGCGGCGGCGCGGTCCTTTACCTCACGGGCTGGCCGGGAGGGGCGGCCATCATCCTTAAGAACGCCCGCGCGCAGCGCGCGCCCTTCGTCTATGCCTGCGGCTTAGACGAGTTTCGCCGGTCCGCGGGCCGAGGCGTGTTCCAGGGAGCGGTGGAAAGCCGCGCGATCACCTTGGGCGCGGCGGAGGCCGCGCGATGAGCCCCTGGTCCTTCCTCGCCGTCATGGCCGTGATGCTCGCGGGCTTGGCCGGCCTGCACAGCGAGCGCCGGGCGCTTGGCGGGGCGCTGACGGGGCTCGCCGCCGCCCTGTTCGTGGCCCTCATGCCGTGGCGGACGGTGGATTGGCTGAGCGGCGCGCACCGGGACTTCGGCCGCTGGTACGAGCCGCGCCGGAGCGTCGTCCGGCTCGGCTGGACGGCGGCGTCAGCCTGCTTCGGCGCGGCCGTGGGGCTCGGAGCCGCCGGACGAAAGGCCACGGCTCAGGACGAGAAGGACTGGGAGACGCCCGCGGATTCCAATGTTGTGGACGAAGAGCTCGGGCGCAGGCTGCAGGCGAGGCGGGGCGAGGAGACCTTCCTGGGCCTGACCAGCGCCAAGCGCCGGATCAGCCTCACCGCGCGCGAGCGCGAGGGGCATATGCAGGTCGTGGGCCCGACGCGGTCGGGCAAGTCCCAGCTCCTGCTGGCGCTCGCCGCCCAGGACATGAAGGCGGGCCTGCCGCTCTTCTTTATGGAAGCCAAGGGTGATCGCGGCGACTTCGACCAGTTCCTCAAGACTGCCGGGGTCGCCGAACGGCTCGACTCGGTGCGCTACTTCAACCCGCAGGACGACCGCTCCATGACCTTCAACCCGATCCGGCCGGTCTCCGGCCAGGACGCGACCGCCGTGGCCAACCAGATCGCCCGCGCGATCGGCCGGGAGCCCACCTCCTCGGGCGAGGGACAGGACTACTACCGCGCCGTGGACTACGCCAAGGTGCAGACCATGGCCGAGGTGTTCTGCGCGACCGGCCGGGCCTTCACGCTGCGCGACTGCTACTACTACTTCGCCTTCCCGGAGGCCCGCACGGAGGCCTTCAAGCTGTGCCGCGACCGGCGCTTGGCCGAGCTCGCCGACTCCGAGTTCAAGGCCAACCCGGACTCGAGCGGGCTTACTTCCGCGCTCCGCCCCTGGACGACCGGACCCTTGGGCGAGCTTCTCAACAGCTACGCGCCCCAGATCCGCCTGGAGGATGTCTTCGAGAGCGGACATGCCGCTTATTTCGCGGTCCCCGTGGGACATCTCCAGGTATTGGCCAACCCTCTTGGGCGCATGGTGATCTCGGGGCTCCTGTCGGTGGCGGCCGCGCGCCAGCGCACCGAGCCCAAGCCCGGGCCCGCCACCGTGATCCTCGACGAGTTCGCCGAGTTCGCGACGCCGGTCTTCGCCTCCTTCGTGGCGACCGTGGGCTCGGCCAAGCTGCGTACGATCCTCTCGCACCAGGACCTGGGACAGCTCAAGCGCGTGGAGGGGATGGACGTAGCGGCCTTCGAGTCCGTGGTTTTCAACAACACCTCCGGCTGCAAGGTCTGCTTCCGCTCGCCGAACCCGGAGGACGCCGAGTTTTGGGCGACGACCCTCGGCACGCGCACGACGACGAGCGACACGGAGCGCGTCGAGAGCGCTCTCCTGGGCGACCATCGCACCGGCGACCGCTCGCGCCGCGAGGTGGAGCGCTTCAAGGTCCACCCCAACCAGTTCAAGTCCTTGGAGCCCGGCACGGCGCTCGTGCTCTCGCCCGGCCGCGCCGAGTGCCTGATCCGCACCGCGCGCGTGCGCGAGGTCGCGCGGGCCCTCGCCGTGCCGCCCCTGCGGCCCGTGGCCGCCGAGGCGGAAAGCGGCCTCGACCTGCGCGCGGCCGTCCCGGACTACGGATCAGGCGAACCTTCGGAGGTGAAGTCGTGAAGAAACTTATCCTCGTCGTCCTGGCCGCCGCGGCGGCGGCGTCCGCCCGCGCGGCGTCCTATGTGGAGCAGGCGACCTTCAGCGTGGCCGGCTCCACAATCGCCGGCCTCGACCGCGACTCGGTGGGCAATCTCTACGCCCTCATGCTGGCCCCGGGAGCGACGAGCTATTCGGTGACGGCCTTCCGGACGCCGAGTCTCGAACCGCTGTTCAGCTTCGACGCGGGCGTCAGCGCGCCGCTGGCATTCGCCGTGGAGCCCTCGGGCGTCGTGGATATCCTGGAGGGTGGCGGCGGCATCACGCTCAAGCGCTTCCTCAATACCGGCTACTCCCTTGGCCAATCCACATACTCGCTAGGGGCCTATATCAGCACTGCGAGCCTAATGTCGGCCGCGATTGATAAGGTCGGGGCCCGCCTCCACCTGAGCTTCCAAAATCAGAAGAGCTACTACTGCGTCCAATGTGTGGGTTGCCCTTGTCCGGCAAGCGGCATGAAGGGCTACGTCAACGCCTACGACTTCGCGGGAAATCTTCTTAGCCAAGTCGAGCTGCCCGGCATCAGCGCCACCCCGACCAGCTGCTATACGCCCTCCATGATCGCCGTCGGCCTTCAGCGGGAGCTCGTCGTGGCCGACGTCTCGTGCCAACAGATCCTGCGGTTCACGAGCGACGGTTCCCTTGAGAGCCAGACGCCCGCCTCCTGGTTCGGCGGCTTGGCGAATCCGCGGGGCATGTGGCTGGATGGAGACTCCTCGCTCTACTTGAGCCAACTGGCGTGCGGTCCCGGCGGCTGCCCGCAGGGCGTGGTCAAGCTGACATCCGGCGGCAGCCCGGGGACGACTTTGACGTCCGACTCCGCGATCGGCTCCGCGTGGGATGGACGCATTCTATACCTGACTTCCGCGGGCCGTGCGCCCCTGCGCCGCATGGTCCTCAACGAGGGGCCCACCGTCCCCGCGCCGTCCGCGCCGCTCGGGGCGGTGATCCAGCACTCCTCCGCCGCGTGGCTGCGCTGGCAATCCTCCACGGATAATGACGGCGATCCCATCCTTTACGCGCTCGAGATCGGCACCGAGCCCTTCGTGCTCCGCAGCACCGGAACCTCCGAGACTGCGGACTTCGTGACGGCGCCGCTCGCCTTCGGCACGACCTACTACTGGCGCGTGACCGCGCGGGACTCGTATCTAGGACTGCCTCTTCAGAGCCGCGCCTCCTCGGTCGAGAACTTCGTCCTCGGGCTCACGAATGTCCCGCCCGGGCCGTTCACCGTCATGAAAGGCACGGGCACCGTGGTGACGCGAGACGCCTCCGTGCTCCTCTCCTGGACCCGGGCGACGGACCCGGACGGCGACGTGCCGGTCTACCAGGTCTCTTGGCGGCGCCACGATCAGGCCCAGCCCGCGATCGCGACCACGACCGCGTCCGCCATGACCGTGGCCGGCCTCGCCTTCGGCTCGACCTACTATTGGTCGGTCCGCGCCTCGGACGACTATCAAGCCGAGAGCCTCATGGACGGCGGCGCTGAGCAGAGCTACGCCCCGCTGTTTCGCAACACGCCGCCCACCATGCCGCTCTATCTCTCGACCGGCGCGATCTCGACGCGCGCGAGCCGCTATGACCTCCGCTGGCTCGAATCGGAGGATGCCGATGAGGACCCGGTGAGCTACCGGCTCTACCTTTCGACCGATCCCGCCGCCCCGGTGCTGGTCCAAGAAGGCGCGTTCACCTCCTATCCGCTCGACCTCAGCTACGGCACGACCCTCTACTGGCGCGTCGTCGCGGTCGACGGAGTGGGCGGCGTGTCCGACGCGGGGACCCGGACCTTCACCGCGACCTTCCTCAACGACCCGCCCGACCCTCTGCGCCTGAGCGCGCCCTTCATGGCGGCGCCGACGGTCAAGACCATGCGCGACGGCGTCGAGGTCTCCTGGGAGCGCGTGACGAACCCGCAGGGCGACCCCATCTCCTACACGGCCTACCTGGGCGGCTCGCCGCTTGAGCTGTCGGCCGTCGCCCGCGTCGAGCAGGCCGCCGGCGCGAGTGCGCTGCACGTCGCGGCCCTGGCGGCCAAACCCCAGGCCGAGGCGCTGGAGGACGGGAACAAGGTGCGCCTGCGCCTCACAGGCCTCGACTACTACCGCAGCTATTACTTCAAGGTCACGGCCGAGAACCCTTATGGGGCGGCCAGCCAGACGCCGCTGCAGCTGTTCACCTTGGCCGCGGCGGACAGCTTCCCGCGCGTCTACAACTACCCCAACCCGTTCAACCCGGTCCGAGGCGGAACGAACGTCGTCTTCAATGCGCCTTCCTCCGGCTACCAGCGCGCCGTGCTCACGATCTACTCCGAGTTCGGCACGACGCTCTACGAGCGCGACTACGGCCGCGTGCCGCCCG
>JAUYSH010000006.1 GCA_030696455.1 Elusimicrobiota bacterium
CCGGAGTTCGCCCCCTGCGGGGCGCGGATCGGTCCGCGGACGCTCCTCCCTGCCGTATAGGCGGCAGGGACCGCGAACTCCGTGGAACGAAAGGAGGGGGGTAGTCGTATATCCTGTATGGAGCAGGAGACCCCCGACGCATTCGCGTGGCAGGACTGGGACTGGCGGCCGCTGGCGCGGCTCGTCGTCTGGGTTCTCCTCGCCGCATTCTGGGCCCGCCGGCGGGACGCCATATCGCTGGACCTCCTTCACCAGGTCCTCCGCGAGTTCGTGCTGGGTTGGCTGCTCTCCTTCGGTTGGCTGACCTATATCCAGGCGCTCATCGCGACGAGCGCCTTCCGGCTGGCCCTGGCGTTCGATGCGTCCGCTTACGCCTTATCGGAGCGACTCGTGCGGCCCTTCGCGGGCCGCGCGCCGTTCGCCGCGAACTTCGCCGCGACGTTCGCCATGGAGCTTGTGCTCATCTTTGGGTCGGTCCAGTTTTGGCGCGCGGCTCACATGGGCGACCGCGTCACGGCCCTCCTTGGGGAGATCCTGCGGTGATCACGAGCCTGAGGGTCGTACGCTCTGGCCTACCCTCGCGGCGGTTCATTCTTTCGGCCGAGGACGCCTACAGAGTTCTATGTCCGTTGGCGCGCGGCCTCGACCGGGAGCACTTCTGGCGGCTGGACCTCGACTCACGGCGGCGCCTGATCGGATGCGAGCTTGTCTCGGTGGGCAGTCTCGACGCCTCCATCGTGCACCCGCGAGAGGTATTCAAGGGCGCGCTCCTCAACAACGCGCACAGCGTCATGGTCGGGCACAATCATCCTTCCCAGGATACGCGGCCGAGCGCCGAGGATCGGCAAGTCACACGGCAGCTTCAACTTGCCGGCTGCTTGCTCGGCGTCGAACTCGTCGACCACCTGATCGTAACCGACGACCGCTACTTCAGCTTCAAGAAGGCGCGGCTGCTCTAGAAAGAGGCGACCCGGCACCGAGTCGTACCGGGTCGCCTGTCGAACGAAGCCGCTCCTGGGGGAAGGCCTCGCTCGTTCGGAGTGTAGGGCGCGAAGCGCGATCTCGCAAGGCCTAGACTTTAGAATTTGCGGTGGATACTGCCGCGTCCGTGGACGGCGTGGACAACTCTGCGAGTTGCCCACCCCGCCCACCGACTCTTGGATTTCGCCCCTTCGGGCGCGGATCGGTCCGCGTCGCTCCTCCCTGCCGACGGGGGCAGGGACCGCGAACTCCACAGTCTCCACCGCTCGGCGGCGGGATTTCTTCTTTGCTTTTTTCACGCCTTCCCGTCCCGTCCTCCGCCTCTTCGTTCTTTTTCATGTCGCCCCTCGCTCTCGGGACTACAGGAGTGAAGGCCTTCTTCTGCGGCATAAACGGTCACCCCTCTCGGAGAAACGGAGAAATGGCCTAGCCTTGCTAGCTCCACTTTCTCCGTCAGCCCGGCTGCGCCGGGGTCGCCATCTCGGCTGCGCCGAGGGCGATTCTCCGGGGAGCCCCCATTTATTCCTCGGCGCACGGCCTTCCTCGTGTCCCTCGCCCTCCGGGTGTGCGGAGGTGCGACATGAAAAAGAACTGCGAGAGCGTCGTACGGGACGGGAAGGGAAAAGGCCGGGCTGTGAGGGCGAACAAGGTCGCTGACGCGCTGAAGGACTACCTGGACGGACGGAACTCCGAGGCTTTGAGCTTCGCCTACGGGCTGTGCCGGGACGCGAACGAGGCGGGAGAGTTGGTCCAGGAGGCGTGTTACCGGGCGCTTAAGGCTCGTGAAAGCCACGACGAGACGAAGGCGGTCAAGAGCTGGCTCTTCACCATCCTACGCAACGCTTTCATGGACTCGCGGCGGCGCAAGGAGCGACGGGACGGACTGTCCTTGGACTACTGTGGTCGAGGGGGAGACGAGGCTCCCTTTTACGAGACGCTCGCGGGAGCGGACGAGGACATGCTCGGACGCTTGGAGCGCGCGGAGACGGCGGCCCAGGTGCGCCGGGCGATGGCGAGGCTTCGCGCGAAGGAGCGGCAAGTGCTGATACTGTGCGACGCGCGGGGGATGGCCTACGCGGAAGCGGCCCGGAGGCTCGGGGTGCGGGAAGGGACGGTGCGCTCTCGGCTTCATCGGGCGCGGCTGAACCTGAGAAAGACGGCGGGCCGGGTCGGGTTGGTTTAAAACAGGAGACCTGAACATGGAAAACGATACGAGGTTGGAGGGGTTTGAGGTTATCCACGCTTACACTCGGGCACAGGCCATCGAGGACGGCGTCCTGGTGGACGTGAGCGACCTGGCGCGGGAGGCGGGCTTCCGCTTTCCCGTCGCGGTGACGCAGGGCGTTTGGGCGGTCTTGAACCCGACGAAGGAATTGGAAGCGGCAGGCCAGGACATGGCCGGTCGGGCGTGGGACATGCTGACCATACTGAGGTACGGCATCCGGAGCGCGTCGCGGACGGATGAGGTCCGATTCGCTCCGCTGTTTATGCGCGAGCCCGGCCAGAAGGCCGAGCCCGTCGAGATGCGGGCCAAGTGCGGCCCCGGCGACGATGCCGAGCCCGTCATCACGGTGATGCTCAAGGGCGAAGATTGACGAGGCGCCGCTCCCGCGCAAGCGGGGGCGGCCGCCTCGGCGGGTCGGTCCGCAGCCGCTCCACCTCGGCTGGCGCCGAGGTCCAACGATACGTCGCACTACGCATAAGAATTGATCGTAGGACGGAGTGATGCGCACGCCATTCAGCTGAACATCACAGCGCGCAGTCTACGCTTTCTCCGTTAGTGCGCCTCGCGTCTGGGCCAGCAGCGACGCGGCCAGGAAGGGCAAGGGTTTGAGGAGACGGATTGAGGCCTCCGCCGCGCCGGGCCGCATCAGCAGCGCCTGGAGCCAACGCCCCGCGCGAAGTCGCGAGGCGAAGCGCTGGCGCCAAACATCGTCCCAAATCTTGGGAAGATTCTCGCCGTCGTTATGAGCCATGAGTTCGGCGAGGAGAATCGCCGACTCCAAGGCCATCGCCTGCCCGTCACCGCACAGCGGCGCAATCATGCCGACGGCGTCGCCGATGAATAAAATGGAACCGGCGCTGGGCTCCTTCGCCGTGAACGTGAGTTGCGCCACGGCCAGCGGCTCTCCGTCTGGCCGCAAGGCCTCGATCCGGTCGCGCAGACTCGGGCTGAGATGGGCCAATTTCGAGATCGCGTCGCGACGGGGTGAGGAGGCAGCCGCCGCGAAGACGCGCTCCTTGGCGAGGAGGCAGACGTTGACCGCGCCCCCGTCGACGATGTTGACTCCGCAGTAGCCTCCGTCAAAAAGATGGATCTCGACCGTCCCGTGCAGTTCCGCGGCGACGGCAGCGGCTCCCGGAAGGAGAGCATGGCGGCGTTTATAGCCGACGAATGGAGAACGCCGGCGCAGGAAGACCCGGTCGAGCGGACGGTCGAGTCCGCTGCGGCGTCCATAGGCGGCGACGACCCGATCCGCGCGCAGGAGGTGCTTCGTGTGCGATCCGTCGGGGAGACTCCTCTCGATCTCCAGCAGAACGCCGTCCGCGTCTTCGACCATGCGCGTGACGGATGCGCCCTCGAAGGCTAACGCTCCGGACTGTTCCGCGTGGCGGAACAAAGTCTCATCAAGCGCAACTCGGCCGAGCCCCAGCGCCTGCGCGCCGAGTTCGATCTCGACTCTGCGGCCCGAGGGGGAGAAGAAGCGGGCGCCCGTGATCACGGCGGGACGCAACGCGAGCACCGCTTCGAGACATCCGATCCGCTTCAGCAGGGCCTGCGCCTCCATGGATAGAAACTCGCCGCATAGCTTTTGGCGCGGGAAACGGTCGCGCTCGAGCAGCACAGGTCGCCGGCCGGCGCGCGCGAGGAGGGCGGCCAAGGCGCTTCCGGCCGGGCCGCCGCCGACGATCGCCACGGAACAGCGCTCAGGAATGTTCATCTTCGCACCGTCATCTGCCAGCGGAAGGCCCAGCGCCAGCGGATGTCCGGCATGGGTAGGCGGGCCCGGCGGCACATGTCTTCGAGTTCCGGTCGGCTGAAGCCGCGCAGCACGGAGAGCGGCGCGTCATGTCGGATGAGGCGGTTGCCGGAGAGCGTGGCGGTCAGCCGTTTTATGCCGTGATACGCGAGAGGATGACGGTGGAGATCGTTGATGGCGATGCCGAGTCGGGCGTGCTCGTGCATCGCCTTGAGCGCCCTCACCGCCTGATCGCCGGGGCAATGGTGAAGCATCAGCCCCGCGTGGACGATGTCGTAGGTGTCGCCTGAATCGAGCGCGAAGAGATCGTCATGAGAAAATGAAAGTCCCCGACGACGGCGCTCCGAAGCCAGGCTCACCGACTCACCCGACAAGTCGATTCCGTGGACTTCGGCCGCGATCCCGCTCGCCTCGGCCCAACCCAGAATCGCGGATGCCGCCTCGCCGTCGCCGCAGCCAACGTCGAGAATCCTCAGGCGCTTCGTTCCGAGCGGAGTCAGAGCGTTCAAGGCGCCAAGCGTGGCAGCGTGCCCGCCCAGGCGCCGGTTGATGACGGCGAGCTCGCGGAAAGTCGCGCGCAGTTCCTCTGCGGGCGCGTCGTCGGCGTCCATCAGCTCCAACTCGTTGCTGCGGTGGCGGAAATCGACGGGCGCCATTACGGGGGGAGGAAGAGCGCGCCTTCCATCGTCAACCCAGGTCCGAAGCCGAGCGCCATGAGCGGCCCCGCCCCGCCGCGCGCGAACTCGCGCTCGAGCACGAAGAAGATCGTCGCGCTAGACATGTTGCCGCAGTCGGCCAGCACGCCGCGCGACGAGCGCGTCGCGTCGTCGTCGAGGCCCAGCGCCTCGGCCAACGCCGAGACGATTCGCCGTCCGCCGGGATGCGGCGCCCAGCGCCGGACCTCTTCGCGTGCAAGGCCCGCGCACGCCGACAATTCGGCGACGAAGGCGGGGGCATGCGCCCGAATCGTATCGGGCACGCGTCGGTCAAGGGTCATCTCAAAGCCCGTGTCGCCGATGCGCCAGGACATATGATTGAGGCTGTCGGGCGCCATTTTCCCGTGCGTCGCGGCCAAGTCGGCCAGGCCGCCCGGGCGCGCGTCCGGGGCCGCGAACACGGCCGCGGCGGCGCCGTCGGCGAACAGGCTGTTGGCGACCAAGAACTCCGGCTGAAGGCGTTTTTGAAAATGAAGCGTGCACAGTTCGACGGACACGATGAGCACTACGGCTTCCGGGTCAGCGCCGATAAAGGCGGCGGCCAACTTCATCGCGTTGAACCCCGCGTAGCAGCCCATGAAGCCGACCTGCGTGCGCGAAACGTCCTCGCGCAGGCCGAGGCGGGCGATCAACAGCAGGTCGGGGCCCGGGGCGAAGAATCCGGTGCAGGTCGTGAACACGAGGTGAGTGACTTCTTGCGCCGAGAACCCTGAACGCCCGAGCGCCGCGCGCGCTGCCGCTTCGGCGAGGGGCGGACTTTTGCGCTCGTACGCTTCCATGCGCCGTGCGGTGCTTGGAAAGGGCTCCAAGGTCTGGTTTTTTGGATAAAACTCGAAGCTGGCGGGGTCATCCTGCGCGTAATCCACCAAGACGCTGTGCCGTCGCTCGATTCCGGATGAGGAGTATAGCCTCTCGATGAGCGGTGCCGCGCGCGCGCCTTCCTCGCCGAACGACGCCCGTGCCGTCGCCGTCATGAAGCGCATGACGGTCGACTGGGGAGACGAGGTCGCGGGCAGAGCGCTGCCGAGGCCGTACAGACGAGCGGGGTGACGAGAGGGCGGCACACCGTAGGATACGACTTGTCGCGGTCTCTTTGAAGCTACAGCTTGCGTCTCTAATTGACGCCCGCTCTATTCTGAGGGAAGACCCCCGTTCTAGCCGCGCACGATCTTCTTGAGCGCTTCCCGGTCGTCGCCGAACTTGCAGAGCGCGTCGCAATGCTCGCAGAGTTCGTCGAAGGGGATGTAAGCGAGGGTGATGTCGGCGAGAGCGGCGCGGAAGGAGGGGCGCGCGAGTTGGGCGCGGACCTCGCGGTCGCGTCCGCGCGGCGCGACGAGGTAGAAATGACAGCCGCAGCCTGGAATGGAGCGCGCCAAGTCCTCGAGGCGAAGCATGCCGGAGTAGATGGCGGTGCTTTTCTCCACCTCGAAGGCGCAGGCGATCTCGTTCGTGCCTGGCTTGAGCCAGAGCACGTCGATGAGGGAGACGGTGTCGGCGACCTCCGCGGGAAGCCCCATGTCGGGCAAGCCGGGCATCGACAGCAGCGCAAAAGACTGGCCGTCATGACTGCGGTTTCGGTCATTGCGGGCCACGTGGACGTCGTATTTCAGGGCAAGGCCGATCTTGACGAGAAGGTACTGAATCTTAGTGTGCTCGGATGCGTCGCGCTGTGCGGCGACGGCCTTTTCGTGGCGGGACTTGGCGGTCTTGACGGCCGCGGCGTTCGTCTCGCGCAGCGCGCCGGAACCGTCCCCGGCCGCGAGCCTCCCCTTGCCGATCTCGTAGAGCAGCCCCGCGAACGCGCCTAGGTCCTTCGACATCCGTGCCGCGCCGTTGGCCTGGACGATGGTCTCGCGCATCGCGAGGTAGCTCTCCCATGAGCCGAGCTTCTTCTTGTCTGCGAACAGGGCGTTGAAGCCGTTGACCATCGCGGTGTTGAATGGGGGAACGACGGTCGGATGCAGGAAATACGCGATATTGGCGACCGAGGGCCCGAGGCCCTTGATCCTCGCCTCGGCCAGTCGGCTCATCTCGCCAAGCACCTGCTCCTCGCGCGTCGCGGCCAGGCAGGCGGAGAGGAAGGCGCCGAAGGTCCGCTTGTTCGCCTCGTTCTCGTAGATGTCCGGAATCCGCAGCTTCGGCTTCCAGTAGAAAGGATGCGCCGCGCCCTCGAAGACTTCCTTCTGCTCGGTGATCGCGGCGAGCACGGTCTCGAGCGGCGAACCGCGGAAGTCGTTGCCGAAGGTCCCGGCGGCGATGGCGTCCACCGCGTCCTTCACGCCGCGGCGGATCGCGCGGAAGGCCTTGAGCCGCTCCTCGCCGCTCGCGAACCAGGTGTTGTAGACGGACTCCGGGTCGTCTTTGTAGCGGCCGACCAAGATATCCAGGGCGGTCGCGTCCATGCGCTCGATCGGGATCAGCTTCCCGCGGCCGTCTCGAACAGGGCGAGGGAGCGCAGCGCCGTCGCGCGCACGGCCGCGCGGACGGCGGTCAGGCGCGCGTCGTTCGTGGACCCGGACGGGAGGGCGCGTATCTCGTCGAAACTCTTGCCCTCGAAGCGGGCCAGCCAGTCGAGGTCGGGCATGTGGTCGGCGGCGGCCTCGAAGGCGAGGAAGCTCACGGAGGCCAGCCGTCCGTCCGGACGCACGACGGTCATCAGAACGGCGTCTCCGACGAAGGTGCGGCGCCGCTCGAAGAAGGAGAACGCCGCGCTCCCCGAGGATTTCCCGACATAATAGGTGATGACCGACGGCAGGTCCTTCTCATCGAGGCGCGCTGCCAGTCCGGCGTTCTGCTCGGCGGTCAAGAACAGGGTCTTGCGCTCGGGCGGGACGCCGCCGAACGTGCCGTTGAGGGCCTGCGCCTGCGTCATGATGACGCCCGGCGCCGATTTGTGGGCGGATTCATGGGCCGACGAGGACACGGCCAGGAACATGGCGAGAGCGACGACGGACATGGGACACAGTGTAGCAAGCTAAAAGTCGAGTTGAGCCGACAATTTGAACGCGCGGGGCGCGCGTAGCGGGCGCCCAGGTCGACGGTCGGCCCGAGGCGTTAGAGGGGCTTGACTCCATACCTAGGTATAGGGTCTATACTGGAATCGAGGAGGCGCCATGGAAGGATATCTGACCGTCGGAAAGATCGCCCGGCAGTCCGGGGTCAACCTGCAGACCGTTCTCTATTACGAAAGACGGCGGCTGCTGTCGCCGGCCCGGCGTTCCGACTCCGGCTACCGTTTATACGCGCCGGAAACCGTGCGCGTCATCCGCTTCATCAAGAACGCCCAGGCGTTGGGCTTTACCCTCGACGAGATCGCCAAGCTCCTGCGGCTGCGGGTCAGTTCGCGCAGCCGATGTGAGCCGGTCAAGCGGCAGGCCCAGGCGCGGCTGGAGCTGGTTCAGGGGAAGATCGCGGGATTGCGGGCGATGGAAAGGACTTTGCGGCGTCTGCTCAAGACCTGTGCCGCGCGCGGCACCACGGACTCCTGTCCGATCCTGGAAAGTCTTGAATCAAGGAAGTAGTCGCTATGGATAAGAAACTCATCGGACTGGCGGCACTGGCTTCGGCCGGGCTCGCGTCCATCTGCTGTCTCGGTCCCCTCATCGCGACGGGTCTGGGGTTGGGAAGCCTGGGGTTGGCGGCGGGCCTGAGCATGTATCGACCGGTGTTCCTAGCTATGACCGGCGTCGTTCTTGCCGTCGCCTTCTACCTCGCCTATCGGAAGCGGTCCGCGGCGTGCGCCGATGGCAGCTGCGAGCTCCGCTCGGGCAGCCGGGCGATGAAGGCCGGCGTGTGGACGGTGGCGGCGCTGGCGGCGGCCATGGCGACTTTCCCGAGTTGGTCGGGGAGGTTCGTTTCAAGCGCTCCCGTCGCCGTTCCGGCGGGCGCTCAAATCCTGTCCCTGAAAGTCTCGGGCATGGATTGCGCGGCCTGCACCGCGGCGATCAGAAAGTCGGTCGAGAAGGTGCCGGGCGTCCTCTCCGCGGACATCGACTTCTCCGGAGGACGGGCGACCGTCGTCTCGGACGGCAAGGCCGAACCGGGGGCCGTGATCCGGGCCGTGGAGGCCGCCGGGTACAAGGCCGAACTGCTCAACGGAGCCGGCCATGAGCAGCTCTGACGAGCACGAGGCGTGCTGTCCTCTTCCAGCCGTTGCCCTTGCCTGCCCCGTCTGCGGCAAGCTAGGCAGGAAGGTCGGGAAAGAGACCCTGGACCATCACTTGGAGCAATCTTCTCGCGCGAAGTTCGGCGATGAAGCGGGCTTCTGCCCGAACCCGGCCTGCGAGGTCGTGTACTTCAGCGGAAAGGCGACCGTCCGCAAGGGCGAGACCGTGCTGGCGGTCACGCAAAAGGACCCGGGCGATGAGGTTTTCGTCTGCTACTGCTTCAAGCACACGCGCGGCGACCTGCGGCGCGACCTGGCGCAGAAAGGCGTAACGGACATCCCGGGCCGGATCAAAAAGGGGATTAAGGAGGGGCGTTGCGATTGCGAACGCAAAAATCCGCAGGGAGCGTGCTGCCTGGGCAACGTCGCAGCGGCGATCAATGGGATAAAAGGAGAAATATCCTGAGACCGACCAGGGACGCGGACTCATAGCGGCCGAAGTGCGGCAAGTTAGAAGTCGAGTTGAGCCGACAATTTGAACGTGCGCGGCGCCCCGAGATGAAGATAGCCGTCGCCGAAGTATTCGCCGACGTCCTTCCAGTAGACCGTGTCGAGGACGTTTTCGATCCGGAAGCGCCAAACCACCTTGACGGGACCGGCGCGCCGCGCGCAGCGGACACCTAGGTCGAAGCGGTTGTAGGCGGGGACGGTCAGCGCGTTGTCGCGCCGGGCGTATTTTTCCGAGACGCGTGCCCAGGAGCCGTTGAGCGCCGCTCCCGGCAGGCCCGGAATGCTCCAATCGAGCGTTACCTGACTTCGAAGCCGCGGCACGTTCAGAGGCGCTTTGCCGTCGAAGGCCGCCACCCCGGTGCCGTATTGCCGCGCGTGGAGCAAGGTCGCGCCGGCGACGACGCGCAGGCGGTCGGCGACGCGGCCGACGGCCGCGATCTCCAGGCCGCTGTGCCGGACGATTCCGTGCTGGACGAAAACGTTGTCGGGACCGGTGAACTCGTAGGGCTTCCAGATGTGAAACAGCGCCGCCGTCGCCAATAGCCGCGCCGAGAGGTCGCTTTTGACCCCGAGCTCGACCTGCCGGGAGACCTTGGGGTCCAGCGTCCGCCCCGCGTTCGCGGCGGTGACGCCCGCGGTGCCGCCGAGCTCCAGGCCCTGGCTGAAGGCGGCATATCCCATCAAGCCGTCCCGGGGAGTGAAGGTCAGGGCCAACTGCGGCGACAGGAACGTGCGGCGAAAGCTCGAGGCGGGGGCGCCGTCCAGTTTGCGGAAGCGGTCGTCCGAGACGGCGCTCGCGCGCAGGCCGGCCTGCAGCTTCCAGCGGGAAGACCAGGAGATCGAGTCCTGGACGAACAACGCTTGCTCCGTGTAGTCCTGGTTGCGATGAACGACGCCCGTCGCGTTGGGCGACGGCGCGAAGATCGAGGGGCGAGGCGCATAGATATTGTCGGTGCCGACGAAATCGTAGACCTCCTGGCCGAGAGCGACCGTGCGATCGAAGCGCGACAGGCCGACCGTCGCGTCATGGCGGACGGTGCCCCAGTCGCGGCCCCCGCTCAAAACGGCCCGGGCCTGCGTCACCGTGCGGATTTCGCCCGAGCTGCGGTAGTCGTAAAGGTCGTAATCGCCGTTGGCGCAGAAGGTGTTCAGGTAGACGGGGCCGCTGGAGCAGCCATAGGGAAACGCGGCCTTGTCCTCGGAGGCGACGCGGTTGCGGTTGACCGCGGCCTCGAAGCGCCAGTCATCGCCGGCCTCGTACTGGAGCCGCGCGCCCATGTTGGAAGCTTCGATCACGACCGGCTCGCTCCACGGCTGGTTGTTGAGCATCGTCTCCGGCCGGACTCCGGCCGGCAGCGCGGTTCCGCCCAGGGGCTGGTAGCCGGGCACGGATAACTGGTTCTTTTTCTGCCAGTCCGCGTCGAGCGCGAAAAGCGCGTTCTCGCCGAGCCGCCAGTCCAGGGCCGCGCTTAAAAATTCGCGCCGTCCGACCGCCTCCTTGACGTACGGGAGAAGCGACTCGCGGGCCGCGTTGAAGCGGTAGCCGAAGCGCCCGCCGTCGAAGCGGCCGCCCAGGTCCGCGTGGGCGTATCGCGTGCCGCGATCGCTCAACTCCAGCGTGACCCGGCGCGTCGGCGCGTCCGTCGGCCGCTTGACGACGTAGTTGACCGCACCGCCCGGAGCCGCCAGCCCCGCCTCGAAGCCCGCGACGCCCTTGAGAATCTCGACCCGCTCCTTGTTCTCCAGAGGCATGCTGGACTCGTTGGCGATGGTCAGGCCGTCGCGCTTGTACCCGCTCGCGCCGTCGAGCGTGAATCCGCGTATCGACAAGGCCTCGTAATAGCCGAGCGGGGCGTAGTTTTCGCCGACGGACGCGTCGTTCCCGATGATTCCGGCGACGCCGCGCGCGCCCTGGTCGTCCATCAAGCTCCTCGGGACGACGGTCACCGACGCGGGGGTCTCGAGGAGCGGCCGCCCCGTCAGACCCAGCCGCTCGCGCGCGACCCCGTAGTCGTCCGGGACACGAGGCGCGGTCACGACGACCGGAGCGCGCGGCGGCGAGGGGAGTTCTTCCGCCCGCGAAGGGGCGAGGGCGCTCAGCGCGTGAGCGAGGCAAAGGCCGGTGACGAGCGTTCGGCGGGCTTTAGCGGGCATCGTTTGCTCCTTTAGGCAACGCGGGAGCAAACAAAGCGGGCGGCGACTTTGCGCTTCCCTGCGCTGGCATTATCCAGATCAGGTTCGAAGGGTTTTTCTCACCCGAAACTCGCTGGTTTCAGGACCCCTAGCGGGAGGAATGCTAGCCTAATCGGCGACGCGCTGTCGAGAGGGGGCCAAAAGACCCCTAAAATAGATGGGTCCTTCGGACTTCCGCATGTTAGAATGCGGACATGAAGAAGAACTCTTTCCTCGCGGTCCTTTCCGCTGTCACGATTCTGCTGTCCGCCGCGTTTCCGGCGGCATCCGCCGAGTCGGCGTTCGTCCAGCTCCGGAGCGCGGCCCCGGCCTCATCGGTCGTGGCAGCGCCGCAGGCGCCTCGTTCGGCCATCTCGGCGCCCAGCGCGGCGGCCATCGTCCCGGGCAAGGATCTCTCCCCTAAGTTCAGCGATCCCGGACGCGTCTCCTTGATCCTAAAGATCGTCGCCGCCGTCTACAACGGCGGAGCCCTTCCTTTCCCGAAGGACGGGATCGTCTTCGAGAATAAAGAGGGGCGACTTCCAGGGAAGCCCAAGGGATATTATCGCGAGTACACCGTCCTTCCGCCGCCCGGCGCGCCGTCGAGCGTCACGGTCGGAGACCAGACGTTCGCGATCTCCCCGCCTCAGGGGCGCCGCGGCGCTGAACGCCTCGTCATCGGCGGAGGGGAGCTCCTCTATTACTCGCCTGACCACTACAAGACCTTCCTCCCTCTGACGGTCCTGCGCTGACTGTGGACTGGAAGAAGGCCTTCGCCGATATCGAAGGCGCTGCCGTACATTATGGAGGAACGGAGGCGCTCCAAGCAGCGGCGGCGTCTGCGCTCCTGCCTATCCGCATCGGAGGGGAGGAAGTCCGCGGCAAGGAATCCCTCATGACGGCGCTCGGCGCGAAAATGAACTTCCCGCCCTACTTCGGCGGGAACTGGGATGCCCTTCGCGATTGCCTGACGGACCTTGACGAGTTCCTTCCGGCGGAGGGCTGGCTGCTGATCGTGACGGACGCCGCGGAGGTCCTGAAATCCAGTCCGGCCGACAGGGCGCTCTTCCTGGAGACGCTGGAGTCGGCCGCGGAATTTTGGCGCCGGGCGGACCCGCCGAGGGCCTTTAAGACGCTCCTGATTACCTGAGCGCTCCGCTCACGTCGAACTGGCAGACCTCGCCGGGGAGCAGGCTCGCGGCAAGCCGGGCCCGGGCAACGCTCACGGTGCGGCCCGACGGAATCAAGGCGTCTCCCTGGACCTTGATCGTTGGACGGGACATCACGTTCGCCACGGTGAAGCGGAAGAGGACGTCTCCATTAATCCGAATAATTCCCGTCCCGGGGTTCTTCACGAGGCCCTCAACGGTCATGGCGTCGACTGCCTCGCATCCGGTCTGATACCGGCTATCACCGGGAACAATGAACTGCGCTTTCCCGCGTTGCATGCCGAAGGCCAATACGGCGACGGCGCCCAACGCCGCGGCAATGATCAGGCTTGCCGAAGTCTTCATGGCATCTTCAGTGTAACCCCGCGCCTGCGGCAATCCTAGAGATGAAATGTCATGGTTTCAGTCCCTCCGGGGCATTTAGATTTTCGTTTCAGGGCTAAAGCAAGCGCCCCTTCCGCCGCGAGGGCGAAAGGGGCGCCGCTTCAATGCCGACGGCTCAGCGGACGACGAGTTTAGCCGCGCTGGGCAGGCCCGAGCCTTGACCGATCTCCGGCACGCCGACGAGCTTTGTCGACGCGGCCTTCAGGGCCGCGCGCGCCTGCTCGGGAGTCGCGCCCTTGTGGGTCGCGACGTACAGCGCCGTCAGCCCGGACACATGCGGCGTCGCCATCGACGTCCCGGAGAGCGTGTCGTAGCCGCCGCCCATATAAGTGGACTTCACGTCCACGCCGGGGGCGATGACCGCGACGGCGGCGCCGCGGCTGGAGAAGGACGCGAGCTTGTCCTTGCTGTCCGAGGCCGCGACCGCGATCGCTCCCGGGTACGCCGCCGGATAGCCGACCGTGCCCCCGGAGTTCCCGGCCGCCGCGATCAGGATCACGCCGGCCTTGCGCATCGCCTCGACCGCGTCGGCAAGCGCCGGGTTGCCTTGGTCGGCGCCGAGGCTCATGCTGGCGACCTCCATCTTGTTCTCGACGGCCCACAGCATGCCGGCGATCACGTCGTCGAAGGTCCCCGAGCCTTCCGCGTCGAGCACCTTCACGCCGTACAGGTCCGCCTTGGGCGCGACGCCGACGACTCCCTTGTCGTCGTCGATCCCGGCGATCGTGCCCGAGACGTGCGAGCCGTGGCCGTTGTCGTCGTTGAAGTCGCCGGCCTTGGTGATCGCATTCCAGCCGCCCTTGATGTTGGCGGCCAGGTCCGGGTGCGTGCGGTCGATGCCGGTGTCGATGACGGCGACCTTGACGCCTTGCCCGCGAGAGGTCTTCCACGCGGCGGGAGCCTTCACCCGCTCGATGCCCCACGGCGTCTCCTGTCCGGCCGGAGGCGCGGTCGGAGCTGGTCCGGCGGCGGGCCGCTTCTTGAGCGCCGAGATGTCCTTGAGGATGCCGGCCGCGCTCGGGACCGCGAAGTCCACGCCGCGCGCGTCGGCCATCTTGAGCCAGTTGATCTTCGGGTCCAGGTCCACGCGCTTGACTTCCTTCAGCGCGCGCAGCCTGGCCTCCGCGACGGCGACCTGCGAAGGGTGCTCGATGACGACCGCGTTGATCAGCGGCAGTTCGCGCACGACGTGTCCGCCGGCGGCATTCGCCAGCGAGACGCGCTGGGCGGGGCTCGTCGACGGATCGAAGACCACGATGCGGCGCTCGCCCGCGGACGCGGACGAGGACAAGGCGATGAGCGTCAGGGCCAGGAGCCCCGACAGTTTGACGGCTCGAACCATAATACCTCCGGAACTGCTTCGCCGCGACCCCTCGCGGCGTACGACGAATCGGATATAACATATTTCCGGGCCAATAGTCCTATGTTGCTGATAGGCCTATTGGGCAGCATTGAGAAGCCGGCACTTGTGCGTCCGGGGAAGGCGGACTACACTGGTCGAGTGAGCCCATTTGGGGCGAACCGATTGGTAGCAGGGGGGAGCATGCCGACCAAGAACACCGTCAAGATCGCGACCACAGATCCGGCGTCGCTCCTTGTTCTGATAAAGGAGGAGATCGATGGCGGCAAGATCGACACGTGGGCGTACGATAAAGACGGAGATTTCACGCACATCCCGGAGCAGTGGGACAAAAAAGCCTGGCTTCACCCTTCAGTCGGAGCGGGCGCTTTGGAGTTGACGATCGTCTGGCCCAAGAACTCGGAGCAAGACCCCGCGATCGCCGGGGTGTTCCTGGGGCGCTTCATCGAGATGCTGGTCGTTCACTTCTCGGCGGAGTTCATGCATGCCAGCGCCGTCAAGAAGTGAGATTCTCGGCCGTTGGAGACCAAGTGACCAATTTAAGGATTCCCCGATTCGACTCTGGTCTCCTGTTTGACAATCCCGCATGGGTCTGCTACAGTGCCGCGAGATGATGCGCCGTAGAGTCTTTAAATTCCTGTTCGCCGCCGCGTTGGGTCTGACGCTTTTTGACAGCGTCGCCGACACGGTCGTCTGCGACTCTCCGGCATCCGCCTGCCATGCCTGCTCGTGCGGCCCCCATCTTGTTTCTCCGGCCGTTCTCGAGGTTGCAGCCGTCGCCGCGCCCCCAGCTTACGTCTCGTACAAGCCGTCCTCGTACTCCTTCCTCCTTCACAAGTCTCTCCTCCGCCCGCCCTGCCTCCCCGCCTAGTCTAGCGCGTTCCTGAGTCGCAGCCGCCGAATTCGGCGGCATTCCCGGCCGTGCGCTTATCGGCGGGCGAACCGCATACATCGAGGCACTATGTCATCTATTCGCGCATTTGCGTCCGCCGTTATTTCCATTATTATTCTCGCGTCCCCGGGCTGGACGCAGGAGGCAGGCCCGGCCGCGGGGAGATATAACTTGGCCGAACTCGTGGGACTGGCGCTTAAGAGCACCCAACTCCTCGCCGCACAGGACGCTCGCGTAGACGAGAAGCGCCTATCGGCGGCTCAGGCTCGGGTTTGGTCGGGCCCGTCCGCTGGTTTTCTGGCCGGGCGCACGCGGCAGACCGAAACGAGCGGGTCGCGATTCGAGCTGTCCGTGGCCCAGCCGATCCCCTTCACGGGCATACCGGGCCTGCGCGGCGGACTCCGGGATCTGGAGTCGGAGTCCGGGCGCGTTCAGCGAGCGGCGGCGGAGGTCTTCGTCACGCTCACCGTCGCTCAAGGCGCCTACGAGTACGGATCCAGCCGCCGCAAGGCCGCCTTCGCCGAGCAGCGCCGCAAACGCTTCGAGCTCGTCTCATCCTACCTGGCCGGGAGAGTGTTCCCCACGCCGCAGCGAAAAGCGGAGAGCCGCATCGTCGCCAACCGGGTCAAGAACCTGGTGGCTGAGGCGATCCAGAGCGAGGCGGGCTACAAGGCATCTTTGGAGAAGCTGAAAACATACGTACCCCTCGACTCCGCGAAGTATCCCGACGTGGATGTCCCGTGGCTCTCCGGCAATCGAAGCCTCGATGAGACGGAATGGCTCGATCGGGCGATCGCAAACAATCCCGAGCTCCGCGTCCAGAGGCTCGCCGTGAAAGGAGCCGGACTGGAAAAGACATTGGCTTCGCGCGAAGGCCTGCCGGACACGGCTCTCGTGGCGTCCTTCGAAAAAGGCCAGGCGGACATCATCGGGACGGACTACGGCCTGGGAGTGAGCCTCGCCTTTCCGTCATGGAACCGGAATCATTCCGGGATCAAAAGCGCGGAGCAGAAGAAAATCGCCGAAGAACGCCAACTGAGCTTCGAAGAGCAGCGGCTCAAAGCCGAGCTTGCCCGTGCCCTGATCGAGTACGAGGCGGCGCGCCAGACGGTTCTCAAATACCCGCAGGAGATGATCGCCGAACTGGATGCCCAACTCCAGGACGCGGACGAGGGCTTCCGGAAGGGGCAGTTGGACCTGCTGACCTTCCTCGAGCTCGACGGTTCCGCGGCGGAAACGTTCGGACGCGCGCTCGACGCGCAGGTGGAGCTCGCCTCAAAGGCCGCCGAACTCCTGACCGTGACCGCGGACAAAGACGCCCTAACCAAGCTCGCCTCGTTTTAGGAGAATCACATGACCCGCCTTCTCGAATGGACGTTCAAGAACCGCCTGACCGTGATCTTCTTGTTCGCGGTCGGCTCCGTGATCGGGCTGTATGCCGTCTCGGTCACTCCCGTCGACGCCGTCCCGGACATCACCCCTGTCCAGGTGGTCGTCAACACCAAGACCGGCGCCCTGGACCCGGAGCAGATCGAGAAGACGGTTTCCTTCCCGATCGAGACCGACATGAGCGGCATCGCCCACGTCAAGGACGTCCGGTCGCTCTCGAAGTACGGGCTCTCCCAAGTGGTCGTGGTATTCGAGGACAGAACCGACATCTACTGGGCGCGTCAGCAGGTGGCCGAGAGACTACAGGGAGCCCAAGGCGAGATTCCGGCGGGTCTCGCGCCAAAGCTTGCTCCCATCAGCACCGGCCTGGGCGAGGTCGTGATGTACTCCGTGGTGGCCAAGCCCGGCACGCCCCTGGCCGCCAAGCCCGCGATTGAACGCCTGCTCTACCTGCGGACCATCCAGGACTTCGTCGTCGTGCCCTATCTCAGGCGCACGATCAAGAACGTCGCCGAGGTCGACACCACCGGAGGCTATAAGAAGGAAATCCATATCGAATTGCACCCCGAGAGGCTGGAAAAGCATGGAGTGACGATCGAGCAGATTGCCGAGCGCCTGAAGGGGCTGGGCGAAAACTCCGGCGGCGGCTACATCCAGCCCAAGGGTCGTCAGTTGATCGTAAGGACCTCCGGGCGCCTTAAGAACCTCAACGAGATCCTCGCCATCTCCATCAAACTCGACGTGCGCGGCAAGCCCGTCCCCCTGTCGGCGGTCGCCGACGTGAAGGAAGGCTACGCCCAAAGAATGGGCGGCGCGACCTCCGGCGGAGAGGAAGCGGTCCTCGGCACCGTGCTGATGCTCAGCGGCGCCAACTCGCGGCAGGTGGCGCTCGATTCGGAGCAGGCTTTGAAGGACGCGCCCCTGCCGCCCGACGTGCAGATCGATCTGCTCTACACCCGCAGCTATCTCGTCAACGCCACCCTCAAGACGGTGATGAAGAGCATGGCGGAAGGCGCGGTGCTGGTGGTGGTCGTGCTTCTCGCCATCCTGGGCAATATGCGCGGGGCGCTCTTCGTCTCGCTCGAGATCCCGATCTCCATGCTTTTCGGCGCGATCGGCATGAAGTGGTTCGGCGTCTCGGCGAGCCTCATGAGCCTGGGCGCCATCGACTTCGGCCTGCTCGTGGACGGCGCCGTCGTGATGATCGAGAACTCCCTGCGCCGTCTCGAAGAGCATAAGGGGGAACTTGGCGCATCCGAGCGCCTGGCCCTCTTCCTCGACTCCGCGGTGGAGGTGGTCAAGCCCGTGACTTTGGGCCTGCTCATCATCATGCTCGTCTATGTGCCCATTCTGTCGCTCGAGGGCATCGAGGGCAAGCTCTTCCATCCGATGGCGCTCACGGTGCTCATGGCGCTCGGCGCCTCGCTGCTCGTGGCCGTGTTTCTCATGCCCGTCCTCGCCTATCTCTTCCTCAAGGTCCCGGCTGGTCACGGCGGCGGTCATGACGAGGGGATTCTTTATGGCGGCATGCTCAAGCTGTACGAACCCATTCTTGCGTTCTGCCTGAAGCGTCCGCTTGCGGCCCTGGCGCCGGCCGTGATTCTGTTCGTCGCGGCCATGGCGGTCGGCTCCCGCATGGGCGCGGACTTCATGCCGCCCCTCGACGAGGGCGACCTGGTGGTCAACTTCACCCGCCCGTCCGACATCGGTGTGGACGCCTCGCTGCGGATGCAGGAGAAGAGCGAAAAGATCATCGCCAAGTTCCCGGAGGTCGAGCGCGTGTTCGGCCGCCTGGGCACCGCCGAGTCCGCGACGGACGCCATGGGCGTCCACCTGGCGGACACGTTCTTAGTCCTTCAAAAGGATCTTTCTAAGTGGCCGCTGGTAAACGGCCGACGTCGGACGAAGAACGAGCTCTTCGAAGCCATGAAGGAGGCCATCGAAAAGGAGGTTCCGGGCCAGGAGATCAGCGAGAACCAGCCCATCGAAATGCGCTTCGCGGAAATCTTAGAGGGAAGCCGTGCGGACGTGAGTCTACGCGTCTACGGCAAGGACCTGCCCGTGCTCATCGAACTGCTGGAAAAGTCGATCGAAGTCCTCGAAAAGGTCCCCGGCACCCGGGAGGCGGAGATGGACGCGCTGACCGCGCTGCGCAAGAGCCCGGTCCTCAGCGCCCGGCCCAACTACGCGGCCATCGCCCGTTACGGCCTGGACATACAACGGGTCAACGACTTGCTCGAGGCCGCCATGGCCGGCAGGGAGGTTGGAAGCTTCTACGAGCAGCAGTGGCGCTTCCCAATCGTGATGCGGGTCGAGGAAGAGCACCGCGAGAACGTAGACACGATCAAGTCCCTTCCCGTCGGGATGGACGGCGGTTCGATTCCGCTCAACAAGGTCGTCGACTTCGAAACCAAGGATGAGGTCACGACCATCGCCCACCACTACAGCCAGCGCTACGCGGCCGTGGCCGTGTTCCTGGGCGAGCGCGACATCGCGAGCTACGTCGCGGAGGCCCGCGCCGCCGTGGAGCGGGAGATAAAACTGCCCGAGGGCTATACGATGACCTGGGGGGGGCAGTTCAAGAACCTGGAACGGGCCAAGGCCAGGCTGGCTTTGATCGTCCCGGCGGTGCTCCTGGCCATCCTGCTCATCCTCTGGCGGTCCTTCGGGAGCCTGCGGGAGGCCGTGCTCATCTACACCTGCATCCCGCTTGCCATGACGGGCGGTGTCTTCTCGTTGGCCGTGCGCGGCATACCGCTGAGCGTCTCGGCCTCGGTGGGCTTTATCGCGCTCATGGGTATCGCGATCTTAAACGGCATGGTGCTCGTCACCTTCTTCAATCAGCTGAGGGAGAAGGGCCGCAGTCCCGAGCAGGCGGCAAAGGAGGGCTCGCTCACCCGCCTGCGCCCGGTGGCGATGACGGCGCTGGTAGCGGGCCTGGGCTTCGTGCCCATGGCGCTCAACACCGGCATCGGAGCGGAAGTGCAGCGGCCGCTGGCGACCGTCGTCATCGGCGGCCTGCTGACCTCGACCTTGCTGACCTTGATCGTCCTTCCGGTCCTCTATAAGTGGGTCGGGGCGGGACGGGAAAAGAAGGCCGTTGAAATTTAGGAGAGCGATATGAAAGAGATCAAAGCCATCATTCAGACCTCGGTGCTCGACAAGGTGCTGCTGGCTCTGCATGCGATGAAAGGCCTGCCCGGATGCACGGTGTCCCATGTCCACGGCTACCACAGGTCGGACGGCGGGGCCGCCGAGGAGGCCATCGAGTCCGACGAGCGCACCAAGCTCGAGATCGTAGTGAAGGACTCCGACGAAAAGAAGGTCATCGAGAGCATCATGAACAACGCGCGCACCGGCGGCCCCGGCGACGGCAAGATCTTCGTCATGAACTGCGAGGAGGTCGTCGCCATACGGACCGGGAAGCGGGGCGGAGCCGCGATCTAAATGAGCGCCTCCCTAATCAAGCTCATCTTTGCCGCTTCCTTTCTCGGTCTGGCCGCCTGCGGCGCCCCCGAGGGCTCCCGCCAGGCGCCGGAGTTCTCGCTGCCGGACCTCGCCGGCAAGACCGTCAGTCTCGCGTCCTTCCACGGCAAGCCCGTGCTCGTCAACTTTTGGGCCACATGGTGCGATACCTGCAAGAAAGAGATGCCCGACCTCGAGGAGCTCTCCCGCCGTGCCGACGGAAGATATTCCGTCATAGGCGTGTCCATGGACGAGAATCTTTCGGCCGTGCCGCCCTTCGTGAAGGAGCACAAGGTCACCTTTCCCATTCTGTACTTCGACCGCAAGGTCTCCGCCGCCTACGCGGTGCGCGGCCTGCCGGCCGCCTACCTGATCGACGCCGAGGGACGCATCGTGCGCCGCTGGGTCGGCGCGGTGGACGTCCGCACGGTCGAAAACGAGCTGCTGGCCCTGCTCGACAGGAGGCCGTCATGAGGGAGGCACCGCCGCGCATGCGCGACGAAACGACGACGTGGAGGCTGATCTTCGGCGCCTGGCTGGTCGCCGCCTGCGCGACGCTCGGGGCGTTGTTTTTCGGCGAAGTCATGAAGTTGCCCCCGTGCAGCCTCTGCTGGTATCAGCGCATTTTCATGTTCCCGCTGGCGCTGATACTGCCGATCGGCCTGTTCCCGCTCGACAGGAAAGTGATCCGTTACGCGCTGCCGCTGGCCGTGATTGGCGGGATGTTCGCGGTCTTCCATCTCCTTCTGATCGCCGGGGTCATCCCCGAAAGCATCAAGCCTTGCAGCCGGGGCGTGCCTTGCTCGGAAAACGTGATCGAGTGGTTCGGCTTCATCACGATTCCGCTGTTGTCGGCCGCGGCTTCCGCGGTCATCGTCGTTTTGCTGGCCCTGGCGGGCCTCAGGGGATCAAATGAAGAATAAAGCGCTGTTCATCGTTTCTGCCGCAATCCTGCTGCTGGCATTCGCGGCGGGCACGATCGCCTACAAGCGGGGGGAAATGAACCGGGTCGCCCGGATAGCCGAGCACAACCGCGCGCCGCTCGTGCGCAGCCACTCGCCGACGCTGGGCAAGGCCGACGCGCCCGTGGTGATCGTCGAGTTCATCGACCCCGCCTGTGAAACCTGCTGGGCGTTCTATCCTCTGGTCAAGGATAAGATGGCGGCCAATCCCGGGAAGATCCGCCTGGTGCTGCGTTTCGCGCCGTTCCACGAGGGCTCGGACAAAGTGGCGGCGGTGCTGGTGGCGGCGCACCGGCAGGACAAATTCTGGCCCGCGCTGGAGGCGTTGATGTCCACGCAGGAGGACTGGGCCGCGCACCACACCGCCCGGGTGGAGAAAGTTTGGCCCCATCTCGCTGGTCTGGGGCTGGATCTCAAAAAGATGAAGACCGACATGTACTCTCCTGACATTGCCGGCGTGATCGCGCAGGACCTGGAAGACGCCCGTACCCTGAACGTCACCAAGACCCCGGAGTTCTTCGTCAACGGCAAGGGCCTTCCGAGCTTCGGTTTTGGGCAGTTGACAATGCTGATCGACGACGCTCTGGCCGGGAGGGATTGAACGCCGCCGATTTGGATCATGGGCCGATAAATGAGAGCACTGAGAGCCTGGGCATTCGGCATCGCGCTTCTTCTGCCGCTCCGCGCTTCCGCGCAATACGAGGAGCCGGATGTGGAGGTCCATAAGCTTTCCGTGAAGGCATACCCTGCCGTCGCGGAAGACGAGCCGTCCATCATGAGTTCCGACGAGTTCTTTAAGATGAGGAACACGGTATTCTCCGTGGAGGAGGTCGCCGCCGTCCGGATCGCCTTCAAGGGCAAGTGGTACAAGTCCGCCGACTACCTGGCGCGGGAGAAGGCGGCTTTGCTGGGGGCCAACGCGCTCGTCCTCGTTGAGTCCACGGGCCGCGAAGAGTTGGGCGCCGGCGCGACCAGGACCTATCGGGCCTACCGGATGACAAACTCCTACGGCGGGCCGATCTATACGAAACCGGCCGAGGCGCCGCCGGCCAAGCCGCCCGAGGCGTCGTCCGGGAGCCCCTTCATTACGCCGAAGCCGACGGAGACCGCCTCCGCAGCACCCCCAGCCCCGCTCAGGAAGCACCGTCATTTCGACTGGGTCTGGACAAAGGACGCCGCGGTCCTCTCTCATCGCCTCGGCTTCGACCCCGCCCGAGCGAACAAGAACGAGTTGGGGCAGTTGAAGCTGTACGTCCGGGAGAATTTTCCCGCCGCGGAATACAAGAAACTGCTCAAAGCGTCCGGGAAGCGCTCCAAGGTCGTGCTGGATTTCGTGAAAAGGACGATCGAATGAAACGCTCGGTCCTGCTCGGCATTCTGCTTTTCACCGTGTCCCGGGCTTGGGCCCAATACCCGCCCGAAATGGAGGTCACTCAGATCCTCAAGGAGAAGCGTCCGCACATACCCGTCTCCAATGTGGCCGTCGCCGACTGCTACACGACCACTCTCCCGGGCGCGCAAAGGGAAGAAGTGGCGCTGGTCAAAGTGACTATCCCCGGCCCCTGGGAGAGGAGCGCGCGGCATCTGGCCTCGGAGAAGGCGGCGGAACTTGGCGCCAATTGCCTTCTCCTTGTGTCCTCCTTCGGCAAAGACAACGCCCAGTATCCCGTCTCGCAGTCCTATAAGGCGTTCCGGGTCACCGTGCCCTACGGCCCCTGGCGCGTCCCGGCGTCGCCCGCAAGCCTCGTCTCTGCCCCCGCCGCAACGGGCCCCCGCTCCGCCGGATTTGACTTCCCGCAACCGGTGCTCAAGGTGCCGGTCATCGAGAAGAAATCCACGGAGGCGCACGGCGATCACCTCAGCCGCGCCATGGGCGAGGCCGTCTTCGTCCACGAGATGACACTGGACCCTTCTCGCGCCGACCCGGAGACGTTGGCGGACATCGTCCAGGACGTAAGAGAGTATTTCGGCGAAGCTGAGGCAGAGAAGTTGGCCCGGTTGGTCGAAGCGGGAAAGGCGGTCCGGATCGACCTGAGGGCGGGAAAGGTGGCAGGGCTATGAAAGCCCACTATCCCGAGCGGTTTGGCATCGCCTAATGCAGATCGTCGATAATACGCCTCAATCCTATGCGCCGCTGCTGAAGGAAACGCTCCGCGAGCTCCTTGATTGCACCCCAGCCCATCGACTTAAAGGCATTCGTCTGATGTTCTGGGAGATCGGCGGCCATAGACCGGACGAACCCCGGGTGACCACTCGATATTCATGGAAAGACGGACAAGCCGTAGTGCATGTCGAACTGGGCTCGATCCTCAGACTGGGGCGCGGCGTCGTTCCTCTCGAATGGCGCCTGTGGGTATTGGGTCGCCGGGCGGCCCATGCCTTGTCGTTTGCCTTGGCGAACCATGCCCTCCGACATGCTGAAATAAACAAGACTCTCTTGGCGGCCGAGGCGCGCCGCATCCAAGTCGAACTCCTGAAATCCTGGTCGGATCGGTGGATCGCGCGAACCGGGCTTCCGGCCGTAGCCAAGCGCCTGATCTCCGGCTTTGTGGCGCGCCGCCTTGCCGCCATAGCCGCAAGAAAGACGTAGTTGCAACGAAGAGAGAGTTCGGGCGAGAGAGATTCGGATCTGGGGGGGAAAGCGGCAATGAAGGCGAAGGTAAGCAAGAGTTTCAAGATACGCGGGATGGACTGCGCCGAGGAAACCGCGGCTCTCAAGCGGACCGTGGGCGCGTTGGCGGGCGTGCGCGGTTTGGACTGCAATCTGATCGATGCCACGATGACCGTCGAATTCGAGCCCGATCAAGTGGACGAGGCCGCCATCCGAAACGCCGTGCGCGACGCGGGGCTGGAGGCGGAGGCTGTCGAAGGCCCAGTGTCTCGTGAGACCTGGTGGGCCCGCAACGGACGGGAACTCATGTGCGCTTGTTCCGGTGCGCTCGTCGTCCTCGGGTTTCTGGCTCATGCGCTCATGCACGGGAACCTGCTCGAAGCGTTGACCGGCGGAGAAGGGGTGACGCATCACGACTTCCCCTTGCCGGCGCTGCTGTCCTATGCCTTGGCCGCGGTGACGGGCGGATGGTTCGTCTTCCCCAAGGCTTGGCTGGCGTTGAGGAAGCTTCGCGCCGACATGAACCTGCTCATGACGCTCGCCGTCATCGGAGCGATGCTCATCGGGCAATGGTTTGAGGCCGGGACGGTCGCCTTTCTATTCGCGCTCTCGCTGCTTCTGGAGTCCTGGAGCGTCGAGCGCGCGCGCCGAGCGATCCGAGACCTCGTCGGCATGACGCCGCCGACGGCCCGCTATCGCCGTTCCGATGATGGGAGCGTCGTCGAGGGACCCGTGGCGGATGTCCCTCTCGGTGCCATCGTGCTGGTGAGACCCGGCGAACGGATACCGCTCGACGGCGTCATCGTCAAAGGCCGCACTTCGGTCAACCAAGCCCCGATCACCGGAGAATCAATCCCTGTCGTCAAAGAAGAGGGGGACGAGGTGTTTGCCGGGACGATCAACGAAGAGGGTTCTATCGAGTTCAAGGCGACCAAAGCCGCCTCGGATACGACTTTGGCGCGCATCATCCGCATGGTGGAGCATGCGCAGGAACGGCGCGCCCCCGTGGAGCAGTGGGTCGAGAAGTTCGCTCGGTATTACACCCCGGCGATGATCCTGCTGGCTTTTCTGGTCGCGACGCTGCCTCCTCTGTTCAGCGGCGATTGGAAGCGCTGGTTCTACGAGTCGCTCGTCGTCCTCGTCATCGCCTGTCCTTGCGCGCTCGTGATCTCGACACCAGTGAGCATCGTCGCCGCCTTGACGGCCGCGGCAAGAGCGGGCGTCCTGATCAAGGGAGGGGTATTCCTGGAAGCCGCTGCCAAAGTCAAGGTCTTCGCGCTGGACAAGACGGGAACCCTGACGAGGGGGGCGCCCGAGGTGCAGGAAGTCGTCTCCTTGAACGGCCACGAGCCCGGCGATGTCCTGGCCTGCGCGGCGGCTCTCGAAGAGCACAGCGTGCACCCTCTGGCGACCGCCATCGTTCGAAAGGCGCGGGCCGACGGCTTGACGCTTCCGGCCGCCGGGAACTTCCGGGAGTTGCCCGGTCGCGGCGCGCAGGGGACCATCGAAGGCCGGCCCTACTGGCTTGGAAGCCATCGCCTCCTGCACGACAAGGGCGTCGAGGAGTCCGAGATTCATGCCCACGCGCAGCGCATGGAAGACGCGGGCCGCTCCGTTGTCGTCCTGGGTTGTGAACACCATGTCTGCGGCCTCATCGCCGTGGCCGACACGATACGGCCGGAAGCGGCGGCGGTCGTGCGCGCACTGAAAGACGCCGGGGTGCGCCGGGTGGTCATGCTGACCGGCGACAACAAAGGCACCGCCGACGCCGTTGGCCGCGCCGTGGGCGTCGACGAGGTCCGCGCCGAGCTTCTCCCGGAAGACAAGCTTAACGCGGTCAAGGAGATCGAGGAAACCCACGGGAGCACGGCCATGGTGGGCGACGGCGTCAACGACGCCCCGGCGCTGGCGTCCGCCTCGATCGGGATCGCGATGGGCGCCGCCGGAACGGGCGCGGCCATCGAGACCGCCGATATCGCTTTGATGTCCGACGACCTGACCCGGCTGCCGTGGCTGGTCCATCACGCGCGGAGGTCGATGCGCGTCGTGCGGCAGAACATCGCCTTCGCCTTGGCGGTGAAGGCCGTTTTCATGACGCTGGCCCTGTTTCAAGTCGCGACGCTTTGGATGGCCATCGCGGCCGACATGGGGGCGTCATTGCTCGTCGTGTTCAACGCGCTCCGACTTCTCAAGGACTCTTCTGCGTCACGTCCAATGACTTAGTCCGCCGCAGTGCACCGACGAATAGAAGGTCATCGAGACCATCATGAGCAACGCGCGCACCGGCGGCCCCGGCGACGGCAAGATATTCGTCATGAACTGCGACGAGGTCGTCGCCATACGGACCGGGAAGCGCGGCGCCGGCGCCGTCTGAAAACTTGACAGACTTCGGCATAAGGGTTATAAATGACGCGATGATCGGCGCCTTGCGACGTGCGCGAAGTTTGATAGCGGGAGCCCTCATTGCCGCGCTGGCCAGCATCGCCACGCAGGCGCCGGTCGTCGCCCACGAGGCCGCGCACTGGGCCGCGCCCGCGCCTGCTCAGGAGCACCGGCACGGCGACGCGATTCACCTCCACAGGCACGACGTTCAGCACGATCATGAAGTGCACCTCCAAGAAGTTCTTTTGGCGGTTGCGCCGGCCAGGTTCCTCTGTCAGCCTGAACAGCACTTCCTCCCGGGCTTCGACCTGCCTATCGTTCCAGCGCCTCTTTTTACGAGCCGCGTTCCTGACCGCTCATGGAGCGTGCGCGGGCCGCCACCGCCTCTAGCTCTGTCGTTTCCTCCCGCCTACAGCACGGCTCCTCCCTCCGCCTAGCCGCCGGTTCCCTTCCTGGGAACCGGGGTTCCTAAGTTCATCCACCACTCACGACGTCTTAATTGTCGTCCAAGAAATGAAAATAAAACTCTTGCCGCTTGGGCTCGCCGCAATCTTCATCACGAGAATCAAACGTTTAACGAGGAATCAGAGCATGGATCAGGAAAACAATCAGCTGCAGCACCGGAGGCGCGGATTACGTAAAGCCATTACCTTCATGGCCTTGTTCGCGGCGCTGGCCGTTTCCATACCGGACGCCGGCGCTCACGGGGTGACCGCGGGCGACAAGGGCTATATCCAGGAAAGTTCCGGCAGCCTGGCTTTGCCGTTCATCTATCTGGGCGCAAAGCACATGGTCACAGGGTACGACCACCTGCTGTTCCTGTTCGGCGTGGTCTTCTTCCTATACCGCTTCAGGGACGTCGGCGTTTACGTCAGCCTGTTCGCGGTGGGCCATACGGTAACGCTTTTGTTGGGCACGCTGATGGAAATAAGCGTCAGCGCCTACCTGATCGACGCCATTATCGGCTTTTCCATCGTCTATAAGGCTCTCGACAATATGGGGGCGTATCAGCGCTGGTTCGGCTTTCAGCCTAACACCAAGGCGGCCACGCTGATCTTCGGCCTGTTCCACGGTTTCGGCCTCGCGACCAAGATCCTTGATTACAAGGTTTCGCCGGATGGGCTTATCTTGAATCTCATATCTTTTAATGTCGGAGTGGAGCTGGGACAGCTGATGGGACTGGCCATGATCCTCATCGCCATGGGCTTCTGGCGGCGCTCGGACAGCTTCATGCGTCACGCCTATGCGGCACAGGTGGTTTTAATGACGGGCGGCTTCCTGCTGGTCGGCTATCAGCTCGTCGGCTATTTCGTCGCCTGACGCGCCGACGCACAACAGACTTTATGGAGGAGAACACTCATGTATAACACGAACATGCCGCATAAATCCGAACTCCCTTCGAAGGCGAAGCTCATCAAGTCCACCATCCTGGCCGCCGTTTCAGCCGGCGTTCTCCTGGTCACGGTCGTCATGCCGGCCGAATACGGCATCGACCCGACCGGCACGGGCCGCTTTTTGGGCCTGAAGAGAATGGGGGAAATAAAAGTTTCCCTGGCCCAGGAAGCCGCCGCCGCGCAGGCCGCGGCGCTGGCCTCCGGCGACCAGACCGCGGCCCTGCCTGCGGGGATGTCGGTGCCCGTCGTCATGACGGAAGCAAAACCCGCCGCAGCCGTGGCGAAGCTCCGCACCGATGAGATGCAGGTGACTCTCGCTCCCGATGAGGGAACTGAGATCAAAGTCGAGCTGGCCAAGGGCAAGAAGGTTAATTACAGCTGGGCGAGCGACGGCGGTCGTGTCAACTTCGACGTTCACGGCGACTCCAAGAAGATGAACGTCGATTATCACGGATACAGTAAGGGCTCGGAGCAGAAGAGCGACGGCGTTCTTACAGCCGCGTTCGATGGGAACCACGGCTGGTTCTGGCGAAACCGGACGTCCAATACGCTCACCGTGACCCTTAAAGTCAACGGCGAACATACCGGCATCAAGCACGTCGATTAAGGAAACAAATAAAATCCATGAACGAATCATCACTGCTGGACGGGGCTCACGACCATACTTTCGGGCTGGACCGGGCCATGTCCGGAGAGAAGCGCACGCTCGCCGTCATCTGGATCACCGCCGCGATGATGGTCGTCGAGATCGCCGCAGGGCTTTATTCCGGGTCGATGGCGCTTCTCGCCGATGGACTGCACATGGGATCGCACGCTTCCGCGCTGGCCATCTCAGCGTTCGCATATCTCTATACCCGCCGCCACGCGCGGGACGCGCGCTTCAGCTTCGGGACCGGCAAGATGAACTCCCTGGCGGCCTTCGCCAGCGCCGTCCTGCTTGCCGCCTTCGCCGCGGTCATGGCCTGGGAAAGCGCCAAGAGATGCGTTGCGCCCGTTCCGATCAAATTCAATCAAGCGATCCTCATCGCGCTGCTGGGTCTGGCGGTCAACGGCGCGTGCTTGCTGATCTTGGGCGGGGACGGTCATGATCATGACGCCGATGATCACGATGAACATGCCCATGCCCAGGGCCATCATCACGGCGAAAGAACCGACCACAATCTCTGGTCGGCCTATGTGCACGTCTTGGCCGACGCCCTGACCTCGGTCCTGGCGATCGCCGCGTTGATGGTGGGAAAATACTTTCACTTGACCTGGCCCGATCCGTTCATCGGCATGTTGGGCGCCGTCCTCGTTTCGCGATGGGCCTGGCAGCTGATTCGCGCCTCCAGCCGCGTGCTGCTGGACATGCAGGCGCCCGAGAGCGTCCGCGACGCCGTGCGAAGCGCCGTCGAGCGGCAGGACGACTGCCGGGTCAGCGACCTGCACGTTTGGGCCGTCGGGCCGAACATATTCGCGGCCGAGATCGGCATCCTCGCGTCCGAGCCCAAAGATCCGGACGAGTACAGGAAATTGCTCCCGCGTGGCTTGAACCTCGTCCATGTCACCTGCGAAGTGAGACGCCGCCCCTTGGAAAGGCGGGCCTAAAAACGTGGGATCGGGAGTTCACGCGCGATGCTGGGTCGAACGCGGCCAGGAATCTAGCGCGTGAAGAAATCGAGCGATTTCCCATAGAGGCGAGCGAACGCCTCCAATTCCACCACGTCGAGACGATGGTCGCCCGATTCGCAGCGGGAAACATATGACTGCTGCTTGCGGAGCTTCTTGGCGGCGTCCACTTGCTTGAACCCGGCCTCGACGCGCGCTTGACGCAGCCGCGCGACGATGGTCCTGTGCCGCCTTGAATAGATGGTTTTCTGCATCGGGCAGACTGCATCTTAGTATCCCGTCCTGCATATGCAAAATATAGATATTGAAATTCGAGCGCGCGCCTGTTACACTGCCCATCATGGACACCCCTCCCCTTCGCGCTATCATCGTAGATGACGATTTGACCGTTTCCCGGCTGATGTGGCGCTGCCTGTCCATGTGGGGATGGGGAGCCGATGAATGCCACTCCGTGTCCGAAGCCTTGGGGCGTTTCAAGAATGGGGAATATGACTTGGCGCTCTGCGACGTGGACTTGCCGGACGGCAACGGGATCATCCTGGCCAAGGCCCTGTCAAAGGCCAAGCCGTCCCTGCGCGTCGTCGTGATTTCAGGAAATCCGATGAACGCGGAGCACGCCCGGGAAGCCGGGCTCACGCGATTCCTTCGCAAGCCCTTTGAGCTCGACGCGCTCAAAGCTCTCATCGATTCTCAGCAGTATTCGATCAATAAGCCCTTGCGCCAATGAGATTCAAGTCTAGCCCTTGATATCTCCCGCGGCGTCTGCTATCCTGTCGTCGATGCCTCGCATCGCTTTGATTGCGGCTTTCCTCGCGGCCAGTTGGTCGCCGGCCGCTCATTGCCTGGCGACCGCGCGCGGGGCCAAGGCCACGGCCTCCTGCCATGCGGGAGCGACGTCGAAGCCCGCGAAAGCGCCGACGTCGAATTGCGCGGCCATGGTCTGCTGCCAGACCGTCCTGCTCTCGGCCGCGATCGTCGCGCCCGCGCCCGAATCCGTCCCGGCGCCCGTCGCCGTCGCGACCTTGATCCTCGTCCCGCCGGCGCCTCCGGCGGAGTTCGCGCCCGCCGCGCCGCCCGGTCCCCCGGGCGTCCTCCTCGCCGTCTCCCTCCTCGGCCGCGCGCCTCCCGTCGCCTGAGACCCGCTCGAACAAAGCCGCGTTAGCGCGGCCTTTTCGAGCGCAATCGTCGTCCGCTTCGCCTTCCCTCGGTCATTTATGGGAAACGAAGCGGTCAGTGCGCGTTTTTGCGATCATCAGGAGTCAGAGTCATGAGGCCAATGCAATTGTTGTTCGCCGTCGCTTTGGGGATGGCGCTCGCCGTTCCGGCGGCGGCGAACGAGGACCATCACGGTCACGAAGCGCCTGAAGCCGCCCCGACCGTCTCCACGCAAGCCGCCGTAGTACCGGCTCGTCCGGCCGTCGGAGAATGGACGGTTCTGCGCATGCATCTCACGCAGCCCGAATATTGGCATGTCCTGATCAATCCGTTCCCTGTAATAGGGATGGCGCTTGCCGCACCCCTTCTGCTGTTCGGGCTGGCGGTGCGCAGCCGCGGGGCGAAGGAGGCGGGCCTTGTCCTGATCATGCTGACCGCGCTCGTGACGTTGGCGACGGTCAAGGTCGGGCAGACGGCGTACGACCGGGCCTATAACAGGATCGAGCTCGAGTCCCAGCAATGGCTCGATGTCCACATGGAGCGCGCCGAGGGCGCGCAGTGGGCGTTTTATCTGACGGGCCTTCTCGCCGCGCTCGCCCTGGTGATGAGCCGGCGCGATATCGACTGGGAGCGACGCGCGACGCTCGGGGCGTTGTCGGGCGCGCTGCTCTGCTCCGCGCTCGGCGGCCGGATCGCGCACGCCGGCGGCCAGGTTCGGCATTCGGAGTTCCGCATGGGCCCGCCCGAGAGCAACGCCATGCCGATGGGATCGCATCGGCATTAGGAGCGTCATGAGACATTTATTGTTCCGCTCGGTCGCAGGGGTCGCGGCGCTGACGCTCGCTAGCTGCGTCTCGCCCTCGCCGAAAAAGGCCTACGTCGACGTCGAAAAGACGGCCGGCGAAAGACTCCCTGTGCAGCCTCGCTTCGACGGCGCGAGTGGAGACCTGGTCGTCAAGGAGAGGACCAGCGCCCTCCTGACCCAGGGAACCCTCACGGCGGACAAGGCGGTCGAGCTGGCCTTGCTCAACAATCCCTCCCTCGGCGCCGGCGCGCAGGAGATCGCCGTCGCGCGCGCGGAGCTCGCCCAGGCCGGCCTCCTCGAGAACCCGCGGCTCCACTACGGAATCCGCCGGTCCGGCGACGGAGCGACGGGGTACGAGTGGTCGGCGACGATGAACTTCATGGACCTCGTCGTCCTGCCCCTGCGCCGCAAGGCCGGGGCCGGCCGCTATGAGCAGGCCCGGCTGCGCGTCAGCCATGAGGTGCTCGGCCTCGCCGCCGAGGTCAAGGCGGCCTTCTACGCGGCGCAGGCGGCGCGCCGCCACCTCGCGCTGAGTCGGACCGCTTATGCGAGCTTCGAGGCCGCGGCCGAGCTCCTCGACCGCCAGCGCAAGGCGGGGAACATCAACGCGCTCGACCACGCGCGCGAGAAGGCCGAGGCCGAGCGGGCCGCCGTCGAGCTGGCCCGCGCCGAGGGCGAGGCCGAGCAGGCGTCGGAGCGGCTCTCGGCGCTCATGGGCGTGCAGGACATGGCGCCTTGGACGCCGGAGGAGACGCCCTCCGAGCCCTCCCCGGCCGAGCCGCCCCTGGCCCAGCTCGAGGAGGCCGCCCTGCGCCTGCGCTGGGACCTCGACGCGGCGCGCCGGGAGCCGTCGATCCTCAAGAGCGAGTTGAGCATCAGCCGCCTGGGCCTTTTCGGCGACATCACCGCCGGCGTCGACGCGGAGAAGGAGTTCGGGGGAGAGAAAGGCATCGGCCCCGCGATCGAGCTCAGCATACCGCTCTTCGACCGCCGACAGGGTTCCAACGCGCGGCTCAAGGCCGAGCTGCGCCGCAGCGCCCTGACCGTCGCGGCGCTCGAGAACCAGGTACGGCTCGAGGTGCGCCTGGCGCGCAGCCGGCTCGGCGCCGCGCGAAAGTCGGCCGAACGGTACAAGGCCGCGCTGGTCCCGCTGAGCCGGCGCGTCGCCGCCGAGACGCTCAAGCACTACAACTTCATGCTGCTCGGCGTCTACGACGTCCTGCGCACGCGGCGCGACGAGTTCGAGCGGCAAAGCGAATACATCGACGCGCTGCGGGACTACTGGTCGGCCTGGGCGGAGCTCGAGCGCGCGCTCGGCGGCAAGATCCCGCCCGAGCTGACCGCGGCGCCGCCCGCGCCCCAAGAGACGCCGAAAGCCGCGCCCGAAAAGCCGGCCGAGCCGGAGACCGTTCCGTCGCCCGAGCACCAACATTGAGGAGCAACGCATGAGCCTTCGAAGAATTCAACTTGCCGTTCTCGCGCTGGCGGCGGGCCTGGCGCCCGCCGCCTGGGGCGCGGAGTACACTCCCGTCTTCACGCCCAACGGTTCCACGCTTCCATGGAAGCTGGAGGACGGCGTCAAGGTGTTCCGGCTGGCGGTCGACCCGTGCAAGCACGAGATCGCGCCGGGAATGACGGTCGACGCCTGGTGCTATAACGGAGTGACTCCCGGGCCCACGATCGAGGCCGTCGAGGGCGACCGCGTTCGCATCCTCGTCACCAACAAGCTTCCTGAGGGCACGGCGGTCCATTGGCACGGCCTGATCCTGCCTAGCGGCATGGACGGCGTGTCCGGCCTCTCCCAGCGTCGCATCATGCCCGGCGAGACCTTCGCCTACCAGTTCACGCTGCGCCAGCACGGCACGCAGATGTACCACTCGCACGGCGACGAGATGGTCCAGATCGGCCTCGGCACGATGGGCATGTTCGTCATCCATCCGCGCGAGCGCAAGCCGAAGATCGACCGGGACTACTCGATCTTCCTGAGCGAGTGGTTCGTCGAGCCCGGCAGTTCCAAGCCCAACGTGAACGTCATGACGGACTTCAACCTGTTCACGTTCAACAGCCGCGCGTTCCCGGGCACCGCGCCCCTCGTCGCGCGCCCCGGCGAGCGCGTGCGCATCCGCATCGGCAGCGTGGCGCAGGACTGCCATCCGGTCCACCTTCACGGCCATACCTTCAAGGTCGTCGCCACCGACGGCGGCGACATCCCGCCTTCCGCGCAGTGGCCGGAGACGACGGTCGTCGTCTGTCCCGGCCAGACGCGCGACATCGAGTTCATCGCCAACGCGGGCGACTGGGCGATGCACTGCCACAAGCGCCACCACCCGATGAACCCGATGGGACACGACATCCCCAACATGCTCGGCGTCAGCCAGAAGGGCGTGGAGAAGAAGATCCGCGAGATCGAGCCCGGCTACATGGCCATGGGCGAGACCGGCATGGACGACATGATGGAGATGGGCATGGCGGGCCCCGAGAACACGCTGCCGATGATGGGCGGCGACGGGCCTTTCGAGATGATCGGCATGGGGGGGATGTTCACGACCTTCAAGGTCCACGACGACATGCCGCGCTTCGCGAGCCAGGAGGACTACGCCAAGAAGATCCGCGAACCCAAGGACGGGGGCTGGTACCGCAATCCTCCGGGCACCGTCGCCGAGTCGATCACGGGCAAACGGCCGAAGAAATCCGAGACGGACGGGCACGGCGCTCACGGCGGCATGAAGATGGACGAGAAAGCGTCGCCCGAGGCCAAGACGCTCTATCGCTGCCCGATGGGTCACGTCAAGCATCAGGAGAAGCCGGGCGAGTGCCCGGTCTGCGGCATGCAGCTCAAGCCGGAGACGCCGGATGATCTCAAGGAAGACGCCGAGGACGAGGAAGAAATGCCCAAGGGCATGAAGATGGACGAGGAGAAGAAAAAATGAAAATGAAAAGATCCGGTTACGTCGCGGCGGCCCTGGCCCTTGCGCTGAGCGGCGCGGTCTGGGCGCACGAGGGCGAGAAGCACGACACCGCGGAAAGAAAGGGCGCCGAGGAAGTGACGATGAAAGGCGAGATCGTCGATATGAACTGCTACTCGGCGCACGACGGCAGGGGAGCGAAGCACGCGACCTGCGCCAAGGAATGCGCCTTGGGCGGCGCTCCGATCGGTCTGCTCACGGAGAAAGGGGAGGTCTACCTGCTGCTCGAGAACCACAGCAAGCCGAAGCTGAAGAAGCCCTACATGGAGGCGCGCGGCAAGGTCGCCGAGACGGTGACCATCATGGGCGACCTCTACAAGCGCGGCGGTCTGCCCGCGATCGTGGTCAACATGGTCATGACGGGGAAGGAGAAATAGGTGACGCCGCCCCCGCTGTACCTGCTGCATCCCGGGGTGGTCCATTTCCCGATCGCGCTGTTGAGCGCGGGGTGGGTCGCCGGCGTCCTGGGCCGCCGCCGCGAGACGGCGGCCCAGGCGGCCTCATGGCTGCTGTGGGCCGGGACGGTCTCCGCTTGGGCGACGCTGGGCCTGGGGCTGGTCGCGGCGAAGACCGCGCCGCACGTCCCGTCGGCGTGGGAGACTCTGAACTTGCACCAGACCCTCGGCTGGTGGACGGTCGGACTGTTCACCGCCCTGTCCTTGTGGCGGTGGCGTCTGGGCCGCAAGGCCGAGGTTTATTTCCTGGCAGCCTGGCTTGTCGCCTGCGGCGTGCTGCTGGCGACGGGATATCAAGGCGGAGAACTGGTGTTCACTCATGGAATGGGGGTCGCGACCGAATGAAAACGAAGATCGCCGGACTGCTGGGCGTGGCGGCGTTGGCCGTGGCGGGGGCCGTCGCGTTCGCGGCGTCGCCGGAGGAGACCGCGATACGCAAGGTCCTCGCGGATTACCAGGCGGCGATGGAGGCGCGCAGCGTGGAAAAGCTCGCAGCCGTCGTCACGGACGACCTGCTGATCCTGGAGGGGACGCACAAGAACGACGGCTGGGAGGACTATCGGGACAAGCACATCGGTCCTGAGATGGCTGAGTGGAAGGAGTTTAAGATCGCCAATCCCGTGATCTCGCGCCTTCAGGTTGACGGAGCCTTGGCGTACATCGTCCAGGAGGCGACCTACACCATCGTCGCCGCCCAGGAGACGGTCGTCATGCTCGGCGCGGAGACCTTCGTTTTGGGTAAAACCGGCAAGGCCTGGAAGATCAAGCACGTCCACCTGTCCGGCAAGCGAGTCGGAACTCCGAAAACCAGCGCCCCGCAGTCCGGGAAATGAAGTTTTGAGGTCGTCCTGCAGGCACGATGGAGGAATTCACATGCACAAGAGACTCATGTTGGTCGGAGCGCTGGTCGTCGGCGTCGGCGCTCGCGTCAGGGCTCACGAGGGCGAGGATCACAACCAGCCGAAGGCGGAGCATCAGGAGATAAGTCCCGAGCATAAGGCGCACGAGGACAAGGCGCAGGAGCACAAAGCGCAAGATCAAAAGGCCGCTCATCACAAAAAGGACGCGAAAGGCGTGAAGGCCAAAAAAGCCGCAAAGAAAAAGGGGAAGAAGGTCAAGGTGGAGGAGCCCAAGACCGAGATGCCCGCCGTCATGCCGGTGAAATAAGCCATCCACGCGGAGCCGCCCTTTCCGCCAAAAGGCGGAGGGGCGGCTCAGGCGGGAAAATCAAATCCGCATCGAGCCTATGACATCAAACCCTAAAGAACGCGGCGTCTTGGCAAAGGTCGAGGTCACCTATCCGGACGGGAGAACGGTGCTGCGGACGTTACTGTTTCCGAACGCCGTCGGCGGGAAGCGGTGGATGGGCATCAACATCTGCGAATGCGGCGAAAGCATCCAATATGACCGGGAAGCGGACCATACTTTGCGGCAGGCGGTCTGCTCCGCATGCGGCATCGTCTTCGTCGTCAAGAAGCCTTGATGCCGGCTCGAATCGCGAGAAAGGAAGGAATGAAAATGGACGATCATGAGAATGCGTCGGGGAAAGCGCTCCGCTTAGCGATCTGCTGCGGCCTGCTGTCGCCTGCGGTTCTTTTCCCGCGGGATTCATCAGCCCAGTATGTTCCTCCCAAGGTCGAGATGGACTTGGCGGTTTCGGCGAGCACATATCCCCACTTGGAAACCGACGACGTCGCCGTGGCCGATTGCATCGAGATCACCAGAAGGGCCGGCGCCATCCGATCGGAGGAAATCGGGACGATCCGAGTCATGGCTTACGCGCCCTGGTACCAGACTTCGGAGCACCTAGCCATGGAGAAAGCCGGCGAAGCGGGCGCGAACTGTCTGATGAACCGATTTCCGGCGGGTATGGAGGCGACCCCGTTCTCCTACCCGTTCCAGGTCTCTTATCGAGCGTTCCGCTTGACCCGGCAGGAGGGCTTCGGCTCCACGGGTTATTGGATTCCAATCCGCGTGGAGGCGCCGCCCGCTCCGGTTCAGGCCCCAGGAAACACCGTCGCCGCTCCGCCGAACGCCGGGGCGCCGACGGCATCCGGGCAGGCCGCGCACGAACATCTCTGGACCAGCGGGAATTTCATATACCGCTACGAAATCGGCATGGATACCGCGAAATTCTCGGAAGAGACTTGGGCGGACGTCATGAGGGACTTCAAGGAATATTTCCCGCCTTCCGACTACGAACGAATGCTACGGGCGCGGAAAGGAAAGGCGAAAGTTATGGTCGATTTCAAGAACTTGAGAATCAGGCTCGACCCGTGATCACGAAACCATTCGCCTTCTTACTCGCGTGCGGCATGGCCGCCGGATGCGTCGCCGTGGAGCCCGTCTTTCAACGACGGGAAAATCCCTGGGATGCTCCGCAAAGCCGGTGGGTCCTGCATCAAGACAATTCTCGCGTTGAATTCGCGCTCAATCCGAAGGCGCCCGATGAAACCCAGGAGGCCGAACTCGAAATATCCATCACGGACCTTTCCGGCCATCCGCCTCGGCCGGTCACCGACGCCCGGGTGAAGGGCACGGCTTTGATGCCGCGAAAGCCGGGTCATATCCATGTCTTGGAGTTGAAGGAACTGCATAAGGAAGCCGCTCCGGGGACCTACGGCATGCGCGCGGCGTTCGGAATGGGCGGCGAATGGCTCGCTGAGTTCCAGATCTCGCTGCCGGACGGCAAAGTCCTCAAAGCAAGCTTCCCGTTCCTCGTCTCGGGGTCGGACCAGGCGCCCTGGGAAAGGAAGGTGCGGAAGTGAAATCTCTCTTCGTGGCGAAGGCGGGATACCCGGTTGAGGAGGCGTCGTGAGAACTCGCTCTCCGTTCGACGCTTTCTTCCCGCTCCGATACGAGCGCCCCGTCTGGGCGACCGGCGCCGCCCTGACGGCGGGCTTCTTCGCGCTCGAAGCGGCGCTCCATGGCCGGGGTTTGGAAGCGGGCGCGGCGCCGCTCTGGGATGCCGTCTACTCCTTGGGCTACGCCGTCTACATCGTCCCGTTGGCGTTGAGCGCGGCGAGGGCGGAGGCAGGCGCTTTGAGGCGCCTGCTCATGGGTTTTTCGGCCCTGCTCCTGGCAGGGTTCGTCTTGAGCCTTTTTCCTTGGGAGCGGTTCGGTCTCGACGCCGTGCCATGCCTGCAAATCGCGGGAATGACGCTCGTCGTCGTCTTCTGCGCTCGCCGCGGCCAGTCGGCGGCCGTCGTCGCCGCGCTGGCGCTGGCCGCGACGACGACCCTCGCGATGGCGGCGACGGGGCGCCATGCGTTAGCCGACTTCATGGCGGGGGCGGCCATGGGGTGGGCGGCCGCGGCCTTCGCCGATTGGCGTGACCTGGCGTTCCTCCAGAGGGACGACCCTTGGGAGGCGGTGCGGCACGAACTGGGGGAGTTGAGGAACCTCTTCGTCGGCAGCCGCGTCGAGCTCTGGGACAAGGCCTACGCGTCGGGACATTGGGACTTCCTGGACTCGCCCGACCAGCGTCCGAGGCACTATGCGATCGCCGGTCTTCTGACCGATTGCCTGCCTCGCGACGGGGCGCGCGTCTTGGACGCCGGCTGCGGCCTGGCCACGCTCTATCCTCTGATCCGCGGCCGCGCGGCGGAGTACGTCGGTCTCGACCTGTCCGAGGCGGCCCTGGGGAAGGCGAAGTCGGCCTTCGGCTCCGAGCCCGGCGTCCGCTTCGTGAACGCTCCTTTCGAGACCTTCCCGGAGGGAGGCTTCGACGCGATCGTGCTCAACGAAGTCCTTTATTACTACCCGCTCTCCGAGGCGGGGGAGAAGTTCGCTCTCGCGGTCTCCCGTCTGCGCCCGGGAGGACTGCTCGTCGTCTCCATGAACCGCAACTTCAAGGCGCGTCTGATCTGGAGGCGCTTGGAGCGGGTCGCGCCGGCCGAGCGGGCCATCCGCGTCCACAATCTGCGAACGGGGAGCTACTGGACGATCAAGGTCTACCGCCGTCCGCAAACAGCGGAGGTTCCCGCATGAACACAAGGAATCGCATCGTCACGACCTTCGCGGTGATGGCCGTGGGCGGCGCGCTGGGCGCGGCGGTGGTGTCGCGCATGCCGGACCAGCTGGCGGGGCGGGTGTCGGACAGGAGCAAGGTCTGCATGGTCAACGACAGGGTGATGGGCCAGGCGCAGCTGCCGGTCATCGTCGACGGCAGAACCTACTACGGCTGCTGCGCCGACTGCGTCGGCCGGCTCAACGCGGACCGCAAGGCGCGCGTCTCGACGGACCCCGTGACCGGCCGCGACATCGACAAGTCGGAAGCCGTGATCCTGCAGGGCGAGAGCGGGGAGGCCCTATACTTCGAGAGCGAGGACACGGCGCGCCGGTACCGCGGGCGCAAGGCCGCCAAGAGTTGATCATGAGACGAAAAAAGCCTATCAAGTCGTCAGACGGCATTATGGCAGCACCGTTGCATGAGGTGTTAACGTGGGCAATTGGATCATGAAGCTTCCTGATCTCCGCCGAGGGTTTGGATTTCTCCTGTCGGCGTCCCTGCTGTGGACGGGCATGAACGTCTGCTCGATGCCCGCGGCCGAGTGCGGGCAGTCCAAGAATCCGCCTTGTCATGGACATGCATCCAAGGACTCGGCTCCTCCGTCCGATAGCTGCTGCGGCGGCATGCATATGTCCCCGTCCTCCACGCCTTCGGCGGCGCCTCTCTTGGACGACGTTTCCCGGCAGGTCGCGGACTTTTCCGCGCCTGTCGCCGTAGCGCTCACGGAAGCCTCTCAGAGCCGCATCAGGCTTCTTCCCGCGGTTCTGCCCGTCTATCATTCCCCGCCGCCAACGCGGTCTCTCGGCCGCGCCCCTCCCGCCTAAAGCCGCTCCCACCTAGGCAAGCAGCCGCACCCGCGCGCTAACGCAGTCACGTCGTCAGGCAACGTTCCGCGCGGCCGGAATTACACTCAACGGGGAATCATCATGCGCAAGCGTGAAAAGGATCTATGGTTCGGCCGGTTTTCGATCCTCATTATGGGGTCGCTCGCCGCAGCGGTCATGGCTTTCATGGTTCGCCTCGCCTATTTGGGCATTCAAGAACACTCGCCTGAGTGGAAGACCCGGTTCCAGGACGAGTTTCCCGGCCTGGAAGCGGCGACCGCGTTGTCGCCGGAGAGCAGACGGCTCGTCGTCCAGTGGGCGAACGCGGAGAAATGCTCCTGCCGGTGCGGCTTCACGGTCGCCTCATGCCTCAAGCTGGACTCCACATGCCCGAACCGGCCTTCGAATCTCCAAAGGGTCGCGGAACGGATCAAGGAAGCGCTCAAATGATGCCCCACGAGACGCAACGACGCGAGGATCGACACTGAAATGAGATATTCACTATTGGCCGCCGCGCTGCTCGTCTGGGCGTCGTCCGACGCGGCGCGGGCCGCCGAGACGGTCTCCACCGGGACGATCACTTTGAACCAGGCCCTGGACGCGGCCCGCCGCGGCAATCCGGAGATTCAGGTCGCGCTCAAGCGCTGGGACGCGGCGCGCAAGCGGGTCGCCTCCGAAGCGACGCCCGACAAGCCCCGTCTCGACATCGAGCGGATGTACGCCCCTTCCGGCAAGACGCCCCTGAACGGGGCCGACGAGAAGGCCGTCTCCATAACGCAGGAGTTCCCGTTTCCCACCACGCTTTACCTGCGGGGAAGCCGCGCCTCGAAGGCGGCCGAGGTTTCGGAGCAAGTCTATCGCGCCAAGGTCCGCGAGGTCCTGGCGAAGACGAGGACCGCCTACGCGATGCTGTACCTTTCCCTTAAGAGCCGCAGGCTGCTCGATGAGAACATCGAGCTCATGCGCCGCTTCGCCAAGGTGGCGGAATCTAAATACGCGGCGGGGACTGTCGGCGGGTCGGATGCCCTGAAGGCCCAGGTGGAGCTGACGAAGATGCTGAACATGGGCGTGGCCGTGGACCAGGAGCGAGAACTCGCGAGCGCCATGCTCAACGCCTCGATGGGGCGCTCGGCGAGGGAAAACCTCGGGACTCCCCGCGACCTCGAGCCGGGCCGCCTGGAGAAATCCTACGAGAATCTCGAAGCCGCGGCGTTCGCGCGACGGCCCGAGCTGCGCCAGGCCGTTCTCGCCTCCGAGCTTTCCGGGACCTCCTTGTCCCTGGCGAAGTCGGAATTCCTGCCCGACATCATGCTGTCGTACCGCAGCCGCAAGGACCCGATGCGCGGACGAACCAGCGACGCCGTTCTGGGGCTGTCCTTGCCTCTGTGGTTCTGGAAGCCGGCGGCCATGGTCGCCGAAGCCTCGGCGGAGAAGGAGATGGCCGCGGCCGAGCTCGAAGCGGCCAAGCTCATGACCGCCGCCGACCTGAGGTCGGCCTTCGTGCGGGTGCAGACCGCGCAGAGGCTGGCCGAGAGCTACAAGACGAGCCTCCTGCCCCAGGCCGAGTCGGCGCTGACGGTGGCCGAGTCCAGCTACCAAGCCGGGCGCTCCAGCTTCCTGGACCTGCTCGACGCCCAGCGTTCCCTGTTGAATTTCAAGCTCGAGTACTATCAATACCTGGCGGACTACGAGCAGCGCACCGCGGAGCTCGAGCGCGTGATCGGAGAGGAGTTATGAAATATATGAACAAGAAAATCGCCTTGATCGCGGGCCTCGTCGTCCTGGGAGGAGCCTTCACCGCGTATTTGATCCATACGCGCGGCCCGGAGTCGCACGCAGCGCACCAAATTGCGGGCTTCCAATGCCCTATGCACCCCGCCATCACGTCGGATAAGCCGGGAGACTGCCCCATCTGCGGCATGAAGCTCGTCCCCATCGAGCCCGCGGAGGCGCCGTCGGGCGCCGCCATGCCGACGGGCAAGCAGATGTGCGTCCTGCACAAGTGCACGATGGCCAACTGCAAGATGGAACTGCCCCTGAAGCCTGGCGAAACGGTGACGTGCCCCGTCTGCGGCACCCACACCGCGCCTCCTTCGCCCGAGACCGGCAAGATCCTCTACTATCGCAATCCCATGAATCCCGCGGTGACCTCGCCCGTGCCCATGAAGGACTCGATGGGCATGGACTACGTTCCGGTCTATGCGGAAGACGTCTCCGAGACCTCCGTCTCGGGGCAGGCAACCACGGTCCTCTCCGCGCAGAAGAGGCAGCTCATCGGCATGAAATCCGAGGCGATCTCGCGGCGGCAGATCAAGTTCACCGTGCGGGCCTCCGGCAGCGTGGCCTACGACCCGGAGCTCTACAACGCCATCGCCGAGCACCACTCCGCCATGGTCGCGCGCGAGAAGGTCAAGGACAGCCCCTGGCCCGACGTCCATGAGCGCGCCGAGGCCTTGGTGCGCGCATCGGCCCTGCGCCTGCGTCAGCTCGGGCTCTCCGAAGCCCAGATCGGGGCGTACACCGGCATGGAGGCCGCGCCGACGAACCTCCTCCTCGGAGGCTCGGACGGCTCCGTCTGGGTCTACGCCCAGATCTATGAGTATGAGATCTCGCAGGTCCGTCCCGGGCAGCAGGCCGAGATCACGGCGCCCGCCTATCCCGGGCGAATCTTCCACGGCACGGTCAAGGCGGTCGATCCGAACCTCTCGGCCGAGACCCGGTCGCTGCGAGTGCGCATCGAGGTCCCCAACCCGGACGGCCTGCTCAAGCTCGAGATGTACGTCAATGCGGCCATCAAGGCGGACCTGGGCGTGGCGCTCGCTTTGCCCGAAGGCGCGCTCCTGGACAGCGGCGCGCGCAAGCTCGTCTTCGTCGACCTGGGAGAAGGCCGCATCGAGCCCCGGGAGGTCCGCGTCGGCCGCGAGGCCGACGGCTACTACGAGCTCCTGTCGGGCGTGAAGGCAGGAGAGAAGGTGGTGACGACCGCCAATTTCCTCATCGACTCGGAGTCGAAGCTGAAGTCGCTCGTCGCGCCCTCGAAGAAAAAACCCTGAGGCTCCTATGATCAAGAAAATAATCGCCTGGTCGGCCCACAACAAGATCCTGGTCATGGCTCTGACCGCCGTCTCCATGGCGGTGGGCTGGTACTGCATGATGAATATCCGGCTCGACGCGATCCCGGACCTTTCGGATACGCAGGTCATCGTCTACTCGCGCTGGGACCGCTCGCCGGACATCATTGAGGACCAGGTCACCTACCCGATCGTCACGGCGTTGCTGGGCGCGCCGAACGTCAAGGCCGTGCGCGGCTTCTCCGACTTCGGCTACTCCTACGTCTACGTCATCTTCCAGGACGGCACCGACGTCTACTGGGCGCGCTCGCGGGTGCTCGAGTACCTGAGCAAGATCCTGCCGCAGCTGCCGGAGGGCGTGCGCACCGAACTGGGGCCCGATGCCACGGGCGTGGGCTGGGGCTATCAGTACGCCCTCGTCGACAAGACGGGCCGCCAAAGCCTCGCCGACCTGAGGTCCTTCCAGGACTGGAACCTGCGTTATCACCTGCAGGCGGTCCCGGGCGTGGCCGAGGTCGCTTCCATCGGCGGCTTCCAGAAGCAGTACCAGGTCCAGGTGGACCCCAACGCGCTGGCCGCCTACCGCATCCCGCTCATGAAGGTCGTCGACGCCATCCGCGACGGCAACAACGACGTGGGCGGACGCCTCGTCGAGTTCGGCGGCGCCGAGTACATGATCCGCGGGCGCGGTTACGCCAAGTCGGTGGAGGACCTCGAGCAGATCGTCGTCGGCCGCGACAAGAAGGGGACCCCCATTCTCGTCAAGAGCGTCGCCAAGGTGGCCTTGGGACCGGATATCCGGCGCGGCGTCGCCGACCTCGACGGCGAGGGGGACACGGTCGGCGGGATCGTCGTCATCCGCCACGGCGAGAACACGCTAAGCGTCATCAAGCGGGTCAAGGCGCGTCTCGAGGAGATCAAGCCTTCCTTGCCCGAGGGCGTGGAGCTCATCGAGACCTACGACCGCTCCGAGCTCATCACCGGTGCCATCCAGACTCTGAAACACGAGCTCTTCACGCAGATGCTGCTGGTCAGCCTCGTCCTGCTCGTCTTTCTCTGGCACATCCCCTCGGCGATCGTGCCGATCGTGACGATCCCGATCTCGACGTTGCTGGCCTTCATCCCTTTGTACTTCATGGGCATCAGCGCCAACATCATGTCGATCGCCGGGATCATGCTGTCGATCGGCGTGCTCGTCGACGGCTCGATGGTGGAGGTCGAGAACGCGTACAAGAAGCTGCAGCAATGGGACGCGGGCGGGCGCAAGGGCGACTATCACCTCGTGCGTCTGCAGGCCATGCAGGAAGTCGGGCCTTCGGTCTTTTATTCCCTTCTTGTCGTAGCCGTCGCCTTCTTCCCGATCCTGGCGCTGACCGACCAGGAGGGGAGGCTCTTCAAGCCCCTCGCCTACACGAAAAACATAACAATGTTCCTCGCGGCTTTCCTCGCCGTGACGTTGGATCCGGCAGTGCGCATGATGTTCTCGCGTATGGACTTCTTCGTGTTCAAGCCCAAATGGCTGGCCTGGACCGTCAACCAGGTCGTCGTCGGCCGCTATTACGCCGAGGAACAGCATCCGATCAGCAAGAGCCTCTTCCGCGTCTACGACCCCGTCTGCCGCTGGGTGCTGGAGCGGCCGTGGAAGGTGATCGGCGCCGCCGCGCTCGTCACTTTGGCGACCGTCCCGATCTACCTCAAGCTGGGCTCGGAGTTCATGCCTCCGCTCAACGAGGGCACGATCCTGTACATGCCGACGACTTTGCCGGGCATCTCCGTCACCCAGGCCGCGGAGCTGCTCCAGAAGCAGGATGAGATCCTCAAGAGCTTCCCCGAGGTGGAGCGCGTCTTCGGCAAAGCGGGGCGCGCGGAGACCTCGACCGACTCGGCCCCGTTCTCGATGATGGAGACCACGGTGGTCCTCAAGCCCATGGAGGAGTGGCGCAAAAAGGAGCGCTGGTATTCGGGCCTGCCCGAGCTTCTGCAGCGCCCCCTGCGGCGCGTCTGGTGGGACCGAATCACCTGGGAGGAGCTTGTGGCGGAGATGGATTCCCGCATGAAGTTCCCGGGAGTGACCAACGCCTGGACCATGCCCATCAAGGCGCGCATCGACATGCTCACCACCGGGGTACGCACGCCGATCGGCATCAAGGTCCAGGGCGCGGACTTGGCGAAGATCGAGGCCCTCGGCATGAAAGTCGAGGCCGCGCTGCGCGACGTGCGCGGGACGCGGTCGGTGTACGCCGAGCGCGCGGCCGGAGGCTACTTCGTCGACTTCAAGCTCAAGCGCGATCAGTTGGCGCGCTACGGTCTGTCCGTCAAAGAAGTGGAGATGGTGATCATGTCGGCCATCGGCGGCGAACCGGTGACGGTGACGGTCGAGGGCCGCGAGCGCTACAGCGTCAACGTCCGTTATCCAAGGGAACTGCGAGACAACCTCCCGAAGCTGCGGCGCGTGCTCGTCTCCACGATGGATGGCGCCCAGATTCCCCTGGCGCAGCTGGCCGACATCGAGATGACCATGGGCCCGGCGATGATCCGCAACGAAAACGGACTGCTCACCGGCTACGTCTACGTGGACGTCGCCGGACGCGACATCGGAGGCTACGTCGACGAGGCCAAGAAGAAGGTCGCGGCTGAGGTGGCCATGCCCGCCGGCTACGTCCTGCAGTGGAGCGGCCAGTACGAGAACCTGGCCCGCGTGCGCGAGCGAATGGCGGTGCTGCTTCCATTGACCTTGGTCGTCATCGTCCTCCTCATGTACATGAACACCAAGTCCTGGGTGAAGACCGGGATCGTGATGCTCGCCGTGCCCTTCTCCCTGATCGGGGCCTTCTGGGGCTTCTACCTCCTCGGCTACAACCTCTCGGTAGCGGCCTGGGTGGGGATGATCGCGCTGATGGGCCTGGACGCGGAGACGGGGACGTTCATGCTCCTCTATCTCGACCTGGCCTACGCCGACGCGGTGCGCGAGGGCCGCATGCGCACGTTCTCGGACCTCAAGGAGGCGGTGGTCCACGGCGCGGTCAAGCGCATACGCCCGAAGCTGATGACGGTATTCACCGACTTCATGGGCCTGATGCCGGTGATGTGGGCGATCGGCACCGGAGCCGACGTCATGAAGCGCATCTCGGCGCCCATCATCTTCGGGTTGTTCACGAGCTTCACGATGGAACTGGTCGTCTACCCCGCTATCTTCCTGCTCTGGAAGTGGCACGGTGACATGAAGAAGGGGACGGTCGTGCCCGACGCCGCCAGTTTACAGGTGATGGAGGATTAAGAAACGCCGTACATCGACAAGGAGGAAGCAAATGAAAACATTGACTATCGCCGCGCTCATCGCACTCGCCTCATCGGCCGCGCCCGCGCGGGCGCAGCACGACCACGGCGGCCACAGCATGCCGATGGAGACTCCGCGGAGCCCGGAAGCGGCGGCCAAAGAGGCGCGGGAGGAGAGGGCTCGTCAAATATTTAAGCTCCAGGACAAGATCGACGCTCTCGACACCGAGATGGAGCGGACGGATCTCAAACCATCCAAGCGCAAGAAGCTCGAAAAGAAACTCCAGAAGCTCTTAGACAAGAAGAACAAGCTGATCGACGACGGTCAGCCCACGGGCGACGAGGGACAGAGCGGTCATGGGCAGCACCAGCATTAAAAGCACGGGAGAGGAGTGAACATATGCTCACGGGTATCGGGATCGCTTTGATGGTCGCCATGATGGGCGGCATGATGTTGATCGGGCACAAGAAGGTGGGCGGGGGCCACGAGAAGCACGCGAAGTCCGAGGCGTCCGCGTCGCGCGGTCCCGTCGAGGTCTCCTCGGCGCCGGTCCAAGGGGCGGAGGCCGGTTCCGACTCCCATCAACACTGAAAATGGAGGCTGGGCGTATTCTTCAACCGGAAGAAAGCGATGAAGTGGAGACTGTTCGCGGCGTCGCTCCTGTTTTCAATCCTGGTGGTTGCAGGAATTGACAGGGCGTGGACCCAGGATGAAGGGCGCGGCGGGACGGCGATGCCCGCGCTCGTGAATGCCGGGGAGCCGGCTGTGCCCGATGTGCCTCGCGATATCACAGAGGACCGGCGCGTTAGGAGGCAGGGGTTCGTCATCGTCTTGGCCGTCATGGGGTTCGTCTTATGCGTCGGAGCCAACGCCTTGGCGTGCGGCGGCTCGGGTCAAGGGAGACGTTGATAGAGTGGAAGAGTGCCATAGGAGAATTTCAATGAATAGAAAAGTGTTGTTCGTCGGCGCGTTGATGCTCGCCATAGGCGGGGGCGTTCTCGCCCTTGCGGGTGAGAGCTCGAAGGAGACCGGGAAACATGCCGGAGCATGCCCGATGCGCGTTTCCGGAGCCAAGGTGAACGTGGTCAACATCGACTCGGGCGTGGTCATTCACGTGACCGCGGGCGACGCCGCGACGGTCGCGAGGATCCAGGCCGCGGCCGCGGGAACGGGCGCGGGGGCATCGGCTCACTCCGGCTGCAAGCACTGCGGCGGCGCCGCCGCGAGCCCGCCTCCGGCGGAGTCCTCTTGCGCGCACGGAGACTCCTGCGGCGACGCGAAGGCGGACGTGTACGCCTGCTCCATGGGCGATTATTCCGGTCCTCTGACGAAGGACGGACGCTGCCCAAAGTGCGGGATGGCTCTGTCGCGCAAGAAATAAACGGCATCGGCATGAGAACGAAGATTACCGCATGGAGGCACGAATGAAACAACGGCATATAACGGTCGTCGTCGCGCTCGTTCTGGCGGCAGGCTGGGTCGCGGGGGCTCCGGCATCCGCGGGCGAACTCACGCAGAAGGAGATGAAGGCGTTTCGGCAAGCGGTGAAGGCTTATGTCCAGGAGCAGCGCGACGAGGAAGACGAAGCCTTCGTGCTCCGCGACGAGAAGCTGGACAAGGAGTGGCGCCTCAAACTCATCCGCCTGCACGACGAGGTGAGCCAGGTGTCCGAAAGGGCGTACTCGGTCTGCGCCGACTTCAAGGAGGTCGACGGCAGGACCAAGCTCGACGTCGACTTCCTCGTTAATCGCCTCGGCTCGGGCTGGGTCGTCCGACAGACCGTCCTCCACGCGGTCGGCGGAAAACCGCGCGTCGCCCAGCAGACGGCCGCCGCGCCCCTGAAGAAACCGGAGGCGGCCGGAGCCGTCTACGTCTGCTCGATGGGGGATTACTCCGGTCCTCGGACGCCGGACGGGCGCTGCCCGAAATGCGGCATGAACTTGATCGAGAAGAAATGACGGGATGAGGATGACGGTAAAGACGCACCGAATGGAGGAATCAAAATGAAGACAGTGATAGCTGGACTGGTCCTGGCCGCCTTGGCGGCTACGCACGGCTTCGCCGCGACCGCGGCGGGCAAAGGCGCGAAAGAAGTCCTCAAAGCGGGCACCTATACGGCGACGGTTGCGGCTCTCCCTTGCGGGGCGTGCCCGCCCGAGGTCGAGAAGGCGCTCAAGACGTTCCCGGGAATCGAAGGCGTCTCCGTCTCCCAGGAGCAGTCGACGGTGAGCTTCAAGATCAAGAAGGGCTCCTCGGTGAAGGTAGCGAAGCTCCAGGCGGCTCTGAAGGCCGCTTCGGACAAGATGGGGATGGGCGCCGATTACAGCCTGCGGGACCTCAAGCGCGCCGGGCCGTAGGCCAGGCGGCTGCGATATGACTCGCGTGGTCGTCGAACTGAAGGACTCGCCGGGTTGCGAACCGATGACGAGGCTTCTGACGGCGTTGGCCTGCCTCGGCCCGGACGACGAGATCGAGTTGATCTCGCTGCACGATCCGCAGGCGTTTCACGCCGTACTCGAAGAGCAAGGCTGCGCATGCGAGCGGTTGCGCGGCGAGGAAGGCCGGTACAGTCTGCTCATCCGTCGGCGGCCCTGAAGGGGGGCGTATGAACGATCAGGAAGAGGCATACAGGACGAAAGTCGCGCTCTACCGCTGCACCTGCCGGCATTGCGACGCGGCCGAGGAAGACCTGCGCAAGCTCTGCGCGCGGTACGGCGCCGTCCTTGAGGTGCAGCGCGTGGATCGCGACGAGCGCCTGCGCGGCTTCGCCGGCTGGAGCACGCCGATCGTCGCGATCGACGGCGTCGGCGTCACGCAGTTCAAGGTCGACGTCAAGGCGTGGGAGGAGGCGCTGCGCGCCCGCGCGCAGTCCCGGCCGAGCGCGCTGCTCGGCAGCGTCGTGGACATGTGCTGCTGGTTCAAGCTCGGCGCCAGGCCGGAGGGGCACGAGGCGTGCGCCCGCGAGTGCTTCGCGGCCGGAGGGCCCGTGGGCATCGCGACTTCCGACGGGCGCGTCTTCCTCGCCCTTCCCGACAAGCGCGACCCTTCCGCTTTCCAGAGCCTCAAGGAGCGGCCGGGAGAGAAGGTCCTCGTGGAAGGGGAGGTCCGCATGCGCGACGGCCTGTCCGGCATCGTGGTCTCTCGCGCGGAGTTCTCATGAATCCGCCGGTCGAGACGGCCATGGTCGCGCCGCCCCGGGGACGTCCCGCGTGGACGGCCGCGGCATTCATCCTCGTCTTCGCGCTTCACTGGGCGACGCCGGCGGGACCCCACGAGTGGCACTGGCTGCATCTCGTCGCGCAGAAGATGTTATTTCTCCCGGTGCTCATGGCCGCGGCCTGGTTCGATCTGCGCCGGACCTTGATCGTGACCGCCTTGGTGAGCGCGGCTTTCGGGCTCCACATCGCCGTGCAATGGAGCGGCCGGCCGATGGTCCAGGCCGAGCAGCTCGCGGAGCTCGTCAACTTGTGGATCGCGGGGCCCGCCAGTTGGGCGTTCTTCCGCGCCGAGCGGCTCGCGGCCGAGCGCCTGCGGCGCGCGCACGCGGACACCTTGCTGACCGTGGTCTCCTCGCTGGAGCTGCGTGAGCCCTACACGGCGGGCCACTCGCGCCGGGTCGCCGCCTACAGCCTGCTCGCCGCCGAAAAGATGGGCCTGCGCGACCCCGCGTTCCTGCGATTGCTCGAGACGGGGGCGCTGCTCCACGACGCGGGCAAGATCGGGGTCCCCGACGTGGCACTCCTCAAGACCGGGGCGCTCAACGACGAGGAGTGGGAGGCGATGCGTCGCCATCCGCAGAGCGGAGCGAGCCTGGCGCGCGGGTCCGACGCCCTGGAGGGCGCGGCCCCCATCATCGCCGCCCACCATGAACGCTGGGACGGCCGGGGCTACCCCGCGGGGCTCGCGGGTGAGGCCATCTCCCTCGGAGCCCGGATCGTGGCCGCGGCCGACGTCTACGACGCTTTGACCACGTCGCGGCCCTATAAGCGCGCCTTCTCGCACGACGAGGCGACCGCTATCCTCCGCGAACAGTCCGGAGCCGCCCTCGACCCACGCGTCGTCGAGGCTTTCGTCGCCGTCCCGTTTCGCGCGTTGGCGGAGACCGCCGCGCGGCATGGCGTCACCCTGCGGGTGGACGAAGGGATCAGGGAGAACATTTTGGGAAAATAGCCGGCGACTAGAGGAGGATTTCGATGAGGAAGAGTCCTGCTGTGCGAAGTGAGAACGTCGTGACGCGACAGCATTCGGCGTTCAAACGCTTGATCGGGTGGACGGCGCTGCTGCTCGGAGGATGGCTCATTATGGCCCCCAGCGCCGTCGCCCAAAGCCTGGAGTCCCTCAAGGACGACTCGCCCTGGTTGTCGGCCGAGGGGCCATTTCCATCCTCCTTCGACTTCCGGCCTTCCGGTTCCGCTCTCCCCGGTGAGCCCGCGAAGTTCAGCACTGGAAGCCTGACCGTCTATTTCGTGGACGTGGGACAGGGTGACGCGCAATACATCGAGCTTCCCGGCGGCAGGAACGCCCTGATAGACGGAGGCCCGCCCAACGGCAAGCTGGCCGAGTTCCTGGCCCGGCGCGGCGTCACGAAGATCGATCATCTGGTCATGACCCATCCGCATCTGGATCATTTCGGCGGGCTGCCCTCGGTCTTCGACAGCCTCCAAGTCGGGAATTTCTACGACACGATGATGGACAATGCCGGCACCGCGGACGACCTGGTCCGGGCCAAAGCCGCGGCCGAGCCGGGCATTGCCATCTCCTACCCCCGGCCAGGCGACTCCCTCGACTGGGGCCAAGACGTCAAGGTCAAGGTCTTCAGCAGCTGCCCCGATAAGCAATCCGCCGAAAGGGCCAGGGACGTCAACGCCTGCTCCATAGTGCTGAAGCTGACCCATGCGAACGCCTCCATCCTGTTCACGGGGGACGCCGGAGAGAGCGTGGAGGGGAGGCTGGTGGCCGAGTACGGCGACGAGCTCTCCGCGGACGTCCTGAAGGTCGGCCACCACGGCAGCGCCACGTCCTCGACTTCGGCGCTGCTCGAGAAGGTGCGTCCCCGCTTGGCCTACATCGAGGTGGGCGCCGGCAACTCCTACGGGCATCCGCGCCAGACGACCCTGGACCGGCTCCTGGCCGCCGGAGCCGAAATCCACCGCACGGACCTGGAAGGGACCTTCACTCTTACGGACCACCGGCCCGCTCCTTACACGGAAACGGGCGCATCCGCTGAAAAAGTCGCCGTCGGAGCAGGAGAGACGGCAAGATGAGAAGAAAATCCAAGGCCGGCCGACGGCTCGCATGAGCGCCGTCGAGCCGGGCACCCCCGCGCTGAGATATCGGATCCTCACGCCTCTTTACGACCTCGCCATCGGGCTTCTGCTGCCGGAGCGGGAGATGCGCGGGGCCTTGGCGGAGAGGATCGCGCCGCGCCCCGGCATGCGCGTCCTGGACCTTGGGTGCGGGACCGGGACGTTCGCGATCATGCTGGCCCGGGCGAACCCGGCAATCGAAGTCATCGGGATAGATCCCGACCCGGACATCGTGCGCATGGCCGAGAGGAGGGCGGCGGGGTTAGACGCCGGGCTTGTATTGAAGCTCGCCGGCGCGCAGGCGCTGCCGTTCGATCGGGGCGCGTTCGACGTCGTCGCCAGCACCTTGGTCTTCCACCACTTGCCCCCGTCGGTCAAGTGGGCGGCGCTGCGCGAGGCCCTGCGCGTCCTGCGTCCCGGCGGACGCCTGCTGATCCTGGACTTCGGGCGTCCCGAGGGAGCGGTTCAGGCCGTTCTAGGACACGCCGCTGGATTTCTCGACGGCTGGGGCACGACGGCCGAGAACATCGCGGGCAAGATCCCTGAGCTCATGCGGCAAGCTGGCTTCTTCGAGGTTCGCCAGACCTACGTCCGGGGCACCTTGTTCGGGACTTTGCGTCTTTACGAAGGGAAAAAGGAGACCTCATGAACAAAACACGGCTGGGAGCACGACTTCTGGCGCTTTTCCTTGCCGCCCAAGGAGCGTCCGCATGGGCGGAGGAGGCTCACCATCAAGGCGGCGTGGCCACGGCCCGCAGCGGCCAACTGCTGGGCGAACCGTGGAAGGACGAGGCCGCCGGTTGGCGCTGGCGGAGCTTCGCCTCCTACCTGGAGTCGCGCTCCAGCTTCGACGCGGACGGACACCGCCGGGCGCTGCCGAACAACGGCCGGTTCACGAGCTGGAGCCTGAACTTCTTCGGCGAACGCTCCTTGGGCCCCCGCTGGTCGGCCTCGGCCTTCCTCCCCGTGCAGGCTTCCCGTCTCAAAGACGACCTGGGGCACAGCGGCTGGTACAGTCTGGGCGACGTTTACGGCTGGGCACGCTATCGGCTGGACGAGTTCAAGGGCATGCGGCCCGCTCTCGCGGCTGGCATCAAGGCGCCGGGAACCTACCGGACGGTGAGTGGGGTCGGCGACGGCCAGGTCGATCTCGAGCTTCAAGGCTTCCTGGCGAAGACCTTCGCCGAGCGGCACTATGTCGCCCTAAACTCCGGCGTTCGATTCCGGACAGGATCTCCGTCCAATGAGATCCCATACGGCCTGCAAGCCGGCTGGGCTCCCTCCGAACGGCTTCTCCTCGTGCCGTCGCTCAACGGGGTGCGCGGCGTCGGAGGCGGCGTGCAAAAGGACTTCATGGGCGCCGGCTTGTCCGGCTTCTGGACCCTCTCCGGTCCCTGGCGGCTTTTCGGCTCCTATCAAAAGATCGTCATGGGGAAGAACACGGCCGCGGCCGATATCGGCTCGGTGGGAGTATCCTACAGATGAGCCGGAGAGACGCATCGACGAGACGATTAGGGGGAGATTTGGAAACATGAAAACTAAATACCTCGCATGGGTTTCCGCGCGAGCACTGCTCTTCACCGCGGGCAGGGGCCTCCGGACCGTCTTCATTGCCCGAAACTCCGCCATGGCGGAGGGAACATGAATCTGACGATGGGAATCTGGAAGCTTCTCTGGCCCGTCCGAGCCTGGTGGCACAAGGGCCTGGAGAAGGGGGACTATTTCCCGGACTTCACGCTCAGCGATCTGGATGGACGCGGTTACTCTTTGTCGGACAACCCGGCCGGCAAAATGACGGTCGTCTGGCTCACCAATCTCTGCGAGGACTGCCGCTCCAAAGTTCCGCTGCTGGAGGAGCTGCGCCGGGAGGCCGGCGACCGGTTCCGCATCCTGGCCGTCAGCCTGTTGGGCGACGACGCGGCGTTGCCGCGCCAGGTATCCTCGCTGTGCGGCTTTCCCTTTCTGATGGACCCGGAGGACATCGTGGCCCACAAGCTGGGGCTGCCTCATCCGCCCCAGACGTGCCCGCTTCACAACCTTTTCATCCTGGGCAAGGACGGGCGGGTCGTGTTTCGCCATCATCTGTCCGCGCTCGATCCGGCGTCCTTCCGCGCCCTTTGGACGCGTCTGCTTGCCGAGTCCGCGGATACCGAGGTTTAAGAAATGAAAATGAATTGGATGCTGCATGGGCTGGCTTTCGCGGTTCTTGTGATCAGAGCTTCTGCATCAGCCGCTCCTCCGAGCGGCGTTCTCAGCGACCCGGACATCATGGAAGAGGTGAAGCCCCGGGGGATTCGTTTTCCCGGATGCGAACTGTTGAGCACGCGCAACGTCATCAATGATCTGTCGGCCCGCACGCAGATTCTTCGAGGCGAGATCAGCTACCTCCAGCGCGATGCCCAGACGATGTATGAAGAATGGCAGGGCATCACGGGCGCAGGGTATGCTCCCGCCGCCTCTAACACCTCCCTGGCGTCAGGCCGCCGCTCTTTGCGCAGCGAGAGCGCTTCGGCCTGGCGTCTCTATACCCGCGTGAACCGTCTTGTCGAGAGCATGAAAACCGCGTTCGTTGAGCTCCAGAAGCATGAAAGCTCCTGGTGGAAGCTGCGCGAAGCCTTGCAGGAAGAAGCCGAAGCTGATGGGAACGTCCAGAATACCGTGCGGAGCTTCGATGTTCTCAAGGAGGGGCTGAGCAGGAGCGTCGAACGGGTCAAGACCATCGACGCCGAAACTGAGAGGCTCCAGGAAGAATTCGACTATGTGCAGCCGGAAGTCTACGCGTCTTTGGCGAAGGAGTTCCCAGCGGCCAACGTGGTCCCTTATGAGCCTTGGCATCGCCAATATGAGCAGCAGCGCATTCCTCGGCCCCGCCTGCGGTACGATTTCGAGGATGTCTACGCGCGCTACATGCGCGAGGCCCATGAAGCTTTGCATACGTCATGGCGCAATCCGAAGGCGCGGGCGAAGGGCGGCCCCCGCAAAAAGGACCGTCAAGACGGCAGATAGAAGGTTCGCGGCGCGCACCAACGTTCACGGAGATCATTATGAAACTGCGAGTACTGCCCATCGTGCCGCTGTTGTTGGCTTCGGCGTGCTCCTTCGTCACGCCCTACGACGTCGCGCATCCGGACCAAGGCCCGCTCTACCGCCTGAGCCCCGGGGGGACGCAGGAGACCCTGCCGGACCTGGGAGCGGCGGGCGGACCCTTATGTGGTCCGCCTGGAACTTGATCCCGCCAAGCCGAAGGCCGGAGACCAGGTTCGGATGGTCTTCGTGCTTGAGGACCTGTCGACCTCCCCGCCCCAGTCCGTGCGCAACGCCAAGATCGCCTGTAAATCCGGCATGCCCAACGTGCCCGGCCATATCCACAATTTGGGCATCCACACGGAGCATCCCGAGGTCGCTCCTGGCCGCGATGAGCTTCAGCTCGGTCTCAGTCGTCGCCAACGCGCTTCGTCTGGGACGCGTTAGGCTTTGATGCGCCGAGCCCCCTGACGAAGTCCGGGTGGGCACTCACTTCTCGATCTCCGGCAGTTAGATAGGACTTTAGTCCTTTCCGAAGGTCCTATTCCCGATGGGACCAACGGCCCTGGAGACTTAAAGCCCGGCACCCTACACTGAGAATGTCCCATTAGCCTGTGTAGCCTGGGGGATTGGCCCCGGGGTATCCACGATCCCGCCTCAACGGGGTCCCGCCACGGGAAACGACTAACACTCGTTTCCCGTTTTTTATTGCCCGGCCGAAAG
>JAUYSH010000072.1 GCA_030696455.1 Elusimicrobiota bacterium
GCGTCCGCGCTGCACGCCCTTGGCGACCTTGGAGACGGCCTCGGCCTGGCCGACGACCTTGCCGCCCAATTCCTTGGGAAGGTCCTTGAGCTGGTCCTTCTCTTGGGCGCCGACCTTGCCCGCGGGGATGCCGGTGCGCAAAGCCACTTCCTGGGCGATGTCCTCGGGGAGAACCTCGCGGCGGGCGTCCTTGACGCCGGCCTTGGCTGACTCGGAGGCCTTCAGCTCGACCTCGGCGCCCGCGTCGTCGAGCAGGTCGAGGGCCGAATCGGGCAGATTGCGGTCGGTGATGTAGCGCGAGGCCATGGCGACGACGGCCTTCACCGTCTCGGCGCCGATCGTGACCTTATGCTTATCCTCGTAGCGGGACTTCACGCCCTCGACGATCAGCTCCGCTTCCTCCTTGGAGGGCGCGTTGAGCTTGACGGCGTTGAAGCGGCGCGCCAGCGCGCCGTCCTTCTCGATCTTGCGGTACTCCTCCATCGTCGTCGCGCCGATCACCGAGATCGTCCCGTCGGCGAGGGCTTCCTTTAAGATGTTGGCCGCGTCCTGCGAGCCGGAGGCCCCGCCGGCGCCGACGAGCATGTGGATCTTGTCGATGAAGAGGCGGACCTTGCCCTTCGAGTCCCGCGCCTCCTCGAGTATCTTGACCATGCGCTCCTCGAACTCGCCGCGGTACTTCGTGCCCGCGACGACCTTGGTCAGGTCGAGCTTGATGATGTTGACGCCCTCGAGCTCGGGGATCTCGCCGTCGACGATCATCTGCGCCAGGCCGTTGGCGATCGCGGTCTTGCCCACGCCCTTCTCGCCGATGATGAGCGGGTTGTTCTTCTCCACCCGCAGCAAGGTCTTCACGATCTGGCGCAGCTCGGCCTTGCGGCCGATCATCGCGGGCAGCTTGCCCTCGACGGCGGCGCGCGTCACGTTCGAGCCGTAGGTGTTGAGCGCCTTGTACTTGTCGTCGGACTTCTCGATGAGGGGGAATAGCTGGCGGCGGCGCTCGGCGGAGGGCACCGGCTTGACGCCGTCGTCGGGAAGGGGCGCGCCCTTGTGGAAGGCCTGGATCAGGGCCCAGCCCGCGGCGACGGCGGCGCCTTTGGAGCCCTGCGCGGAATCCTCGTTCGGCTCGAGCTTCGCGAAAAGGCTCCCGAGCCAGGCGACGCTGGCCTTGTCGCCGAGGACGGGGTCGGCCTTGCCGGCGGCGTAGAACTTGCCGTCGAGGGCGGCCCGGGCGCCGGCGACGATCTGGCGGGTTTCCTGGACCTCCGGGGCGGCGGCCTTCTGCGCCAGGTTGCGCTCGTACTCGGCGAGCACGTCGCGGGTGAGCTCGAGTGCGGCGTTCTTATAAAGGACCGCGACCTCGGCGCGAGCCTCGTCGTCGCCGACGGACGCGAGCAGGCGCAGGGCCGACCCGAAGGAGGCCAGCGCGCGGGCGCGGGAGTTGAGCCCTCGGGCGTTCATGAGGTCGATGCCCTCGATGGTTTTGGCGTTGGCCTGGTCCATCGTCGGGTCCTGACGGCGGGAGCTGTCGCGCTGGACCGCGGCGCTGAAGATGTAGACGCCTCCGGAGAGGCGGATGAGCTGGCTTTCGGCGGCGAGCTTGTCGACGGCGAGGAGGCCCTGGGAGACGGGCACGTCCGCGCCGGTCGCGAGCTGGCTGAGCGTGGCGCGGTCGAGGGCCTCGCCGGGCTTGACGATCTTCACGAGAGCGTCGCGCATGGCTTCGACCTGCGCGGGCGTCGGCTGGGCCGGCACGAGCTCGGTTCCGGAGGCGGCCGAGCGGCGCGGGGTCAAGGCGGAGGGCACGCCGGACACCTCGCTTCCGGGGCGCTTGCGGTCGCCCCCTTCGAAGGCGGCGGCGGCGGCGGACTTGGACGCGCCGGCGCCGAGCGCGGGAGCGTTGAGCGCCTTGGCCTGGAGCCCGGCGCCCTGCAGGACGGCCTTCGCGGCGAGCGGCTCCGACTTGGCCGCGGCGACGGCGCGGACGGGGGCGAGGGCGGCGGGCGTCGCGGGCGCCAGCGCGCTCGGCACGGCGGAGAGCGGCGTGAGGGCGAGGCTCGCCGGGGACAAAGTCGCGGAAAGACCGGGAGCGGCGGAGAGGCCGCCGAGCGCGCTCCCGACGGCGCCGGAAACCCCGGCCGCCGAGACCGCCGGCCCGACCTTCGTCATGGCCTGCGCGAACGCCTCCCGGTTTCCGGGAAGGGTGACCAGGAAGGCGGCGAGGAGGGCGCGCGACAGGACGGTCGAGGGGCGGGGGTTCATCGATTTCATGCGCTTATTGTAGTCCCGTCGCGGGGGGCGCGCGGGGGCCAATGGGGCCGTGCGAGAAGGGGAAAGGCCCTACTGGAGGAGGGGGCCGAGTGCCTACGCCGTTTAGGCCGTATGGGTCGGTTCTTTGGACGCGTAACCGAGGAAGTAGCGCAGTGTCGAGGAGAGCTTTTCGGTCGTAAGCTCGCTCTTGACGAGCACGTGCTGCGCCCCTAAGCGGACGGCTTCGGCGGCCCGGGGGGCCAAGGCGGGGCCCGCCAGGACGATCAGCGGGATTTTCGGATAGCCGGCGTGCAGCCTGGTCAAAGCCTCTATCTCCACGGGGCCCAGGTCCTGCAGGCCGAGGAGGATGATCTGCGCGCTCTCGAGGTGCGGAGTCTCGATGGACATGGCGTCGGCGATTTCAGCGTGGATCGAGCCGGACTTCACCAGCTCCTTGATCCGCTCGACGTCGCTCGCCTCCGGCTCGATCAACGCGATCTTGATTGATTCCTCGGGCCTCTCGCTCACGGGCAGAGGATAACCCGATAACCGCGCCGGGCAAGGGGTTTCCTGGCCTATTCGTAACTTTTGTCGAATATTCGCCGCGTCACGCCGCCGGCGCCTCGGGGACGATCGCCGAAGGGTAGATGTCGTCGTAGGTCCGCGCCGGGGTGAGCTTGATGCCGTCGCGGACCTCCTTGGGGATGTCCTCGATGTCCTTGAGGTTCGCCCAGGGGAAGATCACCTCGGTGTAGCCCATGCGGTGCGCGGCCATGACCTTCTGCTTGAGGCCGCCGATGGGCAGGATGTCGCCGCGCATGGTGATCTCGCCCGTCATCGCCAGGCCGGGCGTGACGGAGCGCCCCGTCAGCGCGCTGACGATCGCGGTCACCATCAGGCCGCCGGCCGACGGGCCGTCCACCTTGCCCGCCGGGGTGATGTTGATGTCGATGTCGTGCTTGGTGAAGTCGAAGTCCTTGAGGCCGAGCTTGGCCGCGTTCTGCTTGACGTATTTGAGCGCGTTCTTGGCCGAGTCCTCGATGTCGTCGCCGAACTGCTTGCGCAGGCGGAGCTGGCCGGTGCCGGGCTCCTTGCTCACCTCGACGTTGAGCGTGCTGCCGCCGAAGCTGTTGACCGCGAGGCCCGTCGCCACGCCGACGCCGTTCTGCGCCACGGCGCGGGGGCTGTAGCTCTCGACGCCGAGGTATTTCTCGATATCGTTCTCGCCGACGACGCCGGGGGCCGGCTCGCCGCGCGTTTCCGTCCAAGCCGAGATCTTCCTCAGAACGGACTCCACCTGCTGGCGCAGCTTGCGCACGCCGGCCTCCATCGTGTACCCCTCGATGATGCGGCGGATCGCGTCCTTCGTCAGCGCCGCCTCCTCGGGCTTCAGCCCCGTCAGCGCCAGCTTCTGGGGGACGACGTGCTTCTCGGCGATCGCGATCTTCTCGAGCGTGGTGTAGCCGTCGAACTCGATGATCTCCATGCGGTCGCGCAGCGGCTCGGGGATGTTGGAAAGCTCGTTGGAGGTCACGACGAAGAGCACCTCGGACAGGTCGTAAGGCACGTCCAGGTAGCGGTCGCGGTAGGTGTTGTTCTGCGCCGGGTCCAGGATCTCGAGCAAGGCGGCGGTCGGGTCGCCGGCGTTGCCGTTGCGGCCGATCTTGTCGGCCTCGTCCATCAGCATGACGGGGTTGATCGTGCCGGCGGCCTTCATCTGGCGCATGATCTCGCCGGGCATCGAGCCCAGGTAGGTGCGGCCGTGGCCGCGCAGGACGCTCTCGTCGTGCACGCCGCCGAGCGAGAGGCGCACGAACTTGCGCCCCAGCGCCTCGGCGATGGCGCCCGCGATCGAGGTCTTGCCCACGCCGGGGGGCCCCGTGAACGCGATGATCGCGCCCTTTTTGGAACCCGTTTTCTTCCGCAGAGCCAGGAACTCGAGGACGCGCTCCTTGACCTTCTCCAGGCCGAAGTGGTCCTTGTCGAGTATGCGTCGCGCGTCGGCGATATTGAGGTTGTCCTCGGTGCGCGCGCTCCACGGCACGTCGAGCAGCCACTCGAGGTAGGCGCGCAGCTTCTGCGCCTCGGAGTCCTTCGCGTTCATCTGCGCGAGCTTGGCGAACTCGGCCTCCGCGGTCGCCTGCACGCCTTCGGGCATGCCGATGGCCTTCATCTTGGCCTTGAGCGTCTCGATCGACTTGAGGCTGTCGGCGGAGCTCATGCCGCTCCCGCCGGGGGCGTCCGCCTTGGGCTGGGCCTTCGCCGACTTCTCCTTGAAGTGGGCCGTCATCTCGAGGATGACCGCCTCCAGGCGCGCCTCGGTCGACGGCTCCGCGAGCAGGCGGATCTTGGTCTCGTCGGAGAAAGGGAAGTTCTGCGCCAGCAGGTTGGTCAGGCGCTCGGAGCTGTCCTCCATGAGGGCGTGCTTGATCAGGTCGGAGTCGACCGACGCGTCGAGATGCGCGAGCTGCTCGAGGGTGTGCTGGGCCAGCGAGCCGAGCTCGTCGAGGCGCTCCTGGTTCGACGGCGCGGCCTTCGGGTACGTCACCTTCGCGATGGACACGCCCGCCTCGTCCTTGTAGCCGGTGATCGTCACGGTGCGCAGCACGGTCATCAGCACGGAGGAGCCGCTCTGGTCGCTCTCGGGCTGGGACAGCTTGACGAGCACCGCCGTCGGGCTGTGGCCCTTCGCGTCGGCGCCCAAGGTCGTGGCGATCATGTAGCCGCCGGTCTTCATGGCCTTGGTCACCATCGCGACGTTGTCGGCGCCCTTGAGCGAGAGGCGGACCGAGTTGACGCCGGGGAAGAAGACCTTGGTCAGGGCGATGACGGGCGCTTCGGCGGGCGCCGGGATGGTCGCGAGGGCGCGGCTTTTGGGGACGTTCCCGTCGTCGCCGTCGTCGTCGGAAGCGGCTCGGCGCCGGCTGCCGTCGAAGCGCTCGCCGGAGGCGGACCTGCCGCCGTCGTCCTTCCTGCCGCCGGACGCGGCATTGAGGGCGGCCATGGCCGAGGGCGTCGCCTCGGCGGCGGGCCGGGCGGCCGCGACCACGGCGACGGCCGTCGGCACGGCGGCCTTCACGGCGGCGGCCAGGGGGACGGCCTTCAGGGCGGCGGGGGCCAGAGCGGCCGCCGCGGGCGCGACGGCGCCGGGAGCGGAAGGCGCGGAGAGCGTCAGGTTCATCGGCGCGAGCGCGGCCGAGAGCCCGGGAGCCGCGGTGACGCCGCCGAGCGACGCTCCGGCCGAGGCCGAGGCGCCGGAGCCTCCGGCGGTGCCGGCGCGTCCCGCGACCTGCGCGAAGGCTTCGCGGCTTCCCGGAAGGCCGAAGAGGAAGGCGGCGAGCAGCGCGCGCGAGAGGATGGTCGAGGGGCGGCGGGTCATCGTTTTCATGCGCTGATGATAACGGAGTTGGAAGACCTCCGAAGGGGCCAACCGGGCCCGGGGCGATGGGGAAAGGACCTAACTAAGGAGGGGCCCAACGGTCCGGCCAGCTTCGACTGTTTCTGGAAACAGTCGGCGCGAGTCCCGTGGACTGGGGCGGGGATCTACGGTTCGCGGCCGCTCCAATCCACGTCTTTGAATCTCCGATGCGCCCACAGCGCCTGGCCGGGCACGGCCCGCATCCAGCCTTCCACGTGGGACGCGAGCCTCTGGTTGTCCTTCTTGTCGTCGTCGGTGAGCTCGATCTCGGGCTCGATGGTGATCCGCACCCGTCCGTCGGCCTCGCGCTTGGGCAGCACGGGCAGTATCGCCGCCCCGGTGCGGCGCGCCAGCGGCGCGATGGCGGCCAAGGTGTAGGCCATGACGCCGAACAGGCGCATCGGCTCGCCCATCGGCGCGGACATGTACTGGTCCATCACGAAGACGACGCCGCCGTTGTCGCGCAGGGCCTTCATGACCGTGGGGATGGTGCGCGGCTGATAGGCGGCGCGCACGCCGACCGACAAGCGCACCTTCTCCATCCAGGCGTGCAGCCACGCGGGCTTCAGGCGCCGGGTCACGATGGTCACCGGCATGTCCTTGATCGCGCCGATCGACGCGGCGAACTCCCAGTTCGCGATGTGCGAGCCGAGGAACAGCACGCCCTTGCCGCGCGCCCGCGCCTTCTCCCAGTGCTCGTAGCCCTCGATGAAGACGTGGCGCTGGACGTAGGCGCGAAAATGACCGGGCAGCGGCGCGAACATGTGCGCCAGCTCCAGCACCATACGGCCGTAATGCTCGTAGTTCTCGGTGAGCAGCGCCCGGCGCTCGTCCTCGGACCGCTCCGGGAAGCAATTCGCCAGGTTCTCCCGCGCGACGCGGGCGTGACGCGTGTTGAAGAGAAGCGCCGCCCGCCCGAGGAACGCGCCCAGCGCCATCTCCCACGCGCGGGGCAGGGCGGCGACGAGCAGCCCCGCGCCGTGCAGGGGGATCCTCAGCAGCAGGGCGAGGAGCGGGTTCATCGTCGAGGATTCTACAAAACTGTTCCCGTATACAGTTGACTCCGCCGTCGCCGTAGGGCTATGCTTCACGCATGAGACACCTTTCCCGGCTCGTCCTCCTCCTTTCCGCCGCCGCTCTCTCCTCCTGCGGCCTCGTCTACACCGACATCAAGGTCCCGCGCGGCTACCGCACCTCGGCGCCGTCGGAGGTCAAGGCCTCTCCCGACGACCCCCTCGTCGTCGGCAAGTCCTGCAACCGCTCCGCCGTCTTCCTGTTCGCCTGGGGCGACGCCTCCTACGCGGCGGCGGTCAAGGACGCGCTGGGCGCGCGCGAGGGCATCCTCTACGACGTGCGCGCCGACGTGAAGGTCAACGCCTACCTGCTCGGCATCTACGCGAAGTGGTGCACGGTCGTGACCGGACGGGTCGCCAAGCTGTGAGGCCGGCGCTCGCCGCCGTCCTCCTCCTCGCCCTGGCCTCCGGGGCCGCGGCGCGCGGCGACGGCGACGGCGACGACGCGGTCCCCGCCTTGATCCCCGCCGGGGGCATCATGCTCTTCTATGCCTCCGAGGGGCCGCTCTCCTTCGTCACGATGACGGCCAAGGACCGTCCCGCCTCCGCGCGCGAGCTGGGCACGGTCAAGGGCGTCTCCTGCCAGCACGGCCTCTCGGTGCCGATCGCGGCGCAGTTCCGCGCGACGAGCGTCTCCGGCGGCTACGGCGACGGGGGCTTCAAGAAGGCGCTCGAGCGGATCAAGAAAGACCATCCCGACCTCGCGGGGCTCTACGACGTGCGCACCGACCTGCGCATCTTCAGCATACTCGGCATCTACCGCAAGCTCTGCACCGAGGTCACCGCCCGCGCCTTCGCCGCGTCCTAGCGCCGCCCGGCGCTCAGCATCCGCACGATGATGGTCGCACTCGTCCAGGCGCTGCGCCCCGCCGCCGCGCCGATCTTCAGGTCCTCCGGAGCCGGTTCCTTCTTGTCGGATTTTCGATTTTTTCACAGCTTCAATGGTTCGGCCGAGGACAGGCGCCTAAGCCGCCGGTCACTCTCACGGCTAAGCGGCGCTCACTATATTTTTTAAATTGCCCGCACACATTCAGCTTCGACCCGCAAGTCGTTGTATTTACCACCGATCACGGGGTCAACATCGTGGCTGACATCCAAAACGAGCAAGCCATCATCAGTGATTTCTGTGATGCGATATGACTTCTTAAGACAAAGCTTGAACGCCTGCTGTGTCTCGGCGGGTAGGCGCTCTACGCCCTCAGGAGCTTTTACGAGAATGACTAAATCGCCTTCTTTATGGTCCATTCTACCTCACACAATTACATTTACAGTGACGAGGATAACAACCCCGTGGTGTGGATTGAGTGGCGACGCGCTTGGCCGCTCGACAAGCCAACTCTTCGTTGGGGCCGCCGGAAATACCCCTCACACGCTCAGGACAATTTACACTTACATCGATTTGTTGGACGTTGCATTGTGCCGCGCACTTCCAGCGCCCATCTGCAGATTTCAACTCATCTTCCTCTGAATTCCCGGCGGTTGATATGGGTGCCGAACCGGCGGTGAATCGGATGGGGACAGTTGTCTGTTGTTTGGTGGACGGACGATTGCTCTGTTGCTCATCGCGGTGCGTGTCGATTGCCTCGTTGTATTTGTCCTGGGCCGCGATCATCTCGTTAAGACCGGAGTTCACGGTCAGAATGATAGCGGTGCCGCCAACCACAAGGATTCCCACGGCGGCGACGCCGGTTATGGCGAATTCGCCGAGCGTCTTAACAGCTGCCACTTTGGCGACGTTGCTAGCAACGCCGCCGCCGACCTCGGCCGACCCCGCTACCAGGACGGGAGTGGTGAGGAGCGCCCCCGCGGCAGGCTGTTCGGACTCTTGCGCGTCAACTTTCTTGGTACCGCGATAGAGGCCGTAAGCAATGAGCCCGCCCGCGAAGGGAATGGCCAGCGGCCAGAGCGGAAGCCCGCCCTCGCGTTTTATTGGTCCTTCCCCATCTTGACCGGGAGCGGGCACAGCGCTTGGGAGCGCGCTACCTTTCACTGCAAGTTTGATGGGCTTGTTCGAATCATCTGCAGAAACGACGGGTGAACCCTGCGCCAGCGGCGCCAGACCCGGCGATGCCGAACCCGTCCCGGAAGGCGCGCTTCGGCCCTTGGACATCTGGTACAGCGCCCACGCGCCTTTATCGGTGCGTCCGCTGTTCTCCCAGGCCTGCAATGCGTTTTGGGCCGCGCCCGGGAAGTCCTTCTGATCGAAAAGGACCTGCCCCTTCGTCGTCAGGAGAACCGAACTCTTCGGATTTTGTTCGAGGGCCTGATCCAGGGCTGCTTGAGCCGCTTCACCTTCGCCGAGTTGCGCCATGATGCGGGCATTCGCCGCCGTGTTATCCGGCGACGAGGGCACCCGGGTTGTCGCGGCATCTAGGCGCTCGCGGAATTCGCCTTTCCACGCTTGGTATTGCTCGGGCGTGACCCGGCCGTCCTTCTTATCATCAAGCTTGCGCGACAACTCCTGCTCAAGACGGAGTAAATCGGGATGGGCTTTCTGCGTTACGATCGTCGCGCCCGGCTCCTCTGGCGCGGAGCTCGGGACATCGTCCGCGAGGCCCGAAAGGGGGCAGAAAAGAAGGGCCAGGACGAGTAAGGTTTTCATGGAGTGCTTCCGGGAGAAGTATAGCCCCGATCCGGAAGTTTGGCCATGTTTACAAATCAAATTACCGGATTTTTACCCATAGCTTCTGCGGTCGAACGATACGCTGTGCCGCGCGCGCTACAGGAACTCCGTAAAGAAAGCGCGCTGCGGCACAAGCGCTTAGTTCGACCGGCAATGTGCCGTTCTCGGAGGGACCTTCGCCAATAGACACCATGGCTACGAGGAGTGCTCGAGTTTGCTGGAAGCGTGTAGGTGTCAGTATGGCTTCTTGTAGCGGCAGATTTGGATAGCGTTCGCCGCCGCGCCGTCATATAACTCAAAGAGTTCGCCGACCAACCCTGCTTCTATGCCCATCTCGTCGCACATCTTTGCTAATGAGGTCCGCGCATTGGTCCTGGCCAACTCTTTGCGGACGACATAGGTGTCCTTGGCGATTATCAGATTGTAGAGCAACCCATCCTTCACCTCGGCGCGCTGGCAGAGCTGAAATGCGTGCGCATTCTCACCGTTGACGAGGGCAATCTTCTGTCCTATGAGCTTGCCCGCGGCGCTCTGCGCTTTGCAGATATTTGTTAACGCGTTGTCGGCATTCTCTTGGGCACCGGCTTTATCGATTACATATGGAGCACGGGAGTGTGCGGCGAAGAAGGGGAGGGAGTCGAACGCGATGGGGGGCACTATAGGACCGGCCGTCTGTGTAGGATTAGCCGTCTTAAGGGCACGAGCCTTATTAATGATGCCCTTAGCTTCGATCTCACCATCCTGCGCGCACAGGAGTGTTGGAACGAGGAGGACGGAAAGTACAGCAATGCTGAGGGGTCGATTTGTCATGGGATTGTCTCCAGAATCTGCGTTTCCGCTTTAGTATAGGGTCGGTGCCCAGGAAATTCAAGCCCCCTGGCGCATTCTTTGACAAAAGGAGGCTGCAGGGATGCTGGTGGTAAGAAGAGCGCTACATGCGGCAGGACTGAGGGGCGGTCGAACGCCGAGGATGAGCGGCGGCGCCTATCAAGATATTCCTCACCGAGGCGCCGGCCGCTCTATCCATTAGTTAGACGGCCTCGCTGTATCCAATTTTCAACATTCCCCAGATCAAAATCGCCGTTATCAGACTGGTCGGAAGCATGACGACCATTGAGTTCATAATGAATGTCCATGCGACAAAAGTAATTCCTGTGGCTGGTAGCAGTCCCAAAGGCCCGCCAATAAAAAACAGCCCAAATAAAAATCCTGCTGAGCCCAGGAACGGTGCGACAATGCCCGCTGGAATGATGACCCAGAATTTCCGTTTGTTCAGTAATGGCGCAAGGATTAGCCAAGCAACTAGCGATGCTGGCACGAGCGCGTGGGATGAAAGGTTTCTAGACGACAGCAACATGCCGCTTCCGGCATCCTCAAAGTGCCCGCGTATGAGGATTTGAGTGCCCGCGATGGACATGACGGTGGCAATGAGCGCCACTGCTGCGATTTGGGTGGCGCGCAGTTTTAACCAGAGTTCCTTCCAGCGGATAAGTTCGTTCATTCGTTATCAGGCCGTCTAACGAAGCTGTAGAAAAACCTGCTTTTGAGTCGGCCGACGTCCCGGCGGCGCCGATTTTCGGCACAATAGCGCCGTTCTTAAGTCTAACCCCGACTTCGGGGCTTTACAATGCCCCTTAGTCGTCCGGCTGCGTCGTGCGTCGTACGGCGTCCAAGGACGCTTTAATCAGCCCGCGCCCGCCAAACCGAAGCGTTGCGCCTTGTGGATATTGTGGACAACTGCGAAAAGCAGCCATTGGATGTTTACTTTTTCCTTCCCGCGGAGCGTGAACCGGTCGAGTCCCATCATGTGGCGCAGATTTGCGAAGACCGGCTCGACGATCCCCATGCGCATTCCGTAGAGAAAGCGGCCCACCCCACTTTCGAGCTTCTTGATCATCTTCTTGGAGAAGGTCTCTTGCTCCCGGCGCCCTTCAACCTTGAACACGGTCCGCGCCGGCGAGTGCGGCTTGCGCAAGCAGGCGGACCTGAGCTCGCATACCCGGCAGTCCGTCTTCTTGGCCATGTATTGCGTGCCGTGATAGCCTTTCGCGGTTTTGAAATTGCTGTCTTTGACGTAGAGCTCCTTGCCGTCCGGGCAGACGAGCTTGCCCTTCTTTGGATCTAAGATGAATTCGTCCGCCGTGAAGAATTTCTTCTTATAGCCGTCGCGGCCGATAAGCGCCTTGAAGCTTCTGTGCTGCTCTGCCGTCTTAAATGCCGCATCCCTTTTTCGAAAGAGCTTGTCCGGCACGTAGGCGTCGATCTTCTTCTCGGAAAGCATCTTCATGCTTTCTTCCGTGTGAAACCCGCTGTCGGCGCAGACTTTGGCTTTCTCGTAGATGTTCTCTTCCTTGAGCTTCTTGAAAGTCTCGCGCACCTGTTCGAGCATCGGCTCGAGTGCTGCCGCCTCGTGGGCCTTGCCGAACGCCTCCGCCCCGACGATGACCTGATGCTTGGAATCGACCATCGCCAGGCCGTTGTAGCCTTGGATCACGCCTCGGCTCGACGCCATCTTGGCTGAATCTACATCCGTCATCGAACTCTTCACCGGCTTGCCGCCCAAACCGATCTTGTCCTTGGGATTCTCGCGAAGCCAGGCGTCGATCTTGGCGGTCTTCGCCTTAAAAGACTCGATCGCTTTTTCTTCCTGCGCCCGCTTTCCGGGGACGGACTCCGGGAGGCCGTTCTTGTCCATCGCCCTGTGCTGGGCCACAAGTTTTTCGACTGAGGCGTGGAACTTGTCGCGCTTCTTCTCGAACTCCGCGCGCGTTCCGCTCCACTCTTTCGACGCGTTCGACGAGAACTTGCACCCGTCGACCGCGAACATGTCCTTGCCGATCAGATTCAGCTCGTCGCAGTACAGCAGAACGCCGACGAAGAGATCCTGCATCGCCGGGCCCAGCTCTCTGACGAACTGCGCGATCGTCGTGAAATGCGGACGCGTGTTCGCCGAGAGGGCCATCATCACGACGTTCTCCTGGCATTCGGCCGCGATATCTCTGCTCGAAAAGATGCCGCGCGCGTAGGCGCACAGCACGATCTTGAGCATCACGCGCGGATCGTAGGCCGGAGCCCCGTTGTCATCGTTGGTGCGAGCCTCATCGAGGATCGAGAAATCGAGCTTCTCGTCGACGACGAAGTTGACCGCGTGCTCGAAGCTGCCGGGAAGGATTTGTTTCTCGAAGGAGATCGAGATGAACTGTCCTTGGGCGTATTCTACAGGCTTGTAGCGCGCCATTGAGAGGCCTCCAGACGGAAGTGGCCCCATTTTATCGATTGCGATTTCGATGGGGAAGTCGAATTTCGCCGGCGGAAGGGGGTTTTCCTACAGCTTCAACGCAGTGGATCTGCCGCCGCGGCTATATGAGTCCAACCAAACGAGGCCGCGGTCGGCAGAATCCGATGGTTAGACGTCGCGTTTTCCATGTTCTTAATTGCCCACACCAGTTCCATTCCAGATGTCTTTTGCCGCCCTGTGACAAATCCACGCCGTACAAACCAGAACGAGACTCCCGCCGATAAAGAACCAAAAACCAATGGTACCGGGGCTAATATTTATCGTCAGCTGTCCGCGTTCTGGATTTCCTACGCAATAGTATCCAAACGCTACTAGCGTTATCAGGACTTCCGCGCTTGCACACCAGTACGCTAATGAATATTTCTTCTTTAGCATGAGAATGAGGTGTGCTATGGGAACGACTCCGACTATGACTAGAGCCCAAATCTTGTTTGGCGCGAAATAAGTGACCACAAACGCCCATGCCAGTATTGCTGTGCACATCAGCCAGGAAATCAACCATGCTGCTGGCTGAAAATACTTCGAGGTCATTCGAACAATCTTTTTGTCGACTTCAGGGCCTATTCGTGAAATCCACCAAATAAACAAGGCCCCGAGTGCGATGGGCAGGAACTCGATAACAAACTCTAAAATCAGCTGTGGCATTCCTATCTTTCCGGACGTCTAGACACAATGGTTGCATGAAAGCAAAAGCTCGCCGTCCTTTGTATCGTGGGTTATGTCCCGGTCTAAGGGAAACACAGAGCCACAAAAAGGAGGCGAGCTATGGATGATTCTACCATGTACGTCGGTCTTGATGTCCACAAGGAGTCCATTGAGATCGCGTTGGCGTCGTACGACGGAGGCGAGGCGCGTCATTACGGAAGGATAGCAGGAGATCTCGAAGCCGTCGATAAGGTAATTTCGCGGCTGAAGAAGACGCACGCGAAGCTGAACTTCGTCTACGAGGCGGGTCCGTGCGGCTATGCGCTGCACCGGCACCTGACCCGAAAGGGATTCTCCTGCTCGGTCGTAGCGCCGAGCATGATTCCGAAGTGCTCGGGAGACCGGATCAAGACGGACCGCCGGGACGCGATCATGCTGGCGAGGCTGCACCGGGCGGGCGAGTTGACGGCGGTGTTCGTGCCGAGGGCCGAGGACGAGGCGGTGCGCGACCTGACGCGCTCGAGAGAAGACGCGGTGGCCAATCACCGGCGCTCGCGCCAGCAGCTGGGCGCGCTGCTGCTGCGCCAAAACATCCGCTACACGGGCAAGTCGGCGTGGACAAAGGCGCATTTGAGGTGGCTGTCGGAGGTGACGATGCACCAGCCCACCCAGCAGATCGTCTTCCAGGAATACCTCAACGCCACCCAAGAGACCGACGGCCGCGTCTGCCGCATCGACGAGCAGCTGCGCCTCGCGGTGGAGGGCTGGCGCATGGCACCGGTGGTGAGCGCGCTGCAGGCGCTGCGCGGCGTGTCGCTCAACGTCGCGGCGACGACCGTCGCCGAGATCGGCGACATGACGCGCTTCGACAAGCCGCGCCAGTTGATGGCGTTTCTGGGACTGGTGCCGAGCCAGTATTCCTCGGGGCCGCGGGTGCGCATGGGGCACATCACCAAGACGGGAAACGGGCACGCGCGGCGGGTGCTCGTTGAGGCGGCGTGGGCGCATCGCTTCCCTGCTAAAATCGCGCGCGCGCATCAGGTCCGCCAGGAGAACCTGCCGCAGGCGGTGCGAGACATCGCCTGGAAGGCGCAGCTGCGCCTGTGCCGCCGCTATCAGCGTCTGCTGGGCAAGGGCAAGACGAAGAATGTCGTGGTCACCGCGATCGCGCGCGAGCTCGTTGGATTTATGTGGGCGATCGCCCGGGAGGTGAAGCCGATCGCCGCCTAAGGGCGGCTAGGCGTTAACCGGACTTACAAGCGAGACGTGGGCAGAGTCAGGGGAATCCTCGACTGCGTTAAGAGCCGGCTCTTCGGAGTCGACGCTCGATCCTAGAGCGAGGCAGCCCCGTGACGAACAAGGGTCATGCGGTAACCAACCCGCGGATATCAGCAGGAGCGACCGTCGTCAGGAGCCCACGTCTCCCTTGGGGGTCTGGTTTTGTACCAACTTCCAGTCACGATTTGGAGGGCGGAGAGTTCTGTCTACTTGACTTCAAGCAACCATATCAACGCAG
>JAUYSH010000123.1 GCA_030696455.1 Elusimicrobiota bacterium
GCGCCTTCTTCTTCTCGGCGCGCGCCTCGATGAGCTTCTGCTTCTGCGCGGCGACGTAGGCGTCGCGATATATCTTCCACTCCTTATCGGAGTAGAGGAATTCGTACTCGCCCGCGCTTTTCTCGACGCGATAAAGCGGAAGCTTGCCTGACGCCTGGTGTTCAAGGAAGTCCTCGAGGTGCAGGCTCTAGCGGCTGATGTGGCGGATCAGGCTTTCGAGCTCGGCCAGGAGCTTGAGCAGGTCGCGCAAGTCCTCGACGTCGAGCTTCTTGGATTTGCCTTTGGCCGGGTTGACCGCGGTGACCTCGAGGGAGTTGCGGCCCTCGTTGAGCAGCCACTGCTCCATCTTCTCCTCGGTGTCCACGTACATCTCCGTCTTCCCCTTCTTGACCTTGAAGAGCGGAGGCTGGGCGATGTAGATGTGACCGTTGTCCACGAGCGCCTTCATCTGGCGGTAGAAGAAGGTGAGGATGAGTGTGCGGATGTGCTGGCCGTCCACGTCGGCGTCGGCCATGATGATGAGCTTATGGTATCGAAGCTTATCGATCTTCAATCCATCCTCGCCTTCACCGATGCCCGTGCCGATGGCCGAGATCAAGGTCCGGACTTCTTCGTTGGAGAGGATCTTAACGAGACGCGCCTTCTCGACATTGAGGATCTTACCCTTGATGGGCAAGATGGCCTGGAAGACCCGGTCCCTTCCCTGCTTGGCCGAGCCTCCGGCGGAGTCGCCCTCGACGATGAACAGCTCGGAGCGCTCCGGATCGCGCTCCTGGCAGTCGGCCAGCTTGCCGGGCAGGCTCGAGCCGTCGAGCACCCCTTTGCGGCGGGTGAGGTCCTTGGCCTTGCGCGCGGCCTCGCGGGCTTCGGCGCCGGCGATCGCTTTCGCGCAGATGGACTTCGCGGTCGACGGATTCTCCTCGAAGAAGGTGACGAGCGCGTCGCCGACGATGGACTTGACGATGCCCTCGACCTCGGCGTTGCCGAGCTTGGACTTCGTCTGGCCCTCGAACTGCGGGTTCTGGATCTTGCAGGAGAGGACCGCGCACAGGCCTTCGCGCACGTCGTCGCCCGTGACCGAAAAGTTCTTACCCTTCAGAAGGTCATACTTTTTCAGATAATCATTCACGACGCGGGTCAATGCCGAGCGGAAACCGGCCAAATGCGTGCCGCCTTCCGGCGTCTTGATGTTGTTGACGAAGGAGAAGACGGTCTCGGAGTAGTCGTCGTTGTACTGGATAGCGAAATCGACGACGACCTCCTCCTTCTCCTTGCTCATCGAGATCGGTTCGCGATGGACGACCTTCTTGTTGTGGTTGAGGTGCTGGACGAACTGCGTGATGCCGCCCTCATAATGGAAAGCGTGGCGTTTGTCCTCGCGTTCGTCCGTGATCGATATCTTCGCGCCGGCGTTGAGGAACGCGAGTTCGCGCAGGCGGTTGGAGAGCGTCTCGAAGGAATACATATGCCCATTGAAGATGTCGGGGTCCGGCTTGAAGGAGATCTTGGTGCCGTGGCTGTCGGAGTTGCCGACGGCCTTCACGTCGGCCTCCGGCTTTCCGCGCTTATAGTTCTGTATCCACATCTTGCCGTCACGGTGGATCTCGGCCTTGAGCCACTCGGAGAGGGCGTTGACGCAGGTGACGCCGACGCCGTGCAGGCCGCCGGAGACCTTGTAGGCTCCCTTGTCGAACTTTCCGCCCGCGTGCAGGACGGTCAGGATGACCTCGAGGGCGGATTTCCCCTTGAACTTCGGGTCCTTCATCGGGTCGACGGGGATGCCCGAGCCGTCGTCCTTGACGGTGATCGAGTTGCCCTGATGAATGAAAACATCGACCGTGCTGCAGCGTCCGGCCAATATCTCGTCGACGGAGTTGTCGACGACCTCGTAGACCAGGTGGTGCAGGCCGGACGGACCGGTGCTTCCGATGTACATCGCGGGGCGCTTGCGCACGGCCTCGAGGCCTTCGAGCACTTGGATGTTCGATGAGTCGTATTTCTCGTCCTTCTTAGCCATATCTGTCGTCTCCATCGCAGCTTCGGACATTCCGCCTCCGCTACCGATAAGTTGTTCTGACCGCCGTGATCCACGGACGACTGAAATATTTATTCAGGGATTTCAACAGCACCCCCGACCGCATCTGAAGTTCCTGCGCCGCCGCCGACGACTTAGGCCTCACGAATAAAGTCCCCTTCTTGACGGCCACCAGAGCCCAGTGCTTCGCGTAGGCGCCGCACTCTTTGTCCCACACCGCGTTGAGCAGGGCCAACTTGTCGTTGACCGTCCCGGCGCGGTACGAAAAACTCCTGACCAGATCGCCGGCGGTTGACCAGCGGCCCGGCTTTTCCTTTTCCGCGGTCACAGCCTCATCGGCATGACGACGAACTTATATTCGCCCTCGCCGCCGGCCGGCTCGAAGAGCGCCGGGTTGACCGGGCTCGTCATCGCCACCGACACCGAGTCCGCGTCGACATGCTTGAGGGCGTCGACGACGAACTGAGGGTTGAACGCGACCGAGAATTCGGCCCCGGGGTATTCGACGGGAAGATCCTCATTGAACTCGTTGTTCTGGCTCGAGGCCGTCACATGCAACACTCCCTTCTTGAGCGCGTACTTGACGGAGCCTCCGCGGTCCACGGCGCACAGCGCGGCGCGCTTCGTGACGGCGAGCAGGTCCTTCGTCGCGGCGGTGAACACGACCTCGCGCTTGGTCGGAATGACCTGGTCGTAGTTGGGAAAGGCCCCGCCGACGAGGCGGGAGAGGATGGTCGTGTCCTTGAGTTGGAAGGTTATCTGATTCTCCGTGACCGCGACGAGAAGCTTTTCTTGGTCGTTCTCCTCGATCTCGAGCAAGGTCACGAGCCGCAGCAGTTCCGAGAGCACCTTCGTCGGAACGATCACCGAGAACTCCTTGTCCTTGGGGATTATCTTCTTGGCGCACACGGCAAGACGGCGGCCGTCGGTCGACACCATCTCGAGGACGCCTTTCTTGGCGGACCAGAAGACGCCGTTAAGCACGTGGCGCGTCTCGTCCGAGGAAGCCGCGAAGATAGTCTTCTTGATCATGGCGGCCACGACGCCTGCCGGAAGCTCAAAAGAGGAGGCCTTGTTGAATTCAGGCAGGACGGGGTACTCGGACTTCGGAGAGCCGACGATCCCGAACCGGGAGCGTCCGCACTTCAAGGATATCTTTCCGCCCGCGTCCACGGTGAGTTCGATATCCTGGGCGTCCGGCAGACTATGAAGTATGTCCGCGAATTTCTTGGCGGGAATGGTGATGGAGCCGTCGGTTTCAATCTCGGCTTTTATGTAATGCTTGACGCCCATCTCCAGGTCGGTCGAAATGACCTTCACCTTCTTGTCCTCGGTCTCCATAAGAAAGTTCAGGAGGATCGGAAGGGTGGTCCGGCTGGACAGCGCGGATTGTATCGTTTGGACGCCTCGAGCCAGTTCTTCCTTGCTGATGTTTATTTTCATTTAAATCATCCTCTCCGTCATCGAGCGGGGGACGCGGGGGATAACCCGGCTTCCCTTTGAGAAACGTTCTCCGTAACCTGTGGATAACTCGCCCGGCTTATCCCCACCGTCCACAGCGCGGCGATCCGTCCACGATTGTCTCAAAACGTACACACGTTGTTCACAGCCCGGATGTGCACGGCTTTGTCACGCGGCGTTCATCTTTCCGCCGTCTTGATGTCGGCCTGCAGCTTGTTGATGAGTTCCAAAAAGAAAGGGTCTTCTTCGATCTTCTTCTCTATCTTCTTGCGGGCATGCAGCACCGTCGAATGGTCCTTGCCGCCGAAGGCTCGGCCGATGTCGGTCGAGGACAGTTCCGTCATCACGCAGGACAGGTACATCGCGACCTGTCGAGGCATCGAGATCGACACCGTGCGCTGATGGCCCTTGAGGTCCTTCACGTCGACGGAGTATTTGAGCGCCACGACGCGCTGGATCGTCTCGATCCTGACCGGGGAGGAGTCGTCCACCGCGATGGAGTCCTTTAATATGTCCCGGGCGTCGTCGACCGACAGGGGGGCGCCGGTCATCGCCTGGAAAGCCTTCAGGCGGATCAGGCAGCCCTCCAGGGCGCGGACGTTGGTCTTGACGGAGGAGGCGATGAAGAGGATGACGTCGTCGGGCGCGGTAAAGCCCTCGTGCGCGGCCTTCTTGCGAAGGATCGCGATGCGGGTCTCGAGGTCGGGCGGCTTGATGTCGGCGACGAAGCCCCACTCCAGGCGCGAGACGAGGCGCTGCTCGAGGGGGGACATATCCTTGGGTGAGCGATCGGAGCTGACCACGATCTGCTTGCGCGAGTCGAAGAGGGCGTTGAAGGTGTGGAAGAACTCCTGCTCGGAGCGGTCCTTGGCGATCAGGAACTGGATATCATCGATGAGAAGGCAATCCAAGGAACGGTAGCGCGAACGGAAGGAGTCGATCTGGTTGTTCTGCACGGCGGCGATGAACTCATTGACGAATTGCTCGCTGGTCGTATAAAGGACGCGGGAGCGCGGGTGGTGGCGCCGTATCGCGTTGCCGATCGCGTGCATGATGTGGGTCTTGCCCAGGCCGACGCCGCCGTAGATCACATAAGGGTTGTACTGCGTGCCCGGGCTCTTCGAGATGGACTCGGCCGTGGCGCGGGCGAGGCGGTTGGACTCGCCGATGACGAAGGAATCGAAGGTGTAGCGGGGGTTGAGCTCTGAAAGGGGAAAATCGGATTGGGGGGAGGCCTCGGGCACGGGATCCGAGGGGGGCAATACTCGCGTCAGATCGCGCTCGACACGGAAATCGATGCCGATCTCCTGCCCCGACAGGTCGCGCAGCACGGAGATCAAGCGCTTTTGGTAGCGCTCCTTGATGCCGTCCGAGAAGAATTTATTGGGGACCTTGAGCATCAGGACCCCGCCCTCGAGGGAAATGGCCGAAACGGGCTTAAGCCAGAGCTCGGCGTTCTCATCGCCGATTTCCGTGCGCAGACGATCCACCGTCTGATTCCACAGCTCGATTCCGTCGGCTATTTTCACAGGTTATTCACAGATGTGGATAACTCGGTTATCCACAGGATAAATATATATTTTATATGATTTTATTGTGATTTAAGTTCGTTGAATATAAGGCCCGTCTCCGACTCGGCCGCGGGCCTTCGGGAATACCGCCCGGAACCGGAAACCACTGTACCAATTCCTTTCCATAGAGTCAACCCGTGGGGCGCTTGCTCGCGCGTCGCATTCGTTGACAGCGCGAAGGCCAACGGCTAGAATCTCTCCACTATGGAGATCCAACTGACGGCCAAGCAGCTCAAGATCACGCCCGCTCTGCGCGAGTACGTGCAGCAGAAAATGGGGAAGACCCAAAAGTATTTCGACCATATCGTTTGGGGACAGGCTTTTCTCTTCGTGGAGAAGCGCTCTCATAAGGCGGAGATGATCGTGCACGCGCCGGGACAGACGTTCCGCGCCATCGCCACGGCCGCCGATCTCTACTCGGCCATCGACCTCGCCTCCGACAAGATCGACGCGCAGCTCAAGAAGCACAAGGAGCGCATCAAGAGCCGGCATAAGCCGAAGACCTCCGACACGATGTCCGAGGCCGTGCCTCCCGTCGAGCCATCCTTCGCGGTGTCCCGGCAGCCCGTCTATCCGATGACGCCCGAGCAGGCCTCCGAGGCCTTCGACTCCTCCGAGCGCGTGTTCCTCGTCTACCTCGACAAGGACACCGATCAGGTGCACGTCCTCTACCGCCGCGAGGACGAGAGCCTCGGGATCATCCAGCCCGTCCGCAAGCTCAAGCGCTGACGCCGTGCACGCGACGGAACTGACCGTCGGCGAACTCCTCAAGGAGCAGGGCGAGAGGCTTCGCCTCGAGCTGCTCTCGGGGGAAAAATCGCTCGGCCGCCGGATCACGGTCCCTGACCTCAACCGGCCGGGCCTGGCGCTCTCCGGATTTCTGGACCGCTTCCGCGCGGAGCGCGTCCAGATCTTCGGCAACGGGGAGCAGGCCTACTGCCAAAAGTCCGACGCCAAGAAGCTGGCCGACGCCCTTTCGGCGATGCTCTCCGTTCCGGAGCTGCCGTGCGTGATCGTAACGCACAACACGCCGGTTCCGCCGGCCTTGGCGCAGGCGTGCAAGAAGCACGGCGTGCCGCTCATGCGCTCCGCCTACGACACGACGACTTTGACCGGGGAGCTGTCGGAGGCCCTCGAGGCGCGCCTGGCGCCGGCGACCACCCTGCACGGCGTGCTCGTCGACGTGTACGGCCTCGGCGTCATCATCCAGGGAGACTCCGGGATCGGCAAGTCGGAGTGCGCCCTCGAACTGCTCAAGCGCGGGCACATCCTCGTCGCCGACGACGCGGTCCAGATCCAGCATCGGCGGGGCGGCTATTTAAGAGGGTCCTGCCCCGAGCCCCTTAAAAACCACATGGAGGTGCGCGGCCTCGGCGTCATCGACGTCAAGCTCCTCTTCGGCATCGGCGCGATCCTCGACCGCACGCGCATCGAGCTCGCCATCAAGCTCGAGGCGTGGACCGCCGGCACGGCGTATGACCGCACCGGCCTCGACGCCAAGAAGCTCGCCATCCTCGACGTGGAGATCCCGCTCATCCGCATCCCCGTCAGCCCGGGACGCAACCTCGCCGTGCTCATCGAGGTCGCCGCGCTCAACCAGCGGCTTCGCTCCCAGGGCTATTTCTCGGCGGAGAACTTCAATCAGCGTCTCATCGAGCGCATGAAGACGAAGGAGCGCGGATGAAGAAGGCCGCGCAGAAGAGGATCTTCGTCATCACCGGAGTTTCCGGCGCGGGCAAGAGCCAGGCGCTCAAGGTGTTCGAGGATTTCGGCTGGTTCTGCGTCGACAACCTTCCGATCGCCCTGCTCGACGAGTTCGCGGCGTTCGTGCAGAACTCCCCGGCGATGACGCGCGTGGCCTTGGGCATGGACGTCCGCGAGGGCAAGGTGCTCGGCGCGCTGCCGCCGCTGCTGCGCAGCCTCAAAGAGCAGGGCCTCGACATCAACGTGCTGTTCATCGACGCGGCGGACGCCACCGTCATCCACCGCTTCTCCGAGACGCGCCACCGCCATCCGCTCGGCGGCAAGATCGCGGAGGCGGTCAAGCAGGAGCGCCGGCTCCTAGCGCCGATCAAGGGCGCGGCCGACAAGGTCATCGACACCACCCGCTTGACGCTCGGCGAGCTCAAGGAGAAGATCTCCGAGACTCTCGGCCTGAAGCTCACGCGGGAAATGACCTTGCAGGTCGTCAGCTTCGGCTACAAGCACGGCATGCCGATCGACGCCGACATCATCATGGACGTCCGCTTCCTGCCGAATCCGCACTATATCCCGACCCTAAGAAAGAAGTCCGGCCTCGATGAGCCCGTGCAGAAATATATTTTGAGCCAACCGGTCGCGCGCAGGTTTCTCAACGATTGGCACAAGCTGATCTCGACTCTGCTCCCCCACTACGTCCGCGAGGGGAAATCCTACCTGACGATCGCCATCGGCTGCACCGGCGGGCGGCACCGCAGCGTGTTCTGCACCCGCTGGCTCGCGCAGAAGCTGCGCGCGACCGGCCATCCCGTGCAGGAATTCCACCGGGACATAGCGCATTGATCAACTTCATCGTCGTGACCCATGGGGAGTTCGGCGCGTACCTCGTCGAGGCCGCGGAGGGCATCGTCGGCCGGCAGGCCCAGGGAGTGCGGGTCGTGGCCACCTCCTCGCGGCAGTCCGTCGACGACATCCGCAGGCGCATCAAGCGCGCGCTCGCCGAGCTCTCCGGCCCCGACGGGGTCCTGCTGTTCACCGACATGCCCGGCGGCACGCCCAACAACCTCTCCTTCCCCGTGATCCGTGACGAGAAGAACGTCGAAATGATCAGCGGCGTCAATCTCTACATGCTCGTCTCCGCCTTCAGCAACCGCTCCCAGCTGCCGCTGGGGCGGCTCGTCGAAAAGGTCGTCGCCGACGGACAGAAGTCGATCAAGGACATCCGCGCGATGTTCGTCGCCGCGGTGGGGTCGCGCTGATGGGCATCGCCTTGCTGCGCGTAGACGACAGGCTCATCCACGGCCAGGTGGTCGAGGGCTGGGTCCCCTTCCTGAAGGTCGACCTCGTCGTCGTGGTCTCCGACGCGGCCGCCGCCGACGAGATACAGACCGCGCTGATGAAGATGGCGCTGCCGCCCTCGGTCGGACTGCTCGTCCTCCCGGTCGGCGAGGCGGCGGCCTCCTTGAGATCGCCGCAGTTGGCCCGGAGATCGTCGCTAGTTCTCGTGCCCGGGCCCGCCGAGGCGCTGGCCCTCGTCGAGAAGGGCGTGGCGGTCGACCGGATAAACGTCGGCGGCCTGCACTACACCGTCGGCAAGGTCCAGCTCGGCCGCGCGCTGTTCCTCGATGAGAAGGACCGCCTCGCGCTGCGCGCGCTCGCGGCCAAGGGCGTGCGCCTCGAGGGCCGCGCGCTTCCCGGCGACGCCGAGGAAGACCTCACCGCCGCGTTGGAGGGAAAGTGAGCACGGCCGCCGCCTGCCTCGTGCTGGCCGTCCTCGAGCTCGACGCCGCCCTGGTCGCGCAGACCCTGGCCTCGCGCCCGCTCGTCGTCGGCGCTTTGCTCGGCGCGCTGACGGGCGAGACGCAGGCCGGCATGCTGTTCGGCGCCGCCTTCGAGCTGCTGAGCCTGTGCGACCTTCCGGTCGGCGGCTGCCTGACCTGGTCCACCCCGGTCGCGGCGGGCACGGCGACCGTGATCGCCGCAGGCGGGGCGTCGATCCCGTTCGCGTTCGCCGGCGGCGTCCTCGCCGGGATCCTTCACACGCGGGCCGAGGCCTTCGAGCGCGGCCGCCGCGCGTCGACGGGTGACGAATTGGCGGGCCGCGCGGAGGCCGGGGGAGGCGCGCTCGGCCGGGCGCTGGCTTACTCGATCGGGCTCCACGCGGCCATGACCTTCGCGGTGGCCGGCGGGGTCGCGGCCGCCGTCCTCGCCGTGGACCGGCGCTGGTGGGCGGACGCACCCGACTTCCTTCGCGCCGGAGCGGCGCTCATGGCGGCGAGCGCTCCCTGGCTCGGTCTCGCCGGCGTCACCGCCTGGGGGCTGCGGCGCTCATGAGCGGCCCAGTCATGACGCCGTGGATGCAGGCCCGCGTCGCGGGGAGGCTTCTGCTCCTCCAGGCCCGCTGGGACACCTCCCGGATGCAGGGCACCGGCTTCGCCTACGCGCTCGACCCTTGGCTGAGCGTGTGCTGGGCCGCCGAGCCTCAGGCCCTCGCCGACGCGCGCCGCCGGCATCTTGAGTACTTCAACACTCATCCGATCGCGGCCTGGCTTGCGGCCGGCATCGTCTGCCGCCAGGAGGCGGCCGCGGCGGCGCTCACGGGCCCCGCGCGCGACGCGGCGATCGCGCGCGTACGCTCCCTGAAGACGGGCCTCGGCGCCTCGCTCGCCGGGCTGTATGACTCCTTCTTCTGGGGCGCCCTGCGTCCCGCGAGCGCCCTGGCGGGCGTGCTCGCCGCGCAGGCGGCCTACCACCTCGGCTCGCCGTACGCGCCGGCGTGGGCCGCCGGGGCGGCGCTCGCCGCGTACAACGTCCCCGCCTTCGCGGCGCGCGCCTACGGCCTGCGCCGCGGCCTGCGCGTCGGGGAGCGCGCCGTCCTCGAACTCACCGCGCTTCCCGTGCAGTCATGGATCATCGGCCTGCGCCGCGCCGCCGTCGGCGGGGCGCTGGCGTCCTTCGGGATCGGCGCCGGCCTGCTCGGCGTCGGCGACCGCCTGACGGCGGCCCTGACGTTCGCGGCCGGCCTGGTCCTCACCTGGCGCGGCGTCTCGCCGCTGGCCCAGCTCGGGTTCGCGGGCCTGGGCGGCATGGCGGCCGGGCTCACGGGGCTTCGGCCGTGATGGAAAAGATCATGGTCATCCGCAATCGCATGGGCCTGCACGCGCGGCCCGCGGCGATGTTCGTCCAGGAGGCCGCGAAGTTCAAGAGCCAGGTCTATGTGGTCAAGGACGGCCTCCAGGTCAACGGCAAGAGCGTCATGGGCCTGATGCTTCTCGCCGCCGAGAGCGGCTCCAAGCTCGTCATCAAGGCCGACGGTCCCGACGAGAACGAGGCGATCTCGGCCCTGGAAAAACTCTTCGAGCGCAGGTTCGACGAGCCATGATAGTGATCAAGGGCATCGCCGCCAGCCCCGGGATCGCGATCGGGCGCGCGTACGTGGTCGAAGACGAGGACATCGTCGTCGAGCGCGTGGAGATCCCGCGCGACAAGATCAAGGAGGAGGTCCGCCGCTTCAAGATCGCGCAGAAGGCGACCCACCGCGACCTCGACTCCGCCGAGCAGAAGGTGCTCAAGGTCCTCGGCAAGCACCACGCCAAGCTCATCGACGCCCACCGCCTCATCCTGAAGGACTCCCTGATCACGCAGGATGTCCCCAAACGCATACAGGATGAGGGCGTCAACGCCGAGTTCGCTCTCTCCGAGGCGCTCGAGCAGGTCAACCGCCAGTTCGAGCGCATGGAGGACGAGTTCTTCCGCGAACGCCGCCACGACCTCTTCGACGTCGGCAAGCGCCTCCTGCTGCACTTGATGAAGCGCCAGAAGCGCTCGCTCGCGGACATCGACGAGGAGTGCATCCTCATCTCGCGAAACCTGCTTCCCTCCGATACGATGGGCCTCAAGGAGACGAAGATCATCGGGTTCGCCACCGACCTCGGCGGCAAGACGAGCCACACCGCCATACTGGCGCAGAGCCTCGAGATCACCGCCGTCGTCGGGCTCTCCGATGTGAGCAGACGAGTGCGCACGGGCGATACCGTCATCCTCGACGGCGAGCAGGGCCTCGTCATCATCAACCCCGGCCCCGAGACGATCGCGAAGTACGAGAAGGTCCAGCAGCGGGCCGTCGCCGAGGAGCGCTCGCTCGAGTCGCTCAAAGGCCTGCCGACCGTCACCCTCGACGGCCGCGCCTTCCGCCTCGAGGCCAACCTCGACTCCCCCGAGGAGCTCAAGAACGTCGTCGCCCTCGAGGTCGACGGCGTCGGGCTCTTCCGCACCGAGTACCTGTTCCTCAACCGCACCGAGGCGCCCTCCGAGGAGGAGCAGGTGAAGGCGTACGCCGCCGCGGTCAAGGCCCTGGGAGACCGCGAGGTCGTCATCCGCACGGCCGACATCGGCGGCGACCGCCTGTCCATGCTGGGAATCGAAGGTCCTAAGAACGAGACCAACCCGTTCATGGGCCTGCGCGGGGTGCGCCTGTTCCTGCGCCACCTCGACCTGTTCAAGACGCAGTTGCGCGCGATCCTGCGCGCTTCGCTCAAGGGCAAGGTCCGCGTGATGATCCCGATGGTCTCCGCCGTCGGCGAGGTCCTCGCCGCGCGGCGCCTGCTCGAGCAGGCGCGCGCCGAGCTCGCGGCCGAGGGCGTGGTCTTCACCGAGGAACTCGAGCTCGGCATCATGGTCGAGATCCCCTCGACGGCGATCCTGCTCGGCGCGTTCCTGCCCCACGTCGACTTCGTCTCCATCGGCACGAACGACCTGATTCAATACACCCTCGCCGTCGACCGCATCAACGAGAACGTCACCCATCTCTACGATCCGTACCACCCCGCCGTCATCATCCTGCTCGACTCCATCGTGCGCGCCGCGCACGCCAAGGGCAAGTGGGTCGGGGTGTGCGGGGAGATGACCTCGGACCCGCGCGCCGTGCCCCTGCTCGTCGGCCTCGGCGTCGACGCGATGAGCATCTCGCCGCGCATGTTCCTGCGCGTCAAGCAGACGATCCGCGCGCTCAAGCACGAGGCGATGAAGCGGCTCGTCGCGAAGGCGATCACCTGCGCGGAGTCCGACGAAGTCCGGCGCCTTCTCGAGCAGAACCCCTAAGGAAAATCATGAGCGCCCCCGACCGCATCCGAAATTTCTCCATTATCGCCCACATAGACCACGGCAAGTCGACCTTGGCGGACCGCCTTCTCGAGATGACCGGCACCATCGCCCGCCGCGACATGCAGGCCCAGATCATGGACTCCATGGAGCTCGAGCGCGAACGCGGCATCACGATCAAGGCCAAGGCCGTGCGCATGGACTACACGGCGCCCGACGGCCAGGTTTGGCTGCTCAACCTCATCGACACGCCCGGGCATGTCGACTTCACCTACGAGGTCAGCCGCGCGCTGGCCGCCTGCGAGGGCGCCCTGCTCGTCGTCGACGCCACCCAGGGCGTCCAGGCGCAGACGCTCGCCAACGCGACGCTCGCTCAGGCCGTCGGACTGCGCATAATCCCGGTCATCAACAAGATCGACCTGCCCTCGTCCGATGTCGACGGCACTTTGGAACAGATCTTCGATGTTCTCAAGATCATCGAGGATCCGGTCCTGATCTCCGCGAAAAGCGGCGAGGGCTGCCAGGGCGTGCTCGACGCGGTCGTCCGGGAGATCCCGGCCCCGACCGGCGATCCGAAGGCGCCGCTCTCCGCCTTGATCTTCGACTCCTCCTACTCCACTTTCCGCGGCGTAATCCTGCTCGTGCGCGTGGTCGACGGCACGATCAAGAAAGGCATGCGCGTGAAGTTCTTCTCGACGGGTACCGAGGCCATCGTCGAGGAGGTAGGCTTCCTCAAGCCCAAGATGATCCCCGCCCCGGAGCTCGGCGCCGGCGAGGCCGGCTACATGATCTGCGGCATCAAGGACATCCACACGGTGCGCGTCGGCGACACCGTCATGGAGAAGGACCGCCCGCTGACCGCGCCGCTGCCGGGCTATAAGGAGGCCAAGCCGGTGGTGTTCGCCGGCATCTTCCCCATCGACCAGACCGAGTACACGGCGCTCAAGCACGCTCTCGACAAGCTCAACCTGGAAGATTCCTCCTTCAATTACATGGCCGACTCCTCCCAGGCGCTCGGCTTCGGCTATCGCCTCGGCTTCCTCGGCCTGCTGCACATGGACATCGTCAAGGAGCGCCTGACGCGCGAGTTCAATCTCGACCTGATCGTGACCGCGCCGAACGTCATCTACCGCGTGCAGACCTACGACGGCAAATGGATCGTCATCGACAACCCCGCGAAGTTCCCGCCGCACGGGGACATCAAGTCCATCGAGGAGCCCTACGTCCTGCTGACCATCGTGCTCCCCATCGAGCACCAGGAGCCGGTGCTCAACCTCATCAAGGAGCGCCGCGGCGTGTACGTCGGCATCGAGTACCTCTCGCCGACGCGCATGCTCATCAAATACGAGCTCCCTCTCGCGGAGATGGTCGTCAACTTCTACGACCGCCTGAAGTCGGTCTCCAAGGGCTACGCGACGCTGGACTATCAGTCGATCGGCGACCGTGAGAGCGACATGGTCAAGCTCGAGATCCTCATCCACGCCGAGCCCGTCGACGCCCTCAGCCAGATCGTCCACAAGGACAAATCTCAGGAAGTGGGACGGAAGCTCTGTGAAAAGCTCAAGGAGCTCATCGACCGGCAGAACTTCGAGGTCGCCATCCAGGCCCGCGTCGACGGCAAGATCATCGCGCGCGAGACGATCGGCGCCAAGCGCAAGGACGTCATCGCCAAGTGCTACGGCGGCGATATCACGCGTAAAAAGAAATTGTTGGGCAAACAAAAAGAGGGCAAGAAGCGCGCCAAGATGGTCGGCTCCGTCGAGGTGCCTCAAGAGGCGTTTCTTGCGGTCTTGAAGATCGACGAGGACTCAAACTAGCCCGAGGGAATTTCATGGAAGAAAGACTGTTGTTCGTCGGCGTTTCGCTCGGACTCTTCGCCTGGTACTCCCGCCGCTGGAAAGAGCGCGGCGGGCCCGTCTCGCCGATGCAGTCCGCCCTCTGGCACGCCCTGTTCTACGCGATCGCCGCGTTCTCGATCGTCATGATCCTGACCATGGTGTTCGAGGGCCGCACGAAGGTGATCGCGCTGTGGGCGCGCGCGCTGCGCGTGGGCGACCTAGTGCCCGCGCTCTCCGCCGCCGCCGTAGCCGCCGTCTTCGGCTTCTGGCGCGCGTGGTCCAAGGGCGAGAGCGTCGAGAGCCGGCGCCACTACCTCGACGACGACCTGGAATGGGCGGACACCGTGTTCTCTTCGGCCCTGCTCGCTTGGGTCCTGATGACCTTCCTGATCCAGGCGTTCAAGATCCCCTCCGGCTCGATGGAGAAGACCCTTCTCGTCGGCGATCATCTCTTCGTCAACAAGTTCGTCTACGGCATGCGCGTGCCTTTCTGGGGCAAGCGTCTGCTTCAGCTGCGCAAGCCGCAGCGCGGCGACGTCATGGTCTTCGAGTTCCCGGTCACGGATCCGCGCGAGCCCCACTGCGGCAAGATCAACGCGGGGGAGAACTTCATCAAGCGCGTCATCGGCCTGCCCGGCGAGACGATCACGGTCAGCTCCGGCAAGGTCTTCGTCGACGGCAAGCTGATGAGCGACGAGACCTACGCCCAGTGGGACGAGCCCTTCCGCCAGCCCGAGTCGGTCCATGCCAAGGAAATCTCCCCCGAGCGCTATCAGGAGCTGTGGGCGACCCACCAGCTCGACCGCGAGCTCGGCGACATCCAGAAGGACTTCTTCGGCCCGGTCAAGGTCCCCGCGGGCGGCTACTTCATGATGGGCGACAACCGCGACCACAGCTGCGACTCGCGTTACTGGGGCCCGGTCGACAGCCGCTTCATCAAGGGCAAGGCCTGGTTCATCTACTGGCCGCCGTCGCGCATGAAGGTCGTCCGCTAGCGGCGCAAAAAAACTATCGATAATCACTGTGCCCGGGAATAGTGATTATCATTAGTTTTCGCCCGACTGTTTCAGGAAACAGTCGCCGCTTAAAGCGGGTGACGGACAGCGTAGGCGTCGATGAGGCTGCGGATCATCTTTTGATAGGGCGTTCGGTACTTCTTCGCCGCCCGCTTGAAGTAATCGACGCTCGACTTGCTCAGGACGATGGTGACCTTGACGGCGTCTTCCTTGAAGACGAGCCTCTCCGGCGGAGGAAGGAAATCCCTGACGACGCGGACTTCCCCGATGGGGCCGTCAGTGTATTTGATTTTCCTTTTCATAGATCGCCTTCCCTTTTCTCCAATAGCCGGCGCCGAATATCCGGATCGCGTTCATGCGGAGCGTGAAGCGTACGGTCAGAACATCCTCTCCGATCCGGCCGAAGCAGAAGAACCTCGTCTCCCTGCCGCCATGCCTCAAGTCCTCGACGATGACACGCTTGGCGTCGCAAAACGCATACTGAGAGAACCGGAAGGACACTCCATGCTTGATCCGGTTCTCGGCATCTTTCCTGGAATCCCATTCGAAGACCGCGTCCTCCGTGTCAGTATACAGCAAGTATGTATAAATATCCATACTTAAATATGGTCTATCGATGCGGAAATAGGATGGTCGCTCACCCTATCATACGATCGAGGGGGTGAAATTGTTCCCTAAGGCGAGGGTCACGGCCGGGGATTAAGGCTGTTCAGCGTTGTAAAAACCAGTGAAATTCATTATTTCCGGGAATAGTGATCATCGGCAGGGATCGCGGCGAGACCCATGAAGATGAGAAAAACTTACATCTCGAAAGCCGCGCCGAGGCGGCGCATGACGCCCGCATAAACCGCGTAGCCCGCCGTCGTCGCCGCACAGGCCGCGCCCAGCGCCGGCCAGTAGCCCCAGCCGCGCTTGAGAAGCGCGGGCAGCACGAGGAAGAAAAGCAGCGAGGGCAAGACCGCCCAGAAGATGCCGCTCGTCATCGCGGCGGCGCGCGAGGGGTCCTTGGTCTCGACGTAAAGCCAGGTGACCGCGAGCAAGGACGACAACGGCAGCGAGATCAAGATCGCGCCGGCGAAGGTCGAGCGCTTGCCGAGCTCGGAGGCGCCGGCGATGAGCAGCGCCGAGACCAGGACCTTCGCCGCGAAGAGCATCAGGCCCCGTAGCCGTCGGGGTTGGCCTTCTGCCAACGCCAGGCGTCGGCGCACATCGCGTCGAGGTCGCGCGCGACCGACCAGCCGAGCTTCTTCCTGGCGAGCGACGCGTCCGCCCAGATCGCCGGAGCGTCGCCCGCCCGCCGCGGCATGATCTTGTGGGGGATGGCCTTGCCCGCGGCCTTGGCGGCGGCGGCGAGCACCTCGAGCACCGAGTAGCCCCGGCCCGTGCCCAGGTTGACGGCCTGCGCGCCCTTGAACGAGTCGAGCTTGTCGAGCGCGGCGACGTGACCCAGAGCCAGGTCCACGACGTGGATGTAGTCGCGCACGCAGGTGCCGTCGTGGGTGGCGTAGTCGCCGCCCCAGACGCTGACGAACTCCCGGCGGCCGACGGCGGTCTGCGTCACGTAGGGCATCAGATTGTTGGGGATGCCCCGCGGGTCCTCGCCGATGCGGCCGCTCTCGTGGGCGCCGACCGGGTTGAAGTAGCGCAGCAGCGCGATCTTCCAGCGCTTGTCCTCGGCGGCGAGCTCGTAGCACATGTCCTCGATATCGAGCTTCGTCTTGCCGTAGGGGTTGACCGCCGCGCGCGGGTGGCGCTCGTCGACGGGATTCTTCTCGACGGCGCCGTACACGGTGCATGACGAGGAGAAGACCAGCCGCCGGCAGTCGGTCTTCTCCATCGCGGCGAGCAGGTGATGCGTTCCCAAGACGTTGTTGTCGTGGTAGAGCTGGGGCTTCTCGACGGACTCGCCCACGGCCTTGAGGCCGGCGAAATGCATGACCGCGTCGAAGCCTTCTCCCATCAACGTATCCAAGCCGTCGGGGTCCTGTAGGTCGAGCGTCTCCAGGCGCAGGGGCTTGCCTGTCAGGGCCTTGACCCTCTCGATGGACGCGGGCGACGAGTTCGAGAAATTGTCGAAGCCGACGACCTCGTGGCCCGCCTGGAGCAGTTCAAAGCAGGCGTGGCTGCCGATATAGCCCGACGCGCCGGTGACGAGGACCTTCACTAGATCGGCGCCATCGCGCTCTGCAGGTGATAATAAGGAGGCCGCGCGCGGTAGCGCGAGATGCACTCCTTCATGATCTCCTCGATGAAGTCGGCGTAGTTGTGGCCGATCACCTCGGCGCAGGCGGGCACGCAGTCCCCGTCGGAGATCGACGGGTTCGGATTGATCTCGAGGATATAGGGGTTGCCCGAGCGGTCGACCCGGACCTCGATGCGCGCGTAGTCGTGGCAGTCGAAGATGCGGTACGCGTCGAGGCATATCTCCGAGATCAAGGCGGAGAGCTTCTGGGAGTACTTCGCCGGGCGCTCGACGCGGATCTTCGAGTACACGGAGTTGTCCTCCCACTTCGCCTGGAACGGGTAGATGCCCCAGGTGCCCTTGGGCAGGTCGTCGAAGATGGACCGGGACAGGGGCAGAACTTTCACGCGGTCCTCGTTGCCCATGATCGAGACGTCCACCTCGTCGCCCTCGATGAATTCTTCGATGAGGACCGGGCGGTGGTACTTGTCGATGAGCATCGCGACCTGGTCTTTCAACGCCTTCAAGCTCGTGACCACGGACTGGTTCGAGATGCCGATCGAATTATCCGTATTGGCGAGCTTGACCATCAGCGGGTAGCGCAGGTCCTCGCGGATGTGTTCGTTCTTCTCGAATACGTAGTCGAACTTCGGCGTCGGCAAGCCGTGCTGTTCGAGGATCTTCTTGACCTTGATCTTGTCGATGCACAGCGCCAAGGTCAGGGGATTGGAACCGGTGTAGGGGATGCCCAGGCAGTCGAGGATGGCCGCGGCGTGGGGCTCGAGCAAGGACGAATTGTTGATGCGCTCGCAGACGTTGAAGATCATGTCCACGTTGGCGTTGGCGATCTTGTCGAACGGCAGCGGGGTTTCATTCATGTCGAAGAACGTGACCTTGTGGCCCTTCGATTCGACCGCCTTCTGGATGTTGCGGCCCACCGACGTCAGATCCGAATGGACCGCGCCTTCTTCGCCGCCTTCGGCGTCGAAGATATTGCAAAGGATGCCGACATGAAGAGATTTCTTATCAAACCCAGTACCACGCACTTTTTCAATGCGCGCGGATTGAAGAATACGTCGTCGAGACACCTGCGCCGCCCCGAAACGGTTCTTGCGCCTGGTTTTACCTAAAGACGAGGTCGAATCAAAACGAACGATGTTGATCGACACCTGATGTATCGCCTCATCAAGATTCTCCTCGGCTTCGGCGTAGGTGTCGCCGCGGCCGACGACCCAGCCGATCGTCTCGAAGCCTTCCGGCGGGACGAGCACGGCGTCGCCGGGCTCCTTCTGCACGGCGATCTCGAGGACCTTCGCGGGGTCGGGCTTCTCCTGCGGGAGCTTGACGCCGGTGACGACGCCGGAATGCTCCGGGATCAGGTACCTGCCGACGAGGTGGCAGCGGGGGTCGCGCAGGCGTTTGGGCCGGCACTCCTGGCCGACGGCGATGCGCGCGGCCTCCTCGATGACGTCGACCTCCCAGATGGTCTTGATCCAGTCGTAGAGGTAGTCGCCGCCCATGCGCGCGTTGATCTCGACGAGCTTGGGCCCCGAGGCGGTGATCTTCGCCTCGAGGTGCAGGGCGCCGTTGGTCAGGCCCAGGGTCTTGACGACCTCTTTGGCCATCTTCAGCGTGTCGGAGAGGTCCTTGTCCTCGTGGCGGGAAGGCATGGCGTCGCCGGTCTCGACGAAGAAGGGCTCCTTGGTGGGGAAGTTGTCGTTGAACGCGTGAAACTTCACTTCGCCGTTCTGCACCAGGAGATCGACGTCGATCTCGGCCCCGTCCATGAACTCCTCGGCCAAGATGTCGGTGCCGTATTTATAGATAGGATCGAAGGCGGGAGTCATGTTGGTCTTGATGTAGTCCAAAGCCTTTTTGGCTTCATCGAGATCATCGAGCTTCACGACGAACTGAGACTTCACGCCCCACGCCGGCTTCAGCACGAGGGGGAAGCCGATGCGCGCCGCGGCCTTCTCGAGGTCGCCGTGGCTCTTGATCAGGGCCCAGGCGGGCTGGTACTTGGCGAGCTTGGCGTTCTCGAGCGTCTGCCGCGTCAGGTATTTGTTGCGCGCGTTGAGGGCGGCCTGCGGCGTGTGGCCGATCCAGCCGAAGCGCTCGGCGAGCGTCGCGCACAGCGGGACGGCGTTCTCCCAGAAGGTGATGACGCCGTCGACCTTCTGCGTCTTGACGAGCTCCTCGACCTTGGCCGTGCACGCGACTTCGTCGAGCGGATCGCATTCGACGAAACCGTCGGTGAGTTTGCTGACCCAGTTGGCCTCGGACGACATCAGGATCATCTTCGCGAACCCCAGCTCCTTGAGGCGCAGATAGATGAACTTCTTCTTCGGGTTCGGCGAGGAGATGACGAGAAGGGTCTTGCTCTTGAGATCGGCGGAGGGCTCGGCGACGGCTGGCTCGGCGTGGTTCATGATGATAGTGTAAAGCATTCACCGTCGGGAATCAAATCAGCTACAATCAGCGAATCAAGACTCCGGATCTGAATCTGGTCGGCCTGTCCCAGCCGCTGCGCCACGCGCTTCAGGCGCTCGCGGTCGTGGCCGCGCGCCCCGGCGAGGCGCTCGAGCTGACGGGCATCGCGCGCCGCTTCGAGCTGCCCGAGTCGGCCCTCGCCAAGAGCTTCCAGTCCTTGGTCCGCGCCGGCGTGCTATGCTCGCGGCGCGGCCCCAACGGCGGCTACCGCCTCGACCGGGCGCCCAAGGACGTCACGCTCGCCGAGGTCATCGAGGCCCTGGGCGGCAGCGACCGGCGCCACGGGCGCTGCCTGCTCGAGGAGCGGCAATGCTCCGCCGGCGGGACCTGCGCCCTGCACGCCGCCGCCGTCGACGCCGACGAGCGGATGCGCTCCTCGCTGCGCACGCTCACCTTGGCCGACCTGAAAATGCCGCGGCGCGCGGGGAGGCCTTC
>JAUYSH010000037.1 GCA_030696455.1 Elusimicrobiota bacterium
CCGGAGGCGCCGCCGCCGCCGGCGGGCACGCGAACGCCGCGAGTCCTGCTCGTCGAGGACAACGCCGATTACCGCAAGGTCCTCCGCTATCTGCTCGCCTCCCACGGCTACGCGGTGACGGAAGCGGCCGACGGCGCCGACGGCCTCAAGGCCGCGCGCGCCCAGCCCCCCGATCTCGCCTTGCTCGACTTCGAGATGCCGCGCATGAACGGCTACGAGCTGCTCCTCGAGCTGCGCCGCCGCGACGAGACGCGCAAGCTTCCCGTCGTCTTCCTCACGGGCGCGGCCGGACGGCGGCACCTCAAGGACCTCAGCCTGGACGTGGCGCTGTTCCTCGATAAGCCCATCATGAACGCCAAGGTCCTCGAGGCGGTGGCGGGCCTTCTCGGCGCCCCCCCGCTGCCCCACGGCGCGCCGGAGCCCGAGCCGGAGCTCGCCCGGGAGCCGGAGCCCGCGCCGGAGCCGGAGCCCGCGTTCGAGGAAAACGCGGAGCCCGACGGAGCCGACCTCCTCATCGAGGAGCAGAAGAAGGACCACGAGGAGGAGCTGGCCGGGCTCGATGTCCTGGCCAACGACTCGCCGATCGTCAACCGCATCAACAAGATCCTCGTCCAGGCCGTCGAGCTGGGCGCGAGCGACGTGCACATCGAGCCGCAGGAGAAGGCCATCCTCGTGCGCGTGCGCGTGGACGGGACCCTGCGCCTGCTCTGCCGGCTTCCCATCGCCCTGCACACGCAGGTCGCGGCCCGCATCAAGATCATGTCCAACCTGATCATCACCGAGCGCCGCCGTCCCCAGGACGGCCAGGTCCGCGCGGTCATCAAGGGGCTCAAGATCGAGTTCCGCGTCAGCACGATCCCTTCGCTGTACGGCGAGAAGGTGGTGATGCGCATACTCGGCGGCGTCAAGCTCAAGGAGCATCTCGAGGAGCTCCAGCTCAGCCCCCGCGACCTCCAGGTCTGCGCCAAGGCCCTGCAAAGCCCGCACGGCCTGCTGCTCGTCACCGGGCCCACCGGAAGCGGAAAGAGCACGACCCTTTACACGATGGTGCGCCAGCTCAATCAGCCCGACGTCAACATCATGACGGCCGAGGACCCCGTCGAGTACGAGCTGGCCGGGATCACCCAGGTGCCGGTGCGCGCCAACATCGGCGTCACCTTCGAGGCCGTCCTGCGCTCCTTCCTGCGCCAGGACCCCGACATCATGCTCGTCGGCGAGATCCGCGATCTCGAGACGGCGGAGATCGCGGTCAAGGCCGCGATCACCGGCCACCTCGTCCTGTCCACCTTGCACACCAACAGCGCGCCGGCCTCGGTCATGCGTCTGACCCACATGGGCCTGGCCCCGTACCAGGTCGCGGACAGCCTCAAGCTCGTGGTCGCCCAGCGCCTCGTGCGCCGGATCTGCCCCGAGTGCCGCGCGCCGGCGCCGGCGACCGACGAGGCCGTCCGCATCATCGGCGAGGCCCACCGCGCCAAGCTCGCCAAGGCGAGCGCCGGCCGCGGCTGCGCGGCGTGCCGCAACAGCGGGTACAGGGGACGCATGCCCTTGTTCGAGGTGATGGACGTGAGCACGCCCGAGCTGCGCGCGCTCATCCTCTCGAGCGCGAGCCTCGACCGGCTGACGAAGCAGGCCCAGGCCGAGGGCATGCGCACGCTCTCCGACGCGGCGCTCGACGCCGTGGCCGAGGGCGAGACGACGGTCGACGAGGCGCGGGACATCATCCTGTCGGATTGACGCCATGGAAACGAGCATCGACGAGCTGATCAAACGCGGGCGCGAGCAGCGCATGACCTTCGACGTCCCGGGCTACGAAGAGGCCGTGCCGCTGCTGCGCGAGGCCATCGAGCTCTGCCCGACCACGGCCGCCGCCTACGCCGAGCTGTCGCTGACGTATTCCGCCTGGGGCCTGCGGCGCGAGGCGTCCTTCACGGGCCTGCGCCACGAGCTGCGCGCCATCGAATTCCAGAGCCTCTACGATCTGGCCTACGACTACGCCGACCTGGCCCTGCGCCTGGCGCCTGAGCTCGCGGCGGCCCATCTGGCCATGGCCGCCGCCCTGCGCCGGGGGCTCAGGGCCGACCCCGAGCGCCGCGCGCGGGAGGCCCTGCTCGCCGTCGAGCTCGACGGCGAGGACCTGGAGTGCCGGACCGAGCGCTGGCGGGTGCAGGGCTACGATCCCGACGACCCCTCCGTGCGGGCCGCCGTCGAGGCCAAGCCCCCGCTCCTGCCGGCCCAGCTCGACCTGGCCGAGGCGCTCGCCGAGCGCGGCCGCTACCCCGAGGCGCTGACCGAGCTCGAGTACGCCCTGCGCCTGCACCCCTCCAACGTCCAGGTCTACTGCGACATCGCCATGCTCCTCGACCGCAAGGGGCTGCGCGCCAAGGCCCTCGAGCTCCTCGGCCACGCGCGCCGCCTCCGCCCGGCCGATCCGCTCGTCACGCAAGGCTTCGCGCTTCTGGGGGAGGCCGTATGAACGATCAAGCGACACCCGTCTCGCCGAGGCTCATGGAGCTGTCCCGGGATTTCCTCAAGTCCCTCGGCCAGTCCGTGAAGCTCGTCTCGCTGTACAGCACGGGGCATCCCGTGCCCGCGTCGTCGCAGCGCGAATCCTGGCAGCTGCTCCACGAGATCTTCGCGGAGAGCGGCTGGCCCGAGGCCGCCTTCTCCCTCGTCGCCGGGCGCTGGCTCGTCAACGGCCGGCTGGCCGCGGACACCGCGCAAGCCTACGAGCTCCTCGCCATCGCCTTCCGCACCCACGCCCTGCACAGCGTGACCTTCCGCCCGGAGTGCCGGCTCTACGAGCTGTCCGCGCTGTGCGAGCTCGCGTCGACGGCGCCCAACCGCGCCTACCGGACCAACGCCGACGATTTCCTGAAGGAGCGGGGCGTGCGCCACGTCTCGGCCAACGTCGAGGAGTTCATGAAGGCGGCCCGCCGCGCGGAGCCCGCCCTCGCGCCCGCGCCCAAGCCGCCGCCTCCTCCTCCCGCCAAGCCCGCGCTCGGCTTCGGCTCGTTCATCAAGACCTTGGTGGACAAGGCGATCTCGGACCCGCAGGAGCGCGCCGAGATCTACGCCGAGGCGCTCAAGCACGTCGAGCAGGCGCTCGCCCGCCACACCTCCGAGGCCTCCCACAAGCTCCTTCTCGAGAAGCAATGCGTCGTCAACGAGCGGGTGCGCGCCGAAAGCGTGCTGACCACCGTGGCGCAGGGCAAGGTGATCGTGGACCAGGAGGGGCGCGTGCTGATGATGGACCCGGCCGCCGAAGAGATCGTCGGCCGGCCGTTCTCGGCCGTGGCCGGCAAGAAGATCCTCGAGGGGCTCGAGGGCTTCGACGGCGCCGACAAGTTCGTGGTGCTGGCCAAGGAGCTCGTCATCCCCGAGAACCGCCCGGTCTCCGAGGAGGTGACCCACGCCGGCGGCGCCGGGGCCATGGACGCCTTTCGCCAGTCGGTGGCCGTGGTCCACGACGAGCGCGGCCGGGTCGTGGGCACCTACGCCGTGCTCCCGCACGCCGCGAAGTTCCGCGAGACCCAAAGGATGCAGGAGGAGTTCGTCGCCAACATCACTCACGACCTCAAGGCGCCGCTGACCTCGATCTGCTCGGCGCTCGAGGTGCTCAACGACCACCTGCGCCCGAGGCTCAAGGGCGAGGAGGCGGACTTCCTCGACATCTGCGTGCGCAACAGCGGCACCTTGCGCCAGATGATCGACGAGCTGCTCGACTTCTCCAAGGTCAGCTCCGGGCGCATGACCGTGCATCCGGAAAAGACGCCGCTCGAGCCGCTGCTGCGGGAATGCGCGCAGGTCCTCCTGCCCTGGGCGCGCTCCAAGAAGATCGTCCTGGAGGTCGCCGCCGATCCCGCCGGGAAGGGCCTGCCGCCGGTCCTCGCCGACCGCCGCCGCGTGCTTCAGGTCCTCAACAACCTGGCCTCCAACGCCATCAAGTTCACCCCCGAAGGCGGCCGGGTCGAGCTGTCCGCCGCGCCGGGGGGCGACGCGCGGCCGGGAACGGTCGTCGTCGGGGTTCGCGACACGGGGTGCGGCATCTCGACGGAGGAGCGCGAGCGTCTATTTGAGCGCTTCACGCAGGGACAGTCTCAGCGCCGCGAAGGGGTGGGCCTCGGGCTGGCGATCGCGCGCGAGCTCGTGCTGCAGCACCGGGGAGAGCTCTGGGTGGACAGCGAGCCCGGCCGAGGCTCGACCTTCTCCTTCACCTTGCCGCGGGCCCCCTGAGGCCAGGCGGCGGACCTTCCCCGCCGACGTCCAAACGAACGCTTCCATGGGCTCTGAGCTCTGCATAAGCCCTCCTCCGTCACCCAGCTCCGGTGCAACGCTTCGACCCGGACCGATTGGCCGGTCCATTGCACGGTATTACGGTATGGCCAAGGCGAGCGAACCGGCGCTGACGGTCACGGCGTGGCAGGTCATCCAATCGATGCGCGACGGCGTGGTGATCACCGACCCGCGCGGCTCGATCATGGCCGCCAACGACGCCTTCTGCGCCGTCACCGGCTATCCCCGCGCCGAGCTCGTCGGACGCAATCCCCGCCTCCTGCACTCCGGCCGCCACGGGCGCGCTTTCTTCGCGCGGATGTGGGACGACATCAAAACGACCGACTGCTGGCAGGGAGAGATCTGGAACCGGCGCAAGAACGGCGAGGTCTACCTCGAATGGCTCACGATCAGCGCGATCAGGGACGCCTGGGGGCACACGCGCTTTTACATCGGCATCTCCCGCGACATCACGAGCCCGCGGCTCAACGAGGAGCGCCTGAAGCATCTCGCGCAGTACGACCCTTTGACGAGCCTGCCCAACCGGCGCTTCTTCCACGACCAGCTCCGGCGCGCCCTCGACAAGCGCCCCGCCCGCGACCGCCTGGCCGTCCTGTTCCTCGACATAGACCGCTTCAAGGACATCAACGACCGCTGGGGCCACGCCGCCGGCGACGAGTTCCTCCAGGCGGTGGCCGCGCGCCTGCGCGGCTGCGTGCGGCGCAGCGACGTCGTGGCGCGCTGGGCGGGCGACGAGTTCGCCGTGCTTCTCGACCCCCTCTCCCGGCGCGCCGACGCGGTCCGCGTGGCCCGCCAGATCCTGCGCGTCCTGCGCCGGCCCTTCACTTTGCGCGGCCGCCGCATCCGCACCTCGGCGAGCATCGGCTGCTGCATGCTCGACGGGCGGCCTTCCCCGGAGGGCATGCTCGCCAAGGCCGACCGGGCGATGTATCTGGCCAAGAAGCTCGGCCGGGACGACCTGGTGTTCTGGACCCGCGCCGTTTCGTTGCGTCGTCGACCCGAAGGGACGAGGAGGCCGCCATGAGGTCCAATAAACGCGGAAACGGCTCCGGCTGGGAGCCGGTGACCGGCATTCTGGAAGGCGTGGAGCAGGCCGTGGCCGGAGGCTGGTACCCGGCGCGGCGCATGCTGATGTCCCGGCTGGCCGAGACCGCCGGACGGCAGCTGCCCGTCTGGGTCCCCGAGGCGGACGTCGAGGAGACCGCGCGGGAGATCACGGTCTCCTTCGCCGTGCCCGGCGTGGACAAGGCCGATATCCGGGTCAACGTCACGGAGACCACGCTCACCGTCAGCGGCTCGCGGCGCTCGGAAACCCGCGCGCGCGACGCGCAGAGGCGGGAGCAGCTGACGGGCGAGTTCCTGCGCCGGGTGCGCCTGCCCGACGAGATCAAGCCCTCCTCGGCGAAGGCCGTCTGCCGCAACGGCGTCCTGCGCGTGACGATGGCCCGGGCGCACGTGCAGGCCGGCCGCAGCGTCAAGGTCGAATAGCGCGGGAGGACCCATGGGCGGCCTGCAGGTCCTGGGGCGCACGTACCGCCACCTGAGCCGCTACCGCGAGGTGGCCGGCATACTGGCCAAGCACGGCTTCGGCGACCTGCTGCACGTGCTGCGCCTCGACGCCGGCTTCGAGGGCTTGCGGCGCCGCCCCCGGGACGAAACCGCCACGCGCGCCGAGCGCGTGCGCCTCGCCGTCGAGGAGCTGGGGCCCACCTTCATCAAGGCGGGCCAGTACATGTCCACGCGCGCCGATCTGCTGGCGCCCGAATATCTGCGCGCGCTGGCCAAGCTGCAGGACCACGTGCCCCCCTTTCCCGCCGCCCAGGCGCGCGCGGTCGTCGAGGAGGAGCTGGGCCGCCCCATCGCGAGCCTCTTCGCCCGCTTCGACAACCGCCCGCTCGCCGCCGCCTCGATCGCGCAGATCCACGCGGCCCGCCTGCCCGACGGCCGCGAGGTCGTGGTGAAGATCGAGCGCCCGGGCATCCGCCGCGTCGTCGCCAACGACCTCGAGATCATGGCCCATCTCGCCGCGCTCGCCGAGAAGCATCTTCCGGAGTGGAACCGGCGCAAGCCGACGCGCGTCATCGCGGAGATCGCGCGCTCCCTCGACCGCGAGCTGGACTTCGCCCTCGAGGCGGCGCACACCGAGCGTTTCGCGCGGCAGTTCGAGGACGATCCCACCGTGCGCGTCCCCCTCGTGCACCGCGCCCTGAGCACCTCGCGCGTGCTGACCTTGGAGCGGGTCTCCGGCCGCAAGGCCGACGATCCCGCCGCCCTCGAGCGCGCCGGCCTCGATCCTCGCGTCGCGGCGGAGACCGTGTCCGGACACTACCTCGCGATGATCTTCGTTCACGGCTTCTTTCACGCCGACCCGCATCCCGGAAACCTGTTCATCCAGGACAACCACGTCGTCGCCTACGTCGACTTCGGCATGACCGGGCGCCTCGACCGCGCGACCCGCGAGGGCCTCGCCGACGTCATCTACGCCGTCTCCGAGCGCGACGAGGCCCTGCTCAGCCGCTCCTTGCTCGCCCTGGCCGAGTACGACTCGGAACCCGACGAGCGGGAGTTCAAGTCGGACATGGCCGAGCTGATGGATCAATACGCCTATCGCCCGCTCGCCGAGTGGCGGCTGGGACGCATGCTCGAGCAGCTGTTCCAGACGACGGCCCGCCACGGCGTGCGCATCCCGGCGGATCTCTTCCTCATGGTCAAGGCGCTGACCGAGGTCGAGAGCTTCGCGCGAAACCTTCATCCGGGCTTCGACGCGATCTCCGCCAGCGCCCCCTACGTGCGCCGCGTGCAGGAGCAGAAGACGGCGCCCGGCCGCGTGGCCGAGCGCGCCGCCGAGGCCGCCCGCGAGACCCTCGACCTGCTGGCGAGCGCGCCCTCCGAGCTGCGCGAGCTCATCCGCCAGGCCCGCCGCGGCCGCCTGCTCCTCGAGTTCGAGCACAAGGGGCTCGATCCGCTTCTGACCGAGCTCGACCAGGCCAGCAACCGCCTCGCCTACGCCTTGCTGCTCGGCGCGCTCGTCATCGGCTCGGCCCTTCTCGTGCACGCCGGCCTGCCGCCCTATTGGAGAGGAATCCCCGTGTTCGGCCTGGCCGGCTTCACGCTCTCCGCGGTGATGGCGTTCTGGCTGCTCGCGGCGATCATCCGCCACGGACGGCTCTAGACGCGGGAGAGGATGCGCTCCGCCTCGGCCTCGTCGATGAGGGTGAAGCGCCCCCGCTCGGGATCCCAGGCGTGCACGTCGGCGCCGTCGAGGTCGAACCACCAGGCGTGCAGCCGCAGGCGGCCCGCGGCGAGCGCCTCGCGGACCGAGGCGTGGGTCTTGAGGTGCTCGAGCTGGACGAGCGCGTGCGCCTGGGCCAGGCGATCGTGGAGCGGGAGCTCCGGCGCGAGCTCCGGACGCCGCTCCAGCTCGCGCAGGGAATCCCCGGCCGCCTTCAGCCATGCCGCGAGCGGGCCCGCGCCTGTCTCCGCGCCCTGCGCCATCGCCTTCATCATGCCGCAGTCCGAATGACCGCAGACGACGGCGTCGCTCACGCCCAGTAGGCGCACGGCGAACTCCACCGCCGCCGCCGCGCCCGCCGCCGCGGGAGTCTGGGACGCGTCCTCGGGAGGTATGATGTTGCCCGGGTTGCGCAGGACGAAGAGGTCTCCGGGGTCGGTCGAGGCGAAGGTGTTGGGCACGACGCGGCTGTCGGAGCAGGCCGCGAAAAAAGTGTCGGGCTTCTGATCGAGCGCGAGATGGGCGAACTGCGCGCGGTACTCGGGCCGAGCCTCGCGCCGGAATTTGACGATCCCCTGAACCAGTTTCCTCATGCGTACAGAGTACCATACTTGACAATTTCAGTCATCTATACTACAATCACTCCCAGTAAGGGGAGTAGATCCTCGGCCGCTGGATCGTCAACACGCCCGAAAGGGCCGGTCCAGCGGGTCCCGAAAGGGCCGATCAAGACCTTGCGCGCACGCGCGAGGTCTTTTTTTACGGGCTCGCCCGGCGAAGATCGCAAGGAGCATCCCGATGAAGAACATCACCCCCGCGATGGCGGTCATGTCGGTCGGCGCGATGGCGGCGGCCGCCGACGGCCGTTGGAGCAAGCGTGAAATCGAGCGCCTGCGCATGATGGCCTACCTGCAGCCCCTCTTTCGCGACGTCCGCTCGGTCGACGCGTTCATCGCCGATCGCGCGACCGATCTGCGCGCCCTGGGCGCGCCGGACCTGCTCGAGACCTGCCGAGAGGCGCTGACCCCGCGCCTGAGGGAAACGGCCTACGCCTGGGCCGTCGAACTCGTGCAGGCCGACGGCTCGGTGGCCGTCGAGGAGCACGATTTCCTTCAAACGCTCGCGGCGACGTTCTCCATTCCCGGCGCCCTGGCGCGCAAGATCCAGGCCGTTTCCGCCATCCGGCGGCGGGTGGCATAATTCATGATCTGGATCTGGTCGGGGTTCATCGCCTTCGTCCTCGTTCTGCTCGCGCTCGACCTGGGCGTCTTCCACCGCAAGGCGCACGTCGTGAGGGTCAAGGAAGCCCTCGCCTGGTCGGCAGTGTGGATCACCCTCGGCCTCGCCTTCACCGCCGTCGTCTACTGGCTCTACGAGAACCACGTGTTCGGCATCGGCCTGACGACCGACCTGATGTCGGTCACCGCGGCCAACCCCCTCGGCCAGAACAGCGGCTCCACGGCGGCGATGAAGTACGTGACCGGCTACCTCATCGAGAAGTCGCTGTCGGTCGACAACATCTTCGTGATCTCTTTGGTCCTGGGCATGGTCAAGGTCCCCCCGCTGTACCGTCACCGCGTCCTGTTCTGGGGCATCCTCGGCGCGTTGGTCATGCGCGGCGTCATGATCGCCGTCGGCACGCAGATGATCACGCGCTTCTCCTGGACCATCTACGTCTTCGGCGGCATCCTGATCCTGACGGCGCTGAAGATGCTCTTCATAAAGGAAGACGAGAACGATCCGGCGGGCGGCGCGATCCTGCGCTGGTCGCGCAAAATCATGCCGGTCACCGACAAATTCCACGGCGAGCACTTCTTCGTCAAGGCGGGCACGACGGCCTCGCACGAGGCCTCGGTGCCCGGCGCCGACGTCCAGGAAGACCGCGCCGTGGACCGAGCCAAGCCCGGGACCTGGATGATGACTCCGCTGCTGCTGGCCCTGATCGTCGTCGAGTTCACCGACCTCGTCTTCGCCGTGGACTCGATCCCGGCCATCTTCGCGATTTCCACTGACCCGTTCCTGGTCTTCACGAGCAACGTCTTCGCGATCCTCGGCCTGCGCAGCCTGTACTTCGCGCTCGAGGGCATGATCGACGCCTTCCATCATCTGAAGACCGCGCTCGCCTTGGTGCTGCTGCTGGTCGGCTTCAAGATGATGGCGCACTCGTGGATGAAAACAGTTCTCGGAGAGCACTTCACGCTGTGGGTGCTGCTGGGCGTGCTCGCGATCCTGGCGGGAGGCGTCGTCGCCTCCTTCGCCTACCCCAAACCCAAGGAGGCCTGACCCTATGTTCAAAAGAATCGGCTTGTTTCTCGTCGTTAACCTTCTGATCATCGTCACCCTATCGATCGTCCTTCAGGTGCTCGGCGTGCGGCCGTACCTGAGCGCGCAGGGCATCGACTACGGCGCGCTCGCCGGGTTCTGCCTCGTCTGGGGCATGGGCGGCGCCTTCATCTCCCTGTCGCTGTCGCGCATCATGGCCAAGTGGAGCATGGGCGTCAAGGTCCTCGACCCCCGCTCCGGCGACGAGCTCGTCGCGACCGTGCACGCGCTGGCGCGCCGCGCGGGCCTGACGACGATGCCCGAGGTCGGCATCTACGACAGCCCCGAGCCCAACGCCTTCGCGACGGGCCCCACGAGGTCGCGCGCGCTGGTCGCCGTCTCGACGGGCCTGCTCGGCAGCATGAGCCAGGACGAGCTCGAGGGCGTCCTCGCCCACGAGGTCGCGCACATCGCCAACGGCGACATGGTCACGATGACCTTGATCCAGGGCGTCATCAACGCCTTCGTCATGTTCCTCGCGCGGGCCATCGCCTTCGCGCTCAGCCGAGGCTCCGACCGCGAGAGCCGGGGCGGCACGCAGATGCTGACCATCATCGCGCTCGAGATCGGGCTCGGGTTCCTGGGCATGATGGTCGTCGCCTGGTTCTCGCGCCATCGCGAGTTCCGCGCCGACGCGGGCAGCGCCAAGCTCGGCGGACGGGAGAAGATGATCGCGGCGCTGCAGGCGCTGCAGCGCCGCTTCGAGCCGCACGACACGCAGGAATCGCTGGCGACGCTGAAGATCGCCGGCGGACGGAGCGGCTTCATGGCTCTGATCTCCACGCACCCGCCGCTCGCGGACCGCATCGCGGCCCTGCGGCGCGGCTGACGGCCCGGCGGGGAGCGGGCCTCCGCTCCCCGCCGCCCGCTATTCGACCTTCATCGCGTTGTCGACGTCCTTGACGCCCGAAACGCCCCGGGCGAGCCTCTCGGCCAACTCCTTCTCGGCCTCGTTGCCGGCCGTGCCGGACAAGGTGACGACGCCGTTGCGCGTCTTCACGCCCGTCTGGAACGCGCTCGTCGAGCGCCGCGACATGAGCGCCGCCTTGACCTGGGCGGTGATCGACGCGTCGTCGAACATGCTCGCGCGCTCCCCCTTGATCGTCATCTGATTGTCGACCCGCCGGACGCCCTCGATGCCGTTGGCGTACTCCGCGGCGAGTTCCCGCTGGGCTTGGTTTTCCGCCTCGCCCTTGAGTATGACGACTCCGTCCCTGGTCTCCACCTCGGTCTTAAGCCCGCTCACGCTCGTGTGGTACAGCAGCGAGGACTTCACCTTGGCGGTGATCCAGGAGTCCGGGTGCTTCCCGTCCTTGTCCATCTTTCGGTCGGAGCCGTATGACTTCTCGTCGTCGGCGCCCACCGGCAGCGCCGCGGACAGCGCCAGCGCGGACAGCAGCAGCATGGTTTTCATAGCCCCTCCTTTCCCTTCACCTCCAGTGTAGCAGGAGCCCCCGAGCCGGCGGTATGGAGGGCCGGGCAAGGATTCTTGACCCTGAGAGGACGGAAAACTGGCATAATGTCCTCAGTCGTACTGGTAGGGTGGCTGAGCGGTCAAAAGCACCGGTCTGTAAAACCGGCGGCAATAGCCTACACAGGTTCGAATCCTGTCCCTACCACCACTCATCCTCCGGAACTCTTTTCTGGAACTCCAAGGCTGCATATCAGCCGAGCTGGAGGATGAGTGGTTTCCTTTTATAGAACTGCCCAACTAATAGGACCAGCCCAACTATCCTTCAAATTGGTTTGAGGGCGAGGGTGGCGGCGAAGGTCGGGATGCGGTCGGAGAGGGCGCTGAGCCCGGGCTCCCAGGAATCCTCGTAGTACCCCGCGAGCAGCAGGCCCGCGTCGAGCTGGCCGCCGAGCTGGTCGGAGAGCGGGTGCCCGAAGGACAACGGCACCTTGTGCTCGAGCTTCTTCTTCAGCAGGTCGGGGGCGAGCTGCTCGGCGTCCGAGTAGGGGATCTTGTAGCGGACGACGATCTCCCCCTTCTCGTCGAGCTCCTCGTCGACGAGAAACAGCGCGGGCAGGCAGAAGCCCGCGAGCAGGCGCCCGCCCGGGCGCAGCACGCGCGCGGCCTCCTTCCACACCGGCCGGATCGCGGGCACGAAGCAGTTCGAACAGGGATGAAAGACCAGGTCGAAGGAGGCGCCCGCGAAGCGGCCGAGATCGGCCATGTCCCCGAGCTCGGTCCGGATCCCGAGGCCCTCGCGCTCCGAGACCGCCTGGTCGCGGGAGAGCTGCGCGGGCGAGGCGTCGAACACGGTCACCTCCGCCCCCGCGGCGGCGAGCACCGGCCCCTGCTGGCCTCCCCCGGAGGCCAGGCCCAGGACGCGCGCCCCCTTCAGCCCGCCGAACCACTCGCGAGGCACCGGCTTGCGCGGCGTCAGGTCCACCGTCCAGTCCCCGGCCCTCGCGCGCGCGATGCGCGCCGCGTCGACCGGGATCGTCCAGCGGTTTCCGTCGGCGGCCTGCTTGTCCCAGGACTCGCGGTTGTGCGACAGGACATCTATCATTTGCGCGATTATGCCAATTTGCTATGCTCCGAAAACCATGGCACTCAACATCATCGTCTGCGTGAAAAGCACCCCCTCCACCGTCAACGTCGGCGTCGACGCCGACGGCAAGCCGAAGATCGCCGGCGTTCCGGTCGCGCTGAACCCCTTCGACGAGTTCGCCGTCGAGGCGGCCGTCCGTCTTAAGGAAAGCGTTCCCGGCTCCACGGCCACGGCGCTCACCGTCGGCCCCGACGCCGCCGCCGAGATCCTGCGCGAGGCGATCGCCCGCGGCGCGGACGCCGGCGTGCACGTCACCGGGGCCGAGTTCGAGGGCGGCGACTCCTACGCGACGAGCTTGGCGCTCTCCGCCGCGCTCAAGAAGCTCCATGCCGAGAAGCCCGTTTCCATCGTGATCTTCGGCAAGAACACCTCCGACGCGGGCGCCGGCGTCGTCGGCACGCAGACCGCCGCGTGGCTCGACTGGGCCAGCGTCTCCGCCGTCAAGAAGCTCGAGGCGGTCGACGAGACGTCCGCGACCGTCCTGCGCCAGATGGAGGACGGCGTGGACACGGTGAAGCTCAAGCTTCCCGCCTGCGTCTCCACCATCAAGGAGATCAACGAGCCGCGCCTTCCCTCTCTTAAAGGAAAGATGGCCTCGAAGAAGGCCGTGTTCCCGAGGTGGACGGCGGCCGAGCTCGGCCTGCAGCCCGCTCAAGCCGGCGCCGCCGGCGCCGGAGCCGTCGTCGTCAAAGCCGCCCTTCCCCCCGCCCGGCCCGCCGGGCTCAAGGTGGAAGGCGCTACGGCCGCCGAGAAAGCGGCCAAACTCGTCGACATCCTCGTCGAAAGGAAGCTCATCTAATATGGCTAATGGAATCCTCGTCGTCGTGACCCCCTCGCGGGGAGCGTTGTCTCCGTCCTCGTACGAGCTTCTCGGCGCCGGCAAGGTCCTCGCCGACGCGCTCAAGCAGCCCCTGCTCGCCGCCGTCATCGGCGGCAACGCCGCCGCCCTCGCCGGAGATATCGCCGCGCGGGGCGCTTCGAAGGTGCTCGTCGTCGAGCATCCTTCATTGAAGGATTTCACCGAGGAGTCCTACGCCAGGGCCGCCGCCGCCGCGGCCGCGAAGGCCGACGCCTCCCGCGTCATCCTGCCCTCGACCATCGCCGGCCGCGCGCTCGCCGCGCGCCTGGCCGTGCTGCTCAAGGCCGGCCTGGCCACCGACGTCACCGAGATCCTCGCCGACGGAAAGGTCCGCCGCGGCTACTACGGCGGCAATCTGATCGCCGAGGTGGAATTCAAATCGCCCGTCGCCGTGTTGACCGTCGCGGCCATGACGTTCCCCCGCGCCGAGCCCGCCGGCGCCGCCGCCCCCGTCGAGGCCGTTTCCTTCGACCCGGGCGCGTCCGTCAGCGAATTCGTCTCCTTCCAGGGAGAAGAATCACGCGAGATCGACCTCGGCGCGGCCGAGAAGGTCGTCGCCGGAGGCGCCGGCCTCGGCTCCGCCGACGGCTTCAAGCCCCTTTTCGACCTCGCCCACGCGCTGGGCGCCGCCGTCGGCGCCAGCCGCCGCGCCGTGGACTCGGGCTGGATTCCCTACAAGCACCAGGTGGGCCTGACCGGACGCACGGTGCGGCCCAAGCTCTACGTCGCCGTCGGCATCTCCGGCCAGATCCAGCACCTGGCGGGCATGGCCGCGTCCGGCACGATCGTCGCCATCAACTCGGACAAGGACTGCCCCCTGATGCAGATGGCCTCGATCGCGGTGGTCGGAGAATACTCCGAGCTCCTGCCCCTGATCACCGCGGAGATCAAAGCCCGCAAAGGCCACGCCGTCCCGGCCTAATAGACGCGTAGACGGCGTCTTGACAACACTCAACTGGCCTGTTAAACCGGTCGTATGAAGAAACCCCGGGCCAGCCGCTACATCGGCTCCTTCGAGGCCAAGACCCGCCTCTCCGAGCTGCTGCGCGACGCGGAGAACGGAACGGCCTACGTGATCCGCAGGCGCGGCAAGGACGTCGCGAGGCTTCTCCCCCCCCCGGCGACAAGGCCGACGCGCAGTCCCTGGCCAAGCTGAAGGCCGACCTTCGGGAGCTGCGCGGCCAGATCCCGAGCGTGTTCGACATCAAGGCGCTGGTCCAGGAAGGCCGCCGCTGATGGATTTCGTCATCGACGCGTCCGCCGCCATGGCCTGGGCGCTTCCGGACGAACATTCCTCGCGGGCCGAGAAGATCCTCTCGCGCGTCACGGAGGACAGCTCGCTTTGGATACCGGCCTTATGGTGGTATGAGGTCGCCAACGTCGTCGTCCCCGCCCGGCGACGCAAGCGCCTCAGCGAGGCTCAAGGCGCGCGCGTCCTCGAGCTCCTGAGCCTGTTCCCTTTGGAGGTGGACGCGCCTCCGGGGCCGGCGGCGGCGTCCCGGCTCTCGCAGCCGGCGCAGGCGCACTCGCTGACGGCGCACGACGCCGCCTATTTGGAGCTCGCCGAGCGGCCGGCGTCGACCTGATCGAGGCTTAACGGCAAAGCGGCCGTCGCGAAACCGGCGCATGACATCCGAGGCGGCGATGTTGTAGGCTCATGCCATGAAACCGATCAAACTCATCGTCGCAGGACTGCTCGCCGTCGCCGCCGCCGCCCACGCCGGCGGCTCGAAAAAAGAAGTCGGCGTCGCGCGCATCCAGGGCACGGCCGAGGGCTCCCCCATCTCCGGCACGGCTCGCTTCGAGGACGTCAAGGGCGGATTGAAGGTCACCGTGACCTTGACCGGCGTCCCCGGGACGTCCCACGCGATGCACATCCACGAGTTCGGCGACTGCTCGGACTCGGGCAAGGCCGCCGGCGGCCACTACAACCCCAAGGGCGCACCCCACGGCCACGCTCTCAAGGATCCCAAGAAGGCGCATCCCGGCGACTTCGGCAACGTGACCGTCCAGGACGGGAAGGCGACCTTCGAGGCGGTCCTGCCGAAGGCCTCCCTCAAGGGCAAGAACCCCGTCGCCGGCCGCTCGATCGTCCTGCACGAGAAAGAGGACGACTTCAGCCAGCCGGTCGGCAACGCGGGCGGGCGCATCGCCTGCGGCGTCATCGTCGTCGCCGGAAAATAATCCTCGACGCCTAAATGAAGCGGCCGGCCCCCTCGGGGACCGGCCGCTCGCTTTTTTGCTGCTTGCTCCCGGAGCGTTCGCCTGAGGCGAACCCCGCCGGGAGCGGCGCCTTTAGGCGGCGCAGGCCTGGGCGCGCTTCGAGTTTCGCCCCCGGGGCCGCTCCGTCCACACGCACTTCCCTCCCTCGCACCGGACCTTCGCGAAAGGCCGCCACGAAGCGCTTCTCGCCACGAACAGCCAGGGCATCAGGTCTTTGGCCACCATCGATTTCGCGTTCATGTTCCCTCCGCCTTCCGCTGGCACTGTTTTAACATGACACCTCATATTTGTCAACAACTTTCCTCACAAAAAATGTGACATTTTAAACAGGGCTCCGCCGCGGAGGTTTCTCGAGGGATTTTTACGCCTTCTTCTCGGGGTGGTTGCCGTCCGGGAAGATCCAGCGCGGCACGTTGTACTGCAGGACCGCGGTGATCGTCAGGAAGACGGCGGTCGCGATCAGCGCCGGCGCCAGGCCCGCGAAGTCGAGCAGCAGGCCCAGCATCAGAGCGCCGACGGACTGCAGCGCGACGTCGATCATGAACACGGCGCTCTCGATGCGGGCGAGCTTGTCGTCGTCCATCTGCGCGCGCTTGACCGGCTCCATGACGATGCCGACGGGCGCGTGGAAGAACTGAACCGTGAAGAGCACCGCGGCGATGATCGCCAGGTTGACCCAGAACATCCCCGCCGTCAGGTAGACGGGCGCCAGCAGGGCCCAGAAGAGCAGGGAGGCGAAGGCCGCGCGACGGTAGAAGCGGCCGTGGCCGTGCTTCTCGATGATCTTGTCGCCTTTCTCCCCCTCGAGGCGGGCCGAGGGGATGAAGCGCCCGACGTACTCGACCGAGAACAAAAGGCCCATGATGCCGCCCGCGGTCGCGACCTGGACGAGAAGGATCGACGGGAAGAAGGACACGGCGGCGATCGCGGCGGCCGCGGCCGCGAGGCCGCCCGCCGGCCGCCACGACTTGAACCGCGTGAAGGCGCGCGCCCCCGCGGCGAGCACGGCCAGCGCCGCGGGGATCGCCGCGGCCCACAGCGGGACCGACAGGAGCGCCGGCGCCTTGCCGAGCGCGTCGGTGATCAGGCTCGGGATCAGCACGAAGGGCAGGGCGTCGATGAGCAGGACCTCGAGGGCCATCACCAAGGTCAGAATGCGCAGGATGCGGTTGCGCAGGATGAAGGCGACGCCTTCCATTTGCTTATATCCGTCGAGGACTTCGGGCAAGGAGCGGCGCGGGCCGGACTTGCCGCGCGCGGCCTTGATCGCGCCGGGGATCTTGAACAGCAGCTTCAGCAAGGCCAGCGGCAGAAGCGCCGCCCCGGCGAGCGCGACGAGCGCCTCGCGGGCGGCCCACAGCGCGCGGGCGCCGAAGGCCGCCGGGAACTCCGGGCGGACGTGGGCGAAGAACGAACGGAAGGACCAGGTCAGGAGCAGGGTGACGGGATGGATCATGCTCGCCAGCAGCGCGCCGATGAAGCCGGCGACCTGCGCGGCGAAGGCGAACGGCCCCATCCTGTCGTTGCCGGGGAAGCGCGCGTCGCGGACCATGAACCAGTAGAAAGGGATCGACGCGACCAGCAGGGCGCCGTAGACGCCGTAGGCCAAAGCGTAGCCGCCGAGGCCGAAGCCCGTGACCAGCATCCCCACACCCCAGCCCGCGACGAGCGGCATCAGCATCCCCGCCAGCGAGTCCCACTTGCCGATCGTGGCGGCCGCGTCCTTGTTGAGCTTGGGATCCTTGCCGAGGAAGGACTTGCGCGCGGCGCCGTCGGCGACGATCATCACGCTCTGGAAGATCGGGTTGACCGCGATGATGGCGGCCAGCACGGTGAAGTGCAGGCCTGCGGACATGAACAAAAGCGGGATCGCGGCCATCAGCAAGGCGCGCGCGAGCGAGGTCGCGATGAACACGACGCGGTAGTCGGTCCGGTCGATGAGGTAGCCGATGGGCAATAAATTGACGAGCGCCATCGAGCCCATGTGGATGTTGCGGGCCAGGCCCATCGCGGCCAGGCCCATGCCGAGCGCGTCCTTGACGAGGAACGGAAGGCTCAGGACGTGGAAGTTCACGCCGAAGACGGTCGTGATGTGGTGGCCCCAGAACAGGCCCCACAGGGAGCGGGGCAGCTTGCTCGGGGCGGCGGGGG